>NZ_RSAM01000006.1:0-192436 GCF_009377945.1 Salinivibrio sp. VYel1 | reverse complement strand
TGATCCTTTATTTTCACTCATTTTTATGAATAAACATGGTGCAACGCACGGTTTTCAGCCTTAATTGACAACTAAGTCATTAAATCGCTAGCCCAGGCATGGCGAGGATCTTCATGCGTTTTCCCTGGATCTTCATGCGTTTTCCCTGTTTTAGCTATAAAAAGCCTAAAGGCGTGCCACATAAATTCGATGAGGAGAAGCAACACGCCTTTGTCGACGCCTATGAAGCGCTCAAATCACGCTGCGGCAAAGATGAAGCCATCCTGTTTATGGATGCTGTTCATCCGACTCAAACGACAAAAGTGACGCAAGGCTGGATACGCACAGGACAAGACAAAGCAATAGAGACGACAGGGAGCCGTAGTCGCCTCAATATTGTTGGCGCACTTAATTTATCTGACCTTGGCCGTCCTATTATCAGTGATTATGACACCGTTAACAGTGAGAACATTGTTCGATTTTTCTGCAAGATAAGGGAAAGCTATCCGCTGAATCACAAGGTTCATCTTATCTTGGACGGTGCGGGCTATCACCGCACTGACTTAGTGAAAGATGCCGCCTATGTGCTCAATATAGAGCTTCATTATCTGCCACCTTATAGCCCAAACCTCAATCCAATAGAACGGTTATGGAAGGTCATGAACGAGCATGCACGGAATAATTGTTACTTCAAAACCAAGCGGGATTTTGCTCAATCGATTGACCAATTTTTTACTGTGACTCTCCCTGAGATCGCAGGGTCTTTGACGTCTCGTATCAACGATAACTTTCAGATGTTTAATCATGCATCTTCAAGTTAATTGGGTATAAACGACATGCGCTTTGCCAGACTTTTAACTTTTTGAATCTCAATAAATTTCCTTATCTAAGAGCGCCGATTATTGAAAAAGCATCTTACACATGTACTGCGGTTATTGCCCTTCTCCGTACTCCGTAAGCGAAGCGCTCCGTATTCCCATTCCCGATTATCGATGAATGAATACAGAGCACGCAAAGAGCAAAAGTTCAATGCGTGCCCTAGGACCTAGGATCTAAGCTCTAGACTGCTTTCCCCGCTTTAATCCTTAACCGCTTGCCACGCTACGCCCATTTGGTAGAGGATTTGGGTGGCGGTGGAGGCGGTGCTTAGGCCGTCTAGGTAGTCGGTGTCGATTGGGACGATGATGGTGTCGCCGGGTTCGAGTTGTTTTTGACTACGGCTGAACCAGAAGCTGTTGTTTGGCATCATCACTGAGCCGTCGGCGCGGACGACGTAGATGCGGTCGGTGTCGGCTTGTTGTTTGGTGCCGCCGGCGGATTCAATGTAGTCGCTGACGGTCATGCCCGGTTCAAACAGCTGGTTTGAGGTAAATTGCACTTCGCCCATAATGCTGACCACCGGGTTTTTGGGTGGCACGTAAAGCTTATCCCCGCTTTCCACCATGATGTTGGCGACTTCATCGCCTTTGAGGGCGCGTGGCAGTGAGATCACCATGCGGCCCACCGCTTCGGCGTTTTGTAACTCTTCGGCTAATGATAAGGCTTCTGACGGGCTAGTTGTATATTGGGCGCTGCTGGTTTGGCGGCGCAGGGCCAGGCTGCTGATTTCTTGTTGCAGCTGACGGTTGAGCATTTTTAGGCGCTCTTCTTCTTGGCGTTTGAGTCGTTCGCGGCTAAACACCGACCCTTTAGGGTAAGCGAACTCCGTCAACCCGCCTGCACGCTCAATCACATCTTTAATGGTCTCGCCACGTTCAAAGGCATACACACCAGGGAAGCGCACTTCGCCTTGTAGCTCAATGGTATTGTCTTTGTGCCAATTGGGCTTGGTTTTGATATTGATTCGGTCTTGGCGTTGAATCGTTAACTGTGGCCCTTCGCCTTTGATGGCTTTACTTACATCAATAGGGTAATGACGCACGGTTAAACGGCCATCCACTACTTGGCGGCGGGTAATTTCGGCTTGCCGCAAGTACGCGGCTTCGGTCAACCCGCCGGCGGCATCCAGCAATTGCTCAAACGAGGCATTGGCCGGCAGTGGGTAGACGCCTGGGTATTTCACCGCGCCACCCAGTTCAACAATCGCCGCGTTGTACTGGTTGTTGGCTTGATCTTTTAAGCGATCGATAATGGGCTCAAGCTCTTGCTCACGTAGCGAGCGTTCACCTTCGTCATCGCGCTCTGCCAGTTTTTTGGCTAATGTAGCCTGATTTTGCTGGTTTTGTGTTTGGACTTCTGCGCCGGTGGCCGGATCAATATACACGTCGTCTTGCTGCCTTTCACCAAACTGAGATGGGCGAGTATTACGATGCCCTTTGCTTAATGTAACTCGGCTCTGGCTTTCTCGGGTGTCATCATCAACCTCGATGGATGGCGTCTTATCCCAAAAGGTACTGTCGATACCGTTGTTAAACACAAACACCTGGTCGCCTTGTTGCAGGCGCAAGTTATCGGACGAGTTGGGATGATCAATGGCTTGGCCCAGTTTAAATTGCAACACTTCAATGTTGCGCTCTGCGTCGATTTCGCGCACTACCAGCGCATAATTGAGATCGGCGGTGGGTTTTAGGTCACGTTGGGTGTTGCTAACGAGATCGGCGATGGTCATGCCCGGCTCGAAGTTATACGCGCCTTGGCGGACCACCTCGCCACGCAGCACCACGGCATTATCGAGTGCATCGTTGCTTTTGGCAATTTTAATGTCATCACCGTTTTTCACGGTAAAGCCTTGGCCCTTGGCGGTGCTCATGTCCAAGCTAAACTGCTGAATGCCCGATTCGGTCACGCGTTTAACGCTAACGCTAGACAAGTACCCTTCTGGTAATGCGCCACCCGCCATGTTAATGGCCTTACTTAGCGTGGTCGAGCCGTTGAGCTCATACAAGGCCGGGCGCAGCACTTCACCCTCAACGGCCACTTGGGCACCGCGCGCGGGCACAAACAAGGTATCGCCTTTTAACAGACGCACGTCGTTGCTGCTATCACCGGCAAGCAGCAAGTCGTATAAATCTAAGGTTTCAATGATCTTGCCATTGCGCTTTAGCTGAATATTACGCAGTGAGCCACTGGTTTTTATTCCCCCACTGGCCAGTAAGGCTTGGGTCACCGTGGTTAAGCCGTTAACCGTATACGCACCGGGTTGCTTTACATCGCCTGCTAAATAGACTTGCATGGTGCGCATGGCGCCGATGCCTACTGTGACATCCACCCCTATGACGCGCTGCTCAAACATGGCTTTAATTTGTTCGCGCACCTTGCCAAAGGTTTGTCCAGCCACTTGCATGGGGCCGTATTTGGGGAAATGGATATTGCCATCGCGCTTGACCGTGAGATCGTACTGCTGATTTTCTTTACCGAACACTTGGATATCGAGGGTGTCACCTGGGCCGATTTGGTAATCATTCGGCAGCGGTAAGTCGTCCACTGAGGCCATGGAGGCAGGTTTGCCATCAAAAAAGGCATAGCCAAAGGGTTTTAGTGCATCATCATCTTGGTTTGAGGCCTTGCCTGGGTGCCGTACGTTATCCGATTGGTTTTGCTCACCGCCGATGCGCTCGGGGGTGTCAGGCGCTTTATTGGCGTTTTGGGCGTCTTTGTCACTGTTGTTGGTCGATAAGCTATCTAAATCCACCCCGTATTGCCGAGCAAGTTGCTCTTGTTGCGCTCTTGGTAGTTGTTTTAACTGCTGAAGCTGGCTGGCGGTGGGGGTCGCTGCCTCGGCATGAGGGGCCGTTGTGAGCATCGCTGCACCGAGTAACAATGCTGGTGCACAGGACAATAGCGCGGGGGCACAACGGGTCATACCGCGCATAACGGTAGCGCCGAGCGGCCGAGTAATGGAAGATGAAAGCGTTAACATAATGAGCGTGATCCGTACTTATTATTATCAGTGATGGCTGCCGTTAAAATCGCAGCTGGTATTTTAGCCAGACGCGCGTATTGGCCTCTGATACATAAGGCGCAGCGTCGTCCGTTCGGCTGGCACCTAGTGTGACCATGGCGGTTGCCACGGGCAGGCGATAGCTGGCTTCTATTTCTTGCCAGTTGTGAGTGGCTTGTTCACGATCGGCTAGCATTAGCTTGATGGCGTGATCGTTGCTTAATTGGGCATACACCGCCACCGACCGGCTGTTGTCTAGTCCATACGTGGTGCTGTTGCCCCCTAGTTGATCCGAGGACACCTGAAGGTCAACGGCTGGCGTGTCTGCTAGCGAGGACTCAAAGCCATCGTGCGTGGTTTGCTGCTCAAGCACCAGGCGCACACTTTGGCGCGCAATCTCGGTTTGCCCACTCCAGCCGATTAAACTGGTGGCGAGCTCTTGGCCTTGGTAGTTACTGGCCAGTTCGGTGTAGAGTGCGTGAGCGACGGGCCAATCAAAGGCTGGCAGGGCAAGCTTGGCATCCCATGCCCATTGTTCGCTGACTTGTCGTGTGCCGTTTGGATCTTGCCATTTTTGATAGCTGAGCCCGTGTTGAAACGGCCGAATCGGCTGGCTGACCAGACGTGCTGCCCAGTGGGTGTCGTAACCGGTTTTGTCGGGCAGCTGGTAGACAGCTTCAAACGACCAAAAGCCCAGTAACGGCGTGTGATCACTTAAGTAGCTCACTGAGGCGCTGGGTGCGGGAGACGATTGGTTACCCCAGATGAGGTTATGTTGCCATCCTTGCCCCCACCAGCGGTCGATTTGGCCGAGGGTAAACAGCCAGCGGCCATCGTTTAATGCCAAATAAGAGCCTTGCCAAGTGTAGTCTTTATCGCCATTGGCATCACGGCGGTATTGATTGGCCACTTTAAAGGCAAAGCGTTTGCTCATGTATTGATACGCCGACCCAATCAGCCATTCATGACGCGGGGTGTCGCCGTAGTCGACTGCAGTGGCCGGATCGTTAGCCCAATACAGGTCGAATTCGATGGGGGCACGGTTGAATTTGGCAGCTTGGCCACGGTAACGGACATGGTTGCGGGCGGTGTTGAGCATTTGGTCGCGTGCCGATGTCGCCTTTGGCTGGCGGTTACTCCATTGTTGCCGCGGCTCGGTGTCATCGTAAAAGCTGGACCAGCGCAGCGGGTAATGATTGATTGGGCCATCAAGCTCACCGGCATCGGATAAGGCAGTCAGATCGGCACGGAGAAAAGGGTCATTAGCTTCCAGCCAAGGTGACGCCCCCACCTGCGTGCTCATCAGCAGTATGCACATCGCCAGCTTTTGACCACAGCCACTACGAGGCAATGTCAGATTCATCCATGTTAAATGTTTCATTGGGTATATGTAACAACGCTGCGATTAAAGAAGGAAAGTCGTGAACTTGGTGTCTGCCATTGCCGTTTAGGCACGCTACCGCCATGAAGTGTCGTTCTCCCTGTACGCGGCTGACTCAATATTGCTGTCACTAGATTGATTCCGCACCACTCTGCACAGTGAAAAGCGCTTGCTTCATCATGCCCAGCGCGGTGCGTCAAATGTCTGACGTATTCTACATAGCTCAGCGGTCATTTAAAGTGGAAATCAGTGAGAAATCACTTGATAAGATCAGTTTGACTGCTTTGTCTTCAATTGTGTCGTAAAAAAAAGGGATAGATCACGGTATGGGAATACGGAAAGAGATGAGACGCTTCGCTTCTAGAAACTAGAGGCTAGAGACTAGAAAAAGCAGCCTCGTGCTCGCATTGGGGATTTTGCTCTTTCCGAATGCAGGCTGTGCACGCGTTAACTATTTTGTGGTAACTTATCACCACCTTGATAATTAGCGGATTTCAACCAGTGCAACGCCTCTTCAATAGTTCATTATTTAATCACACTGTCGGTGTGATCGGCACCTTATTGGTTATTCACCTCATCACCGGCTTGCGTGAGTCGCTGCCTCTCACTGTGGTTAATAGTTTTTGGTTGGTCAGTTTTGCGTATCTATGCACCGCCATTACAGTACCTAAGATCACCAACTTTTTGCTGGTCGACCGTAAATACTATATTTTACCGGTCATCGCCTCGGTTTATGCGGGTGTTATGGTGATCATCTTGCTGCTGCGACTTGAGTATTCCAGGGAAGTGATTGTCTATGCGTTTATCATTCAAACCATTTGGATGTACTTTGTGGTTGTGTTTAGGAAAGATAAGACGCGACTGCGACTGACGGCTATCGACAACTTTGATATCGATGCGCTTAATGCAAAACACACCCGCGTACATGTAAGCAAGTTGGACAAGGCGTTATCGTTTAGCACCATTGGTGACGGCTTAGTGGTGGATCTGCACGGCCCTTTAACCGAGGCGCAAGAAAAGTTCATCGCCGATTGCAGTATTAATAATATCCCCGTCTTCCATTCACAAAGTATCTTAGAGATGGTTGAGGGCAAAGTGCAAACAACGCACCTGTCTGAAAATGCAATTGGTACGTTGACGCCGAATCCGATTTATCAAAATATTAAGAGGGTATGGGAGTCGGCACTTATTGTCATGACTTTTCCATTAACGCTGATTGTGATGGCGATGACGGCGATCTTGATTCGGCTAGAAAGCCCAGGTCCAGCTTTGTTTGTACAAGAACGTGTCGGCCAAGGTGGGCAACCGTTTCGGATCTATAAGTTTCGTAGTATGTCGGTAAAATCTGCCGACGCAGATGACAAATTCGCCTCGCAGGAAGTCGCTCGGGTAACGCGTATTGGCAAGTTTATACGTAAGTTTCGGATTGATGAGTTGCCGCAGTTTTTTAATGTGCTTAAAGGCGAGATGTCACTTATTGGCCCACGGCCGGAGCAGGAAAGCTTTGTGAAACAGTTTGAGCAGGAAATCCCGTTTTATGGGTATCGCCATATGGTTAAACCCGGGATCACAGGCTGGGCACAAACGGTGCAGGGGTATGCGGATGATACTGCGTCAACGAGAGAAAAACTCGCTTACGACCTTTACTACATCAAGCACTTTTCGTTTTGGCTGGATATGAATATTGTGCTTAAAACAATCAAAACAATGATCACCGGTTTTGGCGCAAAATAGCAAAATACCTATCATCTAGACGCTAGCACCATGTATGAGTACGACTAAGTGAGTTTTGAAAGGTTTGTATCGAGGGGTTGAAGAGGCGATAACTGCTACACTTTGTGCTTTAAAAACCCCTTGATGGCATAAACACAAAATACGGAGATAGCTTGTAATATCGGTAGTTTGACGACGTCACGATAAAAGCGCCACTGGTAGGATAGTACGGTGAGTTTGTTGGCGGTCATCCCTGTGTCGATACGGTATTTGGCTAATGACTCTGGAATGCAGTGCGCGGCAGGGATGTCTTTCAAAATATCTAACCACAATCCCATGTCTTGCCTTTTACGAATCAACGGCATGTAACGTTTACCGAGTACCGAGGTATCGTACATTGCCGTCAAGCAACCAATCACGTTGCTGTATAGTAGCTGGGAGTATGTGACTTGGCTTGGCGCTTTAATCGTTGATAATAATTGATTGCCTTTAAATTTGGTGTAGTGAGTGTAGGTGAATGGGTAACCATTTTTTAGCATCACCCCTACTTGTACTGTCAGCTTGTTTGGTTCCCACACGTCGTCTGCATCAAGAAAGGCGATAAATCGGCCTTGCGCTCTCTCGATGGCGCAATTACGACTCACACCTGCCCCGCAATTGTCACTGTTTTGATACACGTGAATATTAGCGTGAGATTGTGCGTAACGATTGATCAGCGACCATGTACTATCGGTTGACTGATCATCGACGATGACTAGCTCCCAATTTGTATAGGTCTGTGCCAATACGCTTTCAATGCTTTCACTAATGGTCTGAGCCGCATTGAACGATGGCATGATGATTGAGACAAGTGGATGGTTGTTGGGCATGGGGATATATTACGTGTTAGTAGCAAGTGTTTGAACGATTTTTTGGGAGGCTAAACCACCACCATAGAGAGTTTCGGTATCTTCAACGTATCGTCCGTAGTGGCGTTTCGTCGCATTGATGATTTTACTCTGACTAGCACCTACTAGCTCGTTAGCGCCAGCTTCTATTAGCTCTACCCACTCAGTTTGATCGCGCATTGTCACGCAAGCTTTACCGAAGAAAAACGCTTCCTTCTGCACACCACCGCTATCCGTCAATACCAATTGACAGTGATCGAGTAGCCAAACCATTTCAAAATAACCGACTGGATCGACAAGATGAACACTCAATTCAAGACCCTGTTCGGCGATCAGTCTACGCGTCCGAGGGTGCAGAGGAAGCACAACAGGAGCAATAGTTGCATTGACCTCGTTAAGCGCTGTTACTACGGCAGCCAACCGCTCTGGATTATCAGTATTTTCGGCTCGATGAAGGGTTGCAAGAATAAAGGAATCTGGGAGCGTTCCGTGCGGTGCTTGCGCTTTTTCTGCAAAAAGAATTGCTGCATCTTGCATGACATCCCCTACCTGTAAAATCTTTACTGGTTTATCAGTAAAGCCTTCGTTTTTAAGGTTAGCAACCGCTGTATTTGTCGGACAGAAGAGTAAATCACTAATCTGATCAGTCAAAATCCGATTAATTTCTTCTGGCATTTGCATATTAAAACTGCGCAAGCCAGCCTCAATATGGGCGACGGGGATATGCAACTTGGCAGCTGCAAGTGCGCCTGCGAGTGTTGAGTTAGTATCACCATACACCAACACACGGTCTGGTTTATGGGTCAACAAAGCCTGCTCAATTTCTGCAAGCATACGCCCGGTCATCTTTCCATGGCTGCCGCCGTGGATATCAAGCTGTATATCTGGTTTCGGAATGCCTAATTGATTAAAAAAGACATCTGACATATTAGAGTCAAAGTGCTGGCCCGTATGAAGAATAATCTCCTCGATGTCTGCTGTTTGCTGAATTGCACGCGACACCACGCTCGCCTTAATAAACTGAGGACGGGCCCCAATGATTGTTAGGATTTTTTGCATAGAATACCGTCTTATAGTGTTTGGTAGAAATCGAGAAGTTTGTTTTCCTCGATACCCCAGTTATATTTACTTTTGATTGCCCTTTGGCCATTACGTCCCATTTTTTCAGCTTCAACAGGATGAGTCACCAGATAGTCGATCGCCTGGGCAGTTGCTTTAGGATCAAGTGGGTCAACACACAATCCGCATTGGTTGCCTTCGATAATTTGTTTCCAAAGTGGAAAATCTGATGCGATAACCGGCACACCTGCGGCCATATATTCAAACATTTTTACAGGTAAGGCATCTAAATAGTTGATTATCGGATGCAAGGTTACTAGTCCAGCTTTCGACTGCTCAAGCACACACTTGATCTGCTCCCGCTCTAACCAGCCAAGATGTTCGGTTCTTTGCCAGCCCGATTCAGCTTTAACTTCGTTTGCAAACTCTGTTTCAGAGAAGCTCCCACCAATCACTAGCGTGGCGCCTGATTCGTTGTAAGCAGCCGATTTAACGATCTCTTTGATCCCTCTTACTCTTCCCAACGCACCGATGTAACAAACCTGATCATTTTTGACAGACCAGTCCACTTCACACGTTGCAAGCTCAGTTAGCAATGGATAGTTGTTAATATCAATGGATGCTACGCCTATTTGGATATATTTGTTGCGTATATATGGTGTTGCAGCAATCACTCCATCTAGCTTACGACAAGCCCAGCGCTCATATACAGCAAAGGTTTTTGACAGTATCCATTTAGCAGGTTTGTTTAAGTATGGTTTACCCAACAGCTGCTTAGGCACATCTTCATGGGCATCAAAAATCACTACTTTGCCATGCTTTTTGAGCTTCAAACCTATTGGGATTAACTCAGGATCATGTAGGTGATAAACATCAGCATCCATCTCTAGCGCTTTATTCAACACGCGTCCTGGGGCGTTACGAATGCGATCCAAACGCCCTTTAGTTGCACCTACATCGTAGATTGACACGTTATTTTTTATTTCATCTCCCTTACCGTCAGCAACGATCAGCAACATGGTGTAACCATTACTTGCGAGAGACGTGCATTCCTTGAGGAAGATGCGGGTATCAAAGCGAGGATGGACAGAGGTAAGGTGGGCGACTTTACAATTAGAGCGCATAATAAATCTCTTTTAAAACATTTTCCTGTTCTTCCCAACAGTATTTTTTACGGGATTTAAATACATTTTCCTGAATAGCGCCATAGTCTTGGTTTAACAAGGCTTCTACTGCCTTTTTAAACCCCTCTACTGTATTGTCTTCGGCTACAATACCGATGCCTTCTTCTTCTACCAACCGCTTCATTTCAAAAAGATTTGAAGTAAGGACTGGCAAACCAGCCATGAGATATTCGAAGATCTTGTTAGGAGAACAGTAGCGATGATTAAGACAAGTATCCTCGTAGAAAAGAATACCGTAGTCAGCAGAGCCGGTATAACGTAGCAATACCTCAGGTGTAACTGCAGGGTGGAAAAAAATAGTACTCTGCAGCTGAGCTTTTTCCTTAATCAAGTCTTCGAGATGACCATACCCCATGCAGACTAACACACTCTTATCAGACTCAAGGTTCGAAAAAGCTTCTAATAATAATTCGATACCGCGCCCCTGACTCAATCCCCCTTGGTACAAAAAGATTTTTTGATCTGAACGGATACCTAAGCTTTCACGAAATAAATCTTCTTTTGAGCGCTCAAAAAATCTTGGGCAGTTTAAGACTAATTGGGGCTTGTCTATCGAGTAAAGACGTTGGTACTCTTTGGCGATCGAGTCACTGACGGTAATAACCGTATCTGCGTAGCGAATAAGAAAACTTTCTAACCACCTCCTTATCCCCTTTTCTACTCCTGACAAGCCTTTAATTTCAGTTTCATATTCATGGCAATCGTAAACAACCTTTTTCTCTTTAAAAAACGTTTTAATCAATAATCCCACAGGTAACGCATTAAGATCATTACAGTGGATGATATCAGCATTCCTAAACCGACATACTGCTCGAAACAAAAACTCTAAATATTTTATAAGTTGAACAGGCTTTGATTTAGACCAAGGCCTGCTCCTTAACTTTATTCGATTTATTGCGACCCCATGCACACTTTCTTCTTCAATTAATCCGTCATTATGAATTGCAACGACTGTTGTCACAAAACCCAGCTTTTTAAGTGTTTGCGATGTTTTTAAAACACGGCTGTCGTTAGTGAAGTCATTGAGTACGATGTTTGCTGTTTTTTTCATGTGAACGCTCTTTTCGTTAATTGCTTTTTTAACTATCGTACTTATCCACTATAAGTATTTTTTTATTAGCATTCTTTTAATCGCTGCATTGGCACAATACGCAATACTTGTTGCCAATGCAGCACCTATTATATCGAGCTCGGGGATTAATAAAATATTCCCAACTATGTTAATAGTTACTACTGCTAATGAAATATACATATTCCACTCTGGCTTACCCGCTGCGGCTATGCAATTGGAATATATTCGTGATCCAGCCCCCGCAATGATACCTGGGAGTAAATATAGAAAAGCGGGTAAGGCAGCACTATAATCATTACCAAATACAGGCCCAACAAGCCACCATAGTAATATGGCCGCAATAATGCTCCCAACTGCAGTAATCACTGATACAATAATAAAACCTTTATTGGTTAGTGATGATCGTGCTTGTGGGTCGTGATGCATTGCTGATAAACGTGGTAATAAAACGGCACTTGCGGCTTGAGATAACATCCAAAGTTTTTCAGCGATTTGCACAGCGATAACATAGATCCCTGTGACTGCTGGGTTCATGAAAAAATTAACGAGAAAAATATCAGATCGGTAATTTATGAATGCCAGTATATTGGATAAATGAGCCTTCCAACCGTAGTTCAGTGTTCTTTTCTTATAGTCTCTGACAGCCACAGTTTTGGGATCATTACTTTTAGTATGTTTTTTCTTTACTAGTAATATGCCTACGATAAGTAAACCAGAGGCTTGGCCGATAACATAAGCGAACATTGCTCCGAAAATACCTAAATCAAAACCATATATTACTACCGCCACACCTATTAAGTTAATATAGGGTGGAACAAGGACAGTCAAGTTAAAGGCGCCAAAGTCTTCTATACCTTGTAATATGCTTTTCAAATAGGCCAACAGGAGCGATAGAGGAAAAGAGATAAGCCCAATATATAAAAGTGTGTTGGGTACATTAGGAAAAAGATATCCACCAAAAAAATACAAAGCCGGCAAGGCGCCGATAATGCCTATAGTAGCGATCATAAATGCTAACTGTAGATTCTCTGAGATCGCCTGATGGATATTGAATTCGCCGCGACTCACGTAGTATACCGTTGCAGGCCCCACTCCCAAGTTTAGGAAGTTGGTTAACATAGTCGGTACTAAGATTGCCATAGCATAATAGCCATTACCCTCGGGTCCTAGCTCTCTAGCAATAAGAACAACCAAAAGCAACTGAGCGAAAGCCGCTAGTATCTGGCGACCCAATGTCATTGCAATGTTACGACGAACCACTGAGGCGCTTGCTATTTTTTTTAAGCGGATTATCAAAATAAATTCTCTTTAGTTGGACTCACGAATGAAAGATAAAAGGTTTTGATATTCAGTGGTTAACTGAGCAGCAACTGCTGAGGTTGAAAATCTCGCTTGTGCGTTTTTTTCTAAGACTGCAGGCTTATAACGGTCTAAATTTTGCCCTATTTCTAACATTGCTTCTGCTAGGGCTTTAGGCTGTTTAGGCTCAACCAACAATCCATCTCCTTCTTCTACAATGCACTCCGGCCCGCCACTGCGTGTTGCTACTACTGGTATGCCAGCCATCAATGCTTCTGCTGCGACAACGCCAAATGTTTCATAGTGACTAGATACCACCATCACATCGACTTGCGCCAAAAGTTCAGGCACTTTTTCAGGCTCTATCTTTCCGAGAAAGTGCACTCTATCGCTGACTCCAGCTTCTTTGGCTATTTTCATTAACTCAGCTTTGATCGGACCGTCGCCCGCAAGCCAGAGCTCCAAGACTGTTTGACTGTTTTTATTTAATTTAATAAACGCAGATAGGAGGTCAGTTTGACCTTTGTTCTTCGTCATCAATGCCAAATTTAAATAACGGATTATGTGATTATTTTTACACGACCTATTTTTTGCACTGAAGCGTGCCGCAACGACATTGGGTATCCATTTCCAGCGTGCATTAATATTAGGGAACTGCTCAATCAAGATATTTGCTAACGATGGGCTCACAGCAATATTTAAACCTGATTTTTTTATGGCATTTTCTGCTAGTTTTAACTGCCATTTAGCATAAATACCTCTAGCAAATCCTGAGCTATGTTCAGTCAACACCAAAGGTATCTCGAACTCTTGCGAAAGCTTCACGCCAGCAGCGCCCGCCAATATTGCTGAATGTGCATGGATGATATCAGGTTTTCCATTTTTCTTTATATAAGCGTTCAACAGTTTTCTTGCTGCTCTTAAGAAGAGTAGATAACTTCCATACGGGATACGAGGAAGAAAACTAAGTACTTCCTCGCGGTAAGTCAGTATACCCCGATCGTTCTCGAAGTCAGGGTTCTGATTTCTTGGTTTCCCTAATGTTCGTAATGAACGTATTGACGGAGCAATGACACCAACGGTGTGGCCGTAATTGTGCAAAGCTATTGCTTGATCGCGAAAAAAAACACCTCGGACGTCATCCGCGTTTGACGGATACCATGATGGAAGAATGAGAATATGCATTATACGACTAACTCAACTAAAGCTCTTTCAATAACTTTTTTTATTGTCCACTTAACACTTGTATCCAAACCAATATAACCTTTCATTGACCCAGAATCTTTGGCATGCTCATCGAGCCATGAGCGATGAAAGAATACATGCTCCTTCCTTTTGTTTTTTATTGCTTTTAGTTTATCCGCTTTGTTAGGAGGATGATGCCATTCCACTTTAACATCGTAATAGTCTTGAAGATAAGCAAGGTATGTGGGTTTATGCTCCGCAGCATAAACGTTAACTTTCCTTTTTAATACCATGAGGTTTTTTGAACGATAACTCAATAACTCACTAGAAATATCGTTGGAGAAAAGTATCTTTTTGGCACCTGAGATTATCTTTAAATCTTTCTTTAACTTGGGAGCACCATAATAATACTCAAGGATAGAAAGGAATATAAATTTATTCGCTTTTTCAGCTGCCTTTAGTGCTTCAATAAATAGCTCATTCGGGATGCTACTTTTTTTTAACCAATCATACCGTGTTTGTCTAATAATAGCTTCCATGTTTTTTATTTTTTCTGGTAGCTCTTCTTTTACTACATGCTGATAGAGCTCCAAAGAATGAACTGTGGACCAGACTCTCGTTAACCAACTTCTTTTATCAACTTCTCCTCCCTCTAAAAGAGAAAACTGGAGAAACCGACTTTCTATAAAATCGACCAGATAACATGAAGCTAATAATTTTCTTTCTTCAGTACTTATATCATCCCATTTTTGGAGGCAAGACTCCCCATATATACATTGTAAGTTGCTAGCATAAAAAACATACTGGATATTTCTAGATAGGGAATATGGAACGACTATTGGACCATGTAAAAATACTCTTTCATCCATATTTTTAACTGAAAGTCTTCCAGATTGTCGATTATCGAAGTCATCAGTCACGACAACGATAATATCAATATCAGATAGGCCAGGTGCTTTAATGCTACCCATAAGATATATAGATATCACTCCATCTATATTTTTCACATTTTCTAAGTACTTACTAATTTGGCTGTAATAGACACTTTCATCTATTACAGCTGGGTCATTGACTATTTTCAATGAAAAACTCCAAAAGATTTTCTGAATCTAATATCATTCTAGGTAAGATATTTTCTTTAAAATGACTATTTCTTCCAGATAAGGTCGCGAGTAAGAGCAGATCAAATCGTCCTGATGGTATTTTTTTCGATATAATAGAAGCTCTTAAAAAACCTAGAAGTCGAGGTGGCTTAGACCAACTATCCCTTATTACTGAGGCATCATAAATGCTGCGGTAATAAGTGCATGGGAAATCTTTTTCAAATTGATTTATAGCATCTTTCTTATTGAGTACTCTTCCTTGACTTTGATAATAAAAAGCAGGCACAAGCAATAGGTTGCTCACATAGCGCTTGATTGCATAATTGTTAAAACCAAACCGAAAGAAATTTCGCCATGGATTACTTAGATTCTCTAATGTTTTCTCTAACCGTTCTCTCGACTCTTTAGCTATACTTTCTATGTCATCATATGAAAATACATCCACTGACTCTCCAGTCAATGACCAACAAGCATTGTAGGATGAAAGAGGAAGGATTATCTCACTGTATTGTTTGCAAAGACTATCCCAAAGAAAAAAAGCTCCGTGGTGCTGTATAGGATCAACTCTGATTATTAGTTTATTAAATTTTTTTTCTAGCCAATTTGAAAACGCAATCTTTTTACTCGAGTCAAAAAAAACTTTTTCGTTGACAACTATCGTAGCCTCCAGATCACTGAAGTTAGTTGTAGAAAAGTCTCCATAGCTACCATGGATAATTATATCTTTTATAAGATCTTTTTCTTGAGCATAATTAAATACTTTAACAAGTTCCGAATACCACCATATACCATTCGCTTCTGCTCCAGAGCGATTTATTTTCAGAGGCTGTATGGTATTATATTTCACCTTATTTTTACGGTAAGGTATCTTTATGTTAGATACATTATCGAGCGTACAAAGCGATGACGTTAAGATCTGATAATAGTTTAATATTTGTTTACTGGGAGTTACTGTAATAGCCACTAGTTAAACTCCACTAATGCTCTCGATATCAGCGTTTGTTCTATTTCCCGTAAATAAGGGTGCATCGGCAAGCTTATCACCTGCTCGGCCACTTTATCTCCCGCGGGTAACTGAACATGATGGTCAGCTACTGCTGGCTGTTTATTCAGCGGGATTGGATAGTGCACGGCAGTCGGAATACCCGCCTCCTTGAGTTTGGCCTTTATGGCTTCTCGGTTATCAACACGAATAGTGTATTGCGCCCAGGTCGAGATATTATGCTCTTCTACATAAGGCGTAGTTTGAATGCCAGCTTCGCTGAGTAACTGGTTGTAGCGGTTAGCGGCTTGATTTCTTAGCTCAATTTCTTTGGCAAAGATCTCTAGCTTTGGCAGTAAGATGGCTGCTTGTAGTGTATCTAAGCGACTGTTTACACCTACTCGAATATGGTGATAACGGCGATCTTGGCCGTGACGAGCAATTTGGCGCATAATCAGCGCAAGCTGCTCATCGTTGGTGAAAATCGCGCCGCCATCGCCATAGCAACCAAGCGGCTTACTAGGGAAGAAACTGGTGCAAGCAATAGTGGTTAAATTACATGAGCGTTTGTCTTTGTAGCTAGCGCCAAAGCTTTGGGCCGCGTCTTCAATCACAGGGATATTATACTTTTCAGCAACGCTATTGATCGCATCATAGTCCGCACATTGACCATAAAGCGACACTGCCATAATGGCTTTCGTTTTGCTGGTGATTGCTGGCTCAATCAAAGCTGGATTGATGTTGTAGGTGCGCTCGTCAATATCGACGTAGATAGGTTTTGCGCCCAGTAACGCGACTGTCTCGGCCGTGGCAATGTAGGTAAAGCCAGGAATAATCACTTCATCGCCAGGGCCTACTTCTAGCGCCATAAGTGCAATTTGTAATGCGTCGGTGCCGTTGGCCACGCTAATGCAGTGCTGTGCACCACAAAACTCACTCAGTTTTTGTTCTAGCTCCGCCACTTCTGGGCCAAGAATGTACTTGCCATGTGATAATACAGTTTGAATCGCAGTATCGATTTTGTCTTTTATTTGTGCCTGCTGTGCAGCTAAATCAATAAATTGCATGATTAAATTTTCTCTAGCACTGAGTCAGTCAGTTGGTAAATGTCGCCCGTATGAGGACAGGTAGTTTGCGCATTGCCAGTCAGCGGCAAGTCAAGTTGCTCACCGTATTCACTCATCCAACCGATTTGCTTGGCGGGTACACCCACCATTAAAGCATAAGCCGGCACGTCTTTATTGATCACTGCACCAGCGCCAATAAACGCAAATTCGCCCACATTCACGCCACACACAATGGTGCAGTTCGCGCCTAGTGTGGCACCTTTTCTTACCCAGGTATCTTTGTATTCATCTTTGCGCTCAATAAGGGAACGTGGGTTATAAACATTGGTAAACACCATGCTTGGGCCGCAAAACACGCCATCTTCTAAATGCACATTGTCGTACACCGAGACATTGTTTTGTACTTTGCAGTTGTCCGCGATAGTGACTTTGTTGCCGACAAAGACATTTTGACCCAGCGAGACACCTTTGCCTATATTGGCACCACTGCAAACGTGAGCAAAATGCCACACTCGTGAGCCACTTCCGATTTGTGCGCCCTCATCAACAATGGCGCTTTCATGCTTAAAATAATCCATGGTTTTATCTGCCACAATTGGCGTCTCACTGGTTAAGAATTAAAGACGTAAATCTGAGTCACCGAGAGGCAGTACGTGTTTCACATCATAAAGCACATGATCAGGTTTCCCTAAAGCGCGCAATTTAGCCTCACCCATCAGTTTCATTTCAGAGTGATCGACGGCCAAAATAATCGCGTCATAGGTGCCTGGGGATAGATGGCTGATAAGCTCAATGCCGTACTCATCTTTTACCTCAGCTGGGTTCGCCCAACTATCGTAGACATCAACGCCCATATTAAAATCTTTAAGTTCGCTGATAATATCAACAATCTTGGTATTCCGCACGTCAGGACAATCGCCCTTGAAGGTGATCCCCATGACTAACACACGTGCTTCATCAATATGGATTTTACGACGCGATAACGCTTTAACTAGCTGAGTCGCTACATATTCGCCCATACCATCGTTAATCCGACGCCCAGCAAGAATCACTTCGGGCCGATAACCCGTTTCTTGCGCTTTATATGTGAGGTAGTAAGGGTCAACACTGATACAGTGACCGCCGACTAGGCCCGGTTTAAAATGCAGAAAGTTCCACTTGGTGCCTGCCGCTTTTAATACTTCTTCGGTGTCGATTTTCAATTTATTAAAAATCTTGGCAAATTCGTTGATCACGGCAATATTCAAATCACGCTGCGTATTTTCAATCACTTTGGCGGCTTCAGCCACTTTTATCGACGAGGCTTGATGGGTGCCTGCAGTAATAACTTGACGATAGACTGTATCAATAAACTTAGCAGCTTCAGGGGTAGAGCCTGAGGTGATCTTAACAATCGTCGGCAGGCGATTCACTTTGTCACCTGGGTTAATGCGCTCAGGGCTGTAACCTGCAAAAAAGTCTTGGTTGAATACCAGCCCTGAGTGTTTCTCTATGATTGGGATACACACTTCTTCTGTGGCCCCAGGATAAACTGTCGATTCAAAGACGACGGTATCACCCTTGCTGATCACATTCGCTAACGCTTTTGAGGCTTTTTTTAGTGGCGTGAGATCCGGCGTTTTCTCTTCTGTAATGGGCGTGGGGACAGTGACGATATAAAAGTTACAGCTAGCGATATCTGTTAGCTGGCTCGTGTAAGTAAGGCATTTGGCTTGTACCAACTCCTCATCGGTACATTCTTTTGTCGAATCATATCCAGCCAAGAGCTCTCTTACACGCTCTTCTTTAACATCGTAGCCAATTGTGGGGAAGCTCTTACCGAATTCAACGGCCAGTGGCAAACCAACATATCCTAGCCCTATGATGCCAAACTTCACATCTTGTAGGTTCATCTTTTTAACCTTGTTACTGTTATAAATTCAGTGGCAGGCCAACGGTCGACTTATCACGACCAGAGCGGTAAATAGCAGTCAATAGCTCAAGCGATTTAAGGCCCTCACGGCCATCGGTTTCTGCTTCTGCGCGGCCTTTTAAAGTATCAGCGACATTTTGAAAATACGGCGGGTGACCAAATCCGTACACAGAACTGGTTTGGTAGTTCGCTTGCTCAATCTCGGCGTCATAGTCTTTAGCTTCTTCAAACTGCCATTCTTGAATGTCATTAATTGCAACTCCGCCAATGCGCACCGTGCCTTTTTCGCCCAATATCGTGATTGAGCCTTCTAAATTTTTAGGGTAAGTGCACATAGTTACGGCCATTGAGCCGAGCGCGCCGTTACGCCATTTGATGTTAACTACGCCAGTGTCTTCGACTTCGATATTACGATGGGTTGAGAGCATTGCATGCACTTCTTCAACCGAGCCGACTAACCAATGCAACAAATCAACATAATGCGTCGCTTGATTCATAAAAGCGCCGCCGTCCATATGCCAGGTGCCTGACCATTTTGCGCGATCATAGTATTCTTGCGGACGCGTCCAGAAAACGTTGAGGTGTACCATATGAATGGCACCAAAACGTTTCTCGTCGATAGCACGTTTTAATAGTTGCAGCGTCGAATTACGACGGTTCTGCTTCACCACAAAAAGCTGCACACCAGCCTCTTCGCAAGCTTTTGTCATCGCCAAGCCGTCTTCCCATTTGGTTGCCATGGGCTTTTCGGTTACTACATTGATGCCTGCTTTTGCCGCTTTAATGGTGTGTGCAGCATGGATACCTGATGGTGTGCATAGCGTAACAAGGTCAAGGCTTTCCTTTTCAAGCAATTCGTCAAACGACAAATAACCGGGTACTTGGTATTTCTCTTGGTGCTCAGCCAAAACATTCAGGTTGTTATCACATATTGCAACTAGCTCGTATTCGTCGCTTAGCTGCTCAATCGAGCCAAAATGATTTTTTGAGATCCGGCCACAACCGACAACGGCAATGCGGATTTTTTTGTCCTTAGCTATACCCAATGCTTTATCTCCCAGCCGCCATCCAGCGCTCTAAACACTTCCCGTTTGGTAAGGCGTTACAGCTTTGGTTCGGCGTAACTATTGTGTTATCCAAAACAGTTGTCATTTACAATGAGTAAATTCTACTCAGCAATCGCCCACGCTACCGCCATGAGGTGTCGCTTCCCCTGTGCGCATAACTTGAGTTTGTGTGGCTGTGCAAGGCGCACAGTCGGTACATTTTAATGGGTTTTGAGTTTACCTGCTAACTTTTGTGGACAAAAGGCTTAGTGGCGAAAAGTCGAGGTTACGCAGGTGGTGTGGTGGGTTTTTAGGCGGAAAGATTAAGGGAAAGATCGTCATGGTGGTACATCTGCTCTTTTCTGTATTCTGTTATCAGGAATGGGAATACGGATCGCTTCGCTTACGGAATACGGAAAAAGCGTATCGTGCCAGTTCTGGTAGCTAAAGTTCCTAGGGCCTAGGATCCTAGGTCCTAGGAACTGCCCTGCGCGCCATCCGACATTGGCGGTCAAATATTGGCATTGATCGTGACAGGCGCCCAAGCAGCCTCGTGGCCGCATCCGGGCCTTTGCTCTTTCCGTACTCTGTATTCCGTCATCGGTATTCGGGAATTAGAGTACGGAGCGCTTCGCTTACGGATTACGGAGAAGAGCAGCTAATTCCCGTTGACTATCCGGCTCGCCATGGATTAAGTGGATCTGCTTGGGGGGCGGTTGGATGCCTTGCACGAAGTTGACCAGGTCATTTTGGTCGGCGTGGGCGGAGTAGCCGGAGATTGTGTGGATTTGCGCGTTGACCGTGACTGGGGTGTTATCTATCCACACTTGTTGGTTGCCTTGCTGAATATCGCGGCCAAGGGTTTGTTGGGCTTGGTAGCCGGCAAAGATCACGTCGGTGCGTTTGTCTTCAAGTAATGCGGTAAGGTAGTTCATGATGCGCCCACCTTGGCACATGCCGGAGGCGGCGACCACAATGGCCGGCTCGCCGGTTTGTTTTAGGCGGTTCACCAGTGCTATGTGCTGGCTGTGTTCATCAATCGTGATGCACTGCTCAAAGGCTAGCGGGTGGCGGTGTTGGTTCAGTTTGGTTTTTGCCTCTTTGCTCCACAGCTTTTTAAACTGGCGATAGTGACGCGTCACCTTTTGCGCCATGGGAGAGTCGAGAATGATAGGGAGCGTATCATCAAGCTGCTTTTGGTGAATCAGCTGCTCAATATCAAACAATAGCTCTTGGGTGCGACCGACACTGAACGCGGGGATCAATATCGCGCCACCGTCTTCGAGTGACCGTTGAATAATCGCCTCGAGCCGCTGGGCGCGCGTGGCGACGGACTCATGGGTTTTATCGCCGTAGGTGGACTCTAAAAATAAGATATCGGCACGGCTTGGCGGAGTTGGATCGGGCAACAATGGCGTATTACTAGGCCCTAAATCCCCCGAGAACACTACGCGCTGCTCGTCGGGCAGTTTTAATTCAACATAGGCCGAGCCCAAAATATGCCCCGCCGGTTGCAAGCGCAAGTAGGTCGCTGGCTGCCCTTTTTGCTTGGGCTTTAGCCGGTGCCAGCTGTTGTAAGGCAATGTCACTGTTAACTGGCGGATACGTTCGATTACCCGCTGACGATGACCATAATCCATATTAAGTTGCAATTTTAAGGTGTCATCAATCAATAGCGGCACCAAAGCGGCGGTGGCTTCGGTGCAATAAATGGGGCCATTAAAGCCAGCCGCCAATAGCCAAGGCAGCAAACCGCAGTGGTCGATATGGGCATGCGTGAGGATCAGCGCGTCAATGCGTTTGCCGTTGAGGTTCACCCTCGCCTCTCGCGCGTCATCACCTTGGTATTGGCCGCAGTCAATCAACAAACGTAAGCCGCTTGTTTTTATATCTACTTGGTGACACGAGCCCGTCACGGTTTGATAGCCACCATGGTGGGTGACAGTGAGGGTGTCGGTGTTTAGTGAGGTGTTTAGTGAGGTGTTGGGTGAAGTGTTGGGCATGGTTACGTCCTTGTTGGGAAGGGCCTAGGGTCCTAGGTCCTAGGGAAAGATTACAGAATACGGAATACCGAAAGAGACTAGACGCTTCGCTTCGAGAAACTAGAGACTAGAAAAAGCAGCCTCGTACTCGCATCCGGGTTCTTGCTCTTTCTGTACTCTGTATTCAGTCATCTGTATTCGGGATCTTGAATACGGAGCGCTTCGCTTACAGAGTACGGAAAAGAGAAGCCGGTGCTCGCATTGAGGCTCTATGCTCTTTCCGTATTCTGTATTCCGTATTCAATCTCTTATCATCTTATCCATCATCTGTCCTATCAATGGGCTTGGGTGGTTGTTGTCGTCGGTGAGAAAGTATGTGTGTCCCCAGTTGGGATCGAAGTGATCATTAAACGCGTCGCAGTCGGTTACCGTCACTTTGTTAGCGGGAAGCGCGTCGAGGTTTTCAGGGCCGGTCATGCCTAGGCGGCGGGTGACCGTGCGGTGACGGACGTTCACCACTTTTGACGCGGCCATGGCTAAATCGTCGGCGGCATAGTAAATATGTACTTGTTTGGCGGCATCCAGCACTGCCCTGCCCGGTTGGCGCGGCTCTAGGGCTTGGTTATCAACATCGGCGGCCATCATAAAGATATGCCGAAACCATTTTGGCATGGTGTCGAGTCCAGCATGTTGGTGCCAATGGTGAAAGGTGCTGATGAGCACGCGATTCCCCATGGAGTGCGCGAGTACGTTCATGCGCCGTTTGCACGGGGTGGTTTGTTGCTCGGGGGCGCGGCGCCAGTCATCAAACATCGCCAGTAAACGACTAAACGCTAAGCCGGACGCGGTGGCAGCGAGTTGGTCGTCCCAGTAATCATCAATCGCGCCGAGCCGGCTATCGTCATCACACGGCCAGATAATCGGCACCACCAGTATGGCGTTGGGTGACAGGCGATCAAATTGGTGTTGTAAGATCTGCGCCATCGGGAAAATATGGCTTTCCATTTGGTTGTTATAACCATGAAGCAAAAAGAGTATTTGGGTATGCGTGGGTAAGGCTTTCAGCTTGGCCATAAATGGCGCAGCGGTGATCTCTTTGTATTCACCCTGCCCGGCGCGTTGGCAAAAATACACCCACTTTGAGATATCGGTGTTTTGGTTATCAAAGCTGAGCCAGCGGCCAGCCTCACTGTGCGAGCCTTGTTCGGGTATACGGCTGGTAATAAATAACATGGCATCATCCACCGGTTATGAATGTGCGGGTGAGGATAAGCGAGGTCGGTCGTTGCGTTGTATGGTGTTTGGGGGATTTTGCGAGGGAGAAGGCGGAAAGAGATTAGAAAAAGCAGCCTCGTGCTCGCATCGGGGCCTTTGCTCTTTCCGTACTCTGTATTCCGTCATCGGTATTCGGGAATGGGAATACGGAGCGCTGCGCTTACGGAGTACGGGAAAGAGCACACTGCGCGGGCATTGGGGCTCTTGCTCTTTCCGTACTCTGTATTCCGTCATCGGTATTCGGGAATTGGAATACAGAGCGCTGCGCTTACGGAGTACGGAAAAGAGCAGACCGAGCCCGTACTGTGGTTTTTCCCTCAATCTGCGCCGAATAAGTCGCGGGTGTAGACTTTGCTTTCTACATCGCGGATCTCGTCAACCATACGGTTGGCGACAATCACATCGGCGCGTTGTTTGAAGGTGTCCAAGTCTTTGATGACTTCAGAGTTAAAGAAGGTATCTTCTTCAAGCACGGGCTCGTACACTACCACTTCAATGCCTTTGGCTTTAATCCGCTTCATGATCCCTTGGATGGCTGAAGCGCGGAAGTTGTCTGAGCCGGATTTCATCACCAAACGATAGACGCCGACGACTTTAGGCTCGCGCTTGATGATTGCATTAGCGATAAAGTCTTTGCGGGTGGTGTTGGCATCAACAATGGCTTGAATAATGTTGTTAGGCACGTCTTGGTAGTTGGCCAACAATTGGCGGGTGTCTTTCGGTAGGCAATAGCCGCCATAGCCAAACGAAGGGTTGTTGTAGTGATCGCCAATCCGTGGGTCTAGCCCTACCCCTTCGATGATCTGACGCGCGTCCAAACCGTGGGATTCAGCGTAGCTATCCAGCTCGTTAAAGTAGGCCACGCGCATTGCCAGGTAGGTGTTGGAGAACAGCTTTACCGCTTCCGCTTCGGTGGAATGGGTGAACAAAACGGAAATACCTGATTTAACTGCGCCTTGTTGCAACAAGGTGGCAAATTGGCGCGCGCGCTCGGATTGTTCGCCGACAATGATTCGTGATGGATATAAGTTGTCGTAAAGCGCTTTGCCTTCGCGTAAAAACTCAGGGGAGAAGAGGATATTCTCACAACCCATTTGCTGCTTGATTTTTTCCGTGTAACCCACGGGTACCGTCGATTTAATCACCATCACCGCCTCTGGGTTAATCGCCATCACATCTTTAATCACCGCCTCGACTGAACGGGTATTAAAGTAGTTGGTTTCGGGATCGTAATCAGTGGGGGTGGCAATTACCACAAAGTCCGCGCTCTGGTAGGCCTTTTCTTTGTCGAGCGTCGCGGTAAAGTTGAGTGGCTTTTCGGCGAGAAATTGCTCGATTTCGGCATCAACAATCGGTGATTGTTGGTTGTTAAGCAGGTTGACCTTTTCTTCCACGATGTCGAGTGCGACCACTTCATTATGTTGCGCCAGTAGCATGGCGTTTGACAGGCCGACGTAACCTGTTCCAGCAACTGCAATTTTCATTGGTTTTCCTTAAGTAATGTCTGGAAAAATGGTATCACGTGGGGGGGCTAGGGAAAAGATTACGGAATACGGAATACGGAAAAAGCAGCCTCGTGCTCGCATCGGGGCCTTTGCTCTTTCCGTACTCTGTATTCCGTAATCAGTATTCGGGATCTTGAATACAGAGCGCTTCGCTTACAGATGACGGAAAAAGCAGACCGTGCGCGCATAAGGGTTCTTGCTCTTTCTGTATTCCGTATTCCGTAATCAGTATTCGGGATCTTGAATACAGAGTGCTGCGGTTACGGATTACGGAAAAAGCAGACCGTGAGCACATAAGGGTTCTTGCTCTTTCTGTACTCCGCATTCGGGAAATTGAATACGGAGCGCTTCGCTTACAGATAACGGAAAAGAGCAAGAAAGGCTCTAGATCCTAAGGATTACTCGTCGATATTTGATAGTGATCGATGATTTTCTTTTTTCGAGCCAGTTGCTCTCTCTCGTAAGTGGTCAAGAGCACGGGCAATGGATCCACACTTAGGTCACTATTATCAGTAATACTTGGATTGGTGTGTTCTGCCATTAGCGCTGCCAAAGCTTGTTCGTTTTCTGTGTACATCACGCTGATGTCATAGTTAGATAATGTACCCGCATTATTTATAACGACATTAACATTGTTGTCATCAAACATCGGAATAGTTTGCTCTGCATCTGCTTCTGCGTAGATAACGTGTGTGACTGTAGTCGAGCCGCCTGTGGCTTGGTAGGCAATTCGTTGGATCCCCGATTGGACGCCAGCGCCGTTGCCATAGGCTGTTAACACATCGTTGTTAATTTCTACGGACGTGCGCTTTTCAGGAACGCTAATAGCGTTATCCGAATCTAAGGTGTCGTTATTCAAATCTTCAGCCAAATCTAATGCTGAAACCTGTCTCGCCGCACTCAGTTGCCACTCATCGCTTGGACTACTTGACGCTTTAACTGTTCCTTCGGCGGTTAAATAGTACGACAGGTTGTCGTTATCGGCATCATAGCGGTAGTCAATGATCTCACTGGCACTGTGGGGCAAGTTTTGCCAAATATAAGGCGTTTGCTGGTAGTCAACATAAAGGGCGGCAGAGGTTAAGTCGTAGGTATTTGCAGGAGCTGTCCAGTTACCCATTTCGGAAAGAGGATCAAGTTCCACTTCAGTATTATTCGCTAAATCAAAGAATTTATATTCAGTGATTTCACGAGGAGTATCTAAATCAGCATCAGAAACGTACCCATCCTCGTCTGGCGTCAAGTTACTATCATTTTCACCATTACCGTATTGATAGGCGACCGCTAAAGCATGAGAAAAACGTGATTGTATATCAATATCCTTTGAACCGTTTTCAGTCAGCTTTCTTTTGTCTGATGTGACTACACCTTTTATATCAGAAGGGTCAGCCGTTTTAATATCGATACCAGTATATGGGTTGGCATCAGGCGCATTTTTCCCCGTTACACAACGAGGGTTATTTGGCGCATCCACTTTCTCATACCCTAACCAATTTATACCATTCGATTTTAAGTATTTTCTTTGGATGGATGTTGCAAAATATTTATCCAACAATTCAATATAAAAAGTAACGTAACCACCTTTTGGCACATCTGTTTGGTTTATTTGTTGCCGACTACCATCCAATGGTACTTCTTCTTTTACTACTCCATCAGCATATTGAATAAGCAGTTTGTCACGATCTAAGCTCAAGCTAACATCCGTGTTAGCCAGTACGCTTAACTCTTCCCCTCCTGCCATTCTTTTCCCAAAAACTGAGCAATTACCAGCGCTTGCCTCGGTATAAAATTGTGCGAAGTCAAAGGTATACTTAGGCTTTGGCTTGGGCTGGCTGCTGCCGCCGTCGTCACTGCCGCCGCCGCAGCCGGATAAGGTTAAAGGGATAAGAATCGCTAAAAGCTGTTTGTTAAACATGGTTGATACTCTTTGGGTCTTGGTGCCAATCTAACGGCAAGTGTTTGCCTTTGAATGCGTGATGGCGTGGGCGATGCAAAAAGTGAGCCGGATCTATTTGGTTGTCCACTGCGGCTAGGTTAGCGTTTTTGGATAAGGGATAAAAGCAACTTGGGCAATGGCTGTGAGGGTGAAAGGGGTTTGAGATCATCGTTTGGTGAGCGATAGATAGCAAAAAACCGCCACGAGGGCGGTTTTTTAATAATGGCGGTGAGAGAGGGATTCGAACCCTCGATACGTTGCCGTATACACGCTTTCCAGGCGTGCTCCTTCAGCCACTCGGACACCTCACCATATTGTGTGTTACGCGAGCTACTTATTATGGGTGATTGACTTACCCGCTGTCGCGTTAACGGGGCGTACTATAGAGAGTTGCCGCTTTGCGGTCAAGCGGTTGGTGATGGCTTTGGGTTTAAATGGCTATTCCATCACCAAAAGCATCACTATGTCTGGAAAAACTGAGTTAACCACCCCGATTCAGTCGTCAACGTGTTGAGCAACGACTGATGTGCGATGGAAGCAACCACACCTGAAAGCTGTTAAACTCTTGCCATAGACCAAAATGCAAATTAAGAGTGTTATGAAATTATCAGATTTTCTCTCCCAACATGCCGATAGCAGCCAGCTACTTAATGACATGCAAACCCGTGGTGTGGTCACCGCGATGGCGGCCGCTCCTCATGTTATTAGCCCTAGCGAGTGGCTTCCTGTGATGTGGGGTGGCGAGGAACAAGCGCCGTTTGAGAGCCATGAGCAGTTTGAGCAGTACGCCAATCTGATTGTGGATATTTGGAATGAACAGCGCCAACAGTTGTTGGAGAAAACTTGGCAATGGCCGGAAGGCTGTTTGCTGGATGACGCTGAAATTGTCAACCAAGCGACGCGCGATTTCGCCGAAGGATTGTTGCAAGGCTGGAGCCTGACCCGTGATGACTGGGAAACGCTGATGCCGGAAAACACTGATGGTAATGCCCTACTCGGTGGCGTAGTGCTGTCTATTAGCTTGCTTTACGACCCAGAAACCGCGCTTTCCACCATGGAAGCGCAAGGCGCGGAAGAGCTGGCACAGTTTGAGGAAATCTTTAACGCCATGCCTACCATGTTGTGTGGTTTAACCCTCCACGGCGCGGCGTTGGCGGAGGATCAGGAAGGGGCATAAAAGCAGGGCCCTAGATCCTAGGCCCTAGGAAAATGAATACAGAGCGCTTCGCTTACGGAGTACGGGAAGAGCAGAAAGCAGTGCCTAGTTCCTAGGTCCTAGGATCCTAGGCCCTAGGAACTAGGAACGGTGTTACCCCTTCATTTCAGCGGCAAAGTTGAGCATGCGGTTGAGCGGGATTAGCGCTTTTTCGCGCATCTTGTCGTCAACGTGGATCTCATGCTCTTCACCACCGACTTCAAGTGCGCTCTCTATCGCTTTGAGGCCGTTCATCGCCATCCATGGGCAATGGGCACAGCTTCGACAGGTCGCGCCCGCGCCGGCGGTTGGGGCTTCGACAAGTTCTTTTTCCGGCACCATTTGCTGCATCTTATAAAAAATGCCTTTATCCGTGGCCACAATCAGCTTTTCGTTCGGCAGCGTTTGTGCCGCTTTAATCAGCTGGCTGGTTGAGCCGACGGCATCAGCCATTTTTACTACACTGGCAGGCGATTCTGGGTGAACGAGAATCGCGGCATCAGGATAAAGATGCTTCATTTTTTCCAGCGCTTGAGCTGAAAATTCATCATGCACCACGCATTCACCTTGCCATAGCAGCATATCCGCGCCGGTTTCTTTCTCAATATAGGCACCAAGGTGGCGATCGGGGCCCCAGATAATCGGCTTATCTTGGCTGTCTAGGTGTTCGACAATTTCTAACGCAATGCTCGACGTTACCACCCAGTCGGCACGCGCTTTGACGGCGGCTGAGGTGTTGGCGTATACCACCACAGTATGATCCGGATGGGCATCACAAAACGCGGTAAATTCGTCCGCTGGGCAGCCTAAGTCTAACGAGCACTCCGCGTTTAGTGTCGGCATTAGCACGGTTTTTTCTGGGGTGAGAATTTTGGCAGTTTCCCCCATAAAGCGTACACCAGCGACAATCAAGGTACTTGCTGAGTGTTGGTTGCCAAAGCGAGCCATTTCCAACGAATCAGCGACACATCCGCCGGTTTCTTCGGCAAGGGCTTGGATCTCTGGATCCGTGTAATAGTGAGCAACAAGTACCGCGTCTTTTTCTTCTAACAATTGTTTGATGCGCGCAACGTGTTGTTTTTTCTCAGTGTCAGTCAATGCCACAGGTTTCGGCGGAAAGGGGTAGACCCTTTGCGACGTTTCAATCACTTGGCTCATGGGATTACTCATGCTTACTTCCAGTCCGGAACTTCCAGTCTGGGTAGTATAACGCGAGTAGAGCTAGAGTCCTAGACGACAGATTACGGATTACGGATTACGGATTACGGATTACGGATTACGGAAAAAGCATATCGTGCCAGATTTTGCTTTTCCCGTATTCCGTAAGCGAAGCGCTCTGTATTCAAAAGCCCCGATTACCGATAACGGAGTACAGACTATAGAAAGAGCAAAAGGACAATGCGCGCACGAGTTGCCTTTTCCCGTACTCTGTAAGCGAAGCGCTCTGTATTCATTTTCCTAGGATCCTAGGCCCTAGGATCCTAGGACCTTATTGCCTACATCGCATTTTTGGCTTGTTTGGCGCTGGTTGAGTCTGGGTAGGTATCAATCACTTGTTGAAAGTATTGATTGGCTTGGTCGCCGTTACCTTGTTTTTGTGCAATCAGACCCAGTTTCAGCAAGGCATCAGGGCGTTTATTGGAGTCTTCAAACTCACTCACTGCCGTAAATTCTTGGCTCGCTTGTTCAAACTTACGTTTGGAGAAATAAAGCTGGCCGAGCCAATAGTGGGCATTAGCGGTGTATACCGATTCTGGGTATGTTGAAAGGAACGCTTTGAATGCCTTGGTTGCGCCTTGGTAATCTTTCTCTTTTAAGATCAGGTTGACTGCGGCTTCATAGGCTGCATTCTCGGTTTGATCGGCGGTGAAGTTAACCGCTGGCTTATCTTCTGGCGCTTTCTCTGGCTCTGCGGGGGCCGATTGTTTGGCTGTTCTTAGGGTGTCAATTTCTCGATATAGGTCACGTTGACGTTCAACCATTTGTTGAATGTCATAGCTGTTACGCTCAACGTTGCCGCGTAAATTGCTCAGCTCTTGCGCCATTTGGTCAAGCTGGCGCTGCATATCCAGCTGCATTTGGTTACGTGCTTGGAGCATGCGCTCTAAGCGATCGACGGCGGTGCCGCCCGCCCCTACTTCTGTCACCGGAGCAGGTGTGGCAGCCACGGGGGCTGCCACACTCACCAGTAACGCCAGCGCGAGGGTTCGCACAGAGTTACTGTTCATTGTCATATCCTTTATCCATTACCAAAAGGCTGGATTAGTATACCAATACCGCACGACGGTTTTTGGCGTAAGCTTCTTCGCTTTGGCCAAGCACCAACGGCTTTTCTTCACCGTAGCTCACGATAGAGATCTGGCTCGCCGGTACGCCCAGCGCTTGTAGGTACTTAGAAACCGCTTCGGCACGACGCTCGCCCAGTGCGATGTTGTACTCAGGGGTACCGCGCTCGTCAGCGTGACCTTCTACGACCACTTCCATCGCTGGGTTAGCACGCAGGTAAGTGGCGTGGGCATCCAGCATATCTTCGTATTGTGGCAGTACTGATGAGTCGTCAAAGTTGAAGTAAACGGTTTGCGACTGACGCAGTTCTTGGTTACGAATTTGTTGCTCTGTCATTGAGCCTTGGCCGTCAACAGGAGAAACAACCGTGGTGCCGTTTTGGTTGGTTGATTGGCCAGAACCACTGCCTGTTGAGCTATCGTGTGAGCTACACGCAGCCAGAGTAAACATCGGCAGTGCCACCGCCAGACCTTTCAGTACTTTATTGATTTGCATTCTATTTTCCTTTTCTAGAAAGTTAGCGCACGTTGTTTAAAATTAAAAAACTACAGGTAAGGTGACCAGGCTGGTGCACGCACGCGCCCGTTAGTTGCCGGTAACCGCGCTTTAAAGCGGCCGTCTACAGAGACGAGTGACAACACATTCTTACGTCCATATACCGAGCTGTAAATCACCATGCTGCCATTAGGCGCAATGCTTGGCGACTCATCCAACAAGGTTTTGGTTAGGATTTGCACCGCCCCGCTGTTTAAGTCTTGCTTTGCAATGTTGTAGCCAGACGATGATTGATTTACCATAATCAAGTGACGGCCATCCGGTGTCAGTTGCCCACCCATGTTCTGATTGCCTTGCCACGTGATCCGTCGGCTAGTTCCGTCGTCTAAATTTACGCGATAAATCTGTGGTTTGCCACCCCGGTCAGAGGTATAGATGAGCGAGTTACCATCAGGATCCCAAAATGGCTCGGTGCTATTGGCACGACCGTGGGTAATTTGCGTCAATTTTTTGCTGTTCAAATCGAAGGTATACACCTGCAAGCTACCGGTTTTGGAGAGTACCAAGGCTAACTTGCTGCCATCAGGGGAAAACTGTGGCGATCCATTGTGACGAGGGTATGACGCAATTTTCTCGCGCTGGCCGGTGTAAATGTTCATGATGAAGATTTCTGCCTGACCATTTTCGAAGCTGACATAGGCGAGCTGTCGGCCATCCGGTGACCAAGACGGCGACATCAATGGCTGTTTGGAACGCAGGATCAAGCGCTCGTTATAGCCGTCATAGTCTGACAAACGCAGCTGGTAGGGGTAGTCGTTTTCTTTATCAATCACCACATAAGCGATACGAGTTAAGAACGCGCCCTTTTCGCCAGTGAGCTGCTCATAGACAATATTGGAAATGCGATGCGCATAGCGGCGCAGGTCGCTCTCTTTGACCGTGGCGCGGTTATTCACGAGTAAGTGATCATCGGTTTGTACCAACTCGCCATCGGCGCCTAAGCCTTTGCTGTCACCGCCGGTGAGTTGCCCTCGAACGATATCAATCAGCTGATAATCAATTTGATAGCGACCGTCCGAAGTCGGAGTAATGGTGCCTGTGACCACCGCATCCACTCCCAGCGAGGTCCAAGCGTTGTAATCTACATCCGCATCACTATATGGGGTTTGCGGCATGTCACTGACCGCCAGCGGGTTGAACTTACCACTGCGGCGTAAATCGGAGCCGACCACGCCGGAAATATCTTCCGGCAATTCGCCTTGTCCCTTCCATTGAAACGGGATCACGCCAATCGGGCGCGCGGTATTCACCCCTTCGGTGATTACCAATTTCAGCGCGGCATGTGCCGGTTGAGTCAGTATCGACAGACAGGCTAAAAGCATCACAACCGCGGCGATACGCCATGTTCGCAAACGATCCTGACTCTTGCTTGTCACACTGCTTGTGCCACCGCAGGGGCTCACTTCCATCATGTTTGGTATCCTGTCGTTTAGTTAGGTCTAACGGTCAACTCAATATCACGTAGTTTGGCAATAATGTCGCCATCTTCCGGCATTGGAAACTGAGACACAGACGCCACCGCGGTTTTTGTCGCGCGACACAGCCGCGTATTGCCTGCCTTTTCTTCCACATTAAGCAACAGGCCGGTCGGTGACAAGCGCATATTCACCACGCACTCTTGCCCACTTAAGCCATCATCGACGATGAGCCGTTGCTGGATCATTTGTGTAAAAATGGCGCCGTACCGCGCCACTTCATCTTGAATAAATTGCCCGCGCGCGGTTTGCCGTTGGCTGGCTTCCGACTCGAGGCCCGAGAACAAATCGTTCAGCGCCGCCTCTTGCTCTTGTTGTCGTCGCTTCGCCTCCTGGGCTTTTCGCTCTGCCTCTTGGCGCGCTTGTTCGGCTTTACGTGCCTCTTCTTCTGCTTTTTTACGCTCGGCAAGCTTGCGCTGTCGCTCGGCTTCGGCTTTTTTCGCTTCTTCCTCGGCTTTACGTTGCGCGGCGAGCTTTTCTTGCCGTGCTTTTTCCGCTTTCTCCGCCGCGAGTTCCGCTTTGCGCTTCTCTTCTAATTTACGCTGACGTTCGCGTTCGGCTTGTTCGGCCTGTTGCTTGGCAATACGCGCCTGCTCTTGCGCTTTGGCCTTTTGCTCGGCAATTCGCTTTTGCTCTTCCCGTGCTTGGCGCTCAGCTTCTAGCTTTTGTCGCTTCACTTCACGAAGGCGCTGCTCTTCTTGCTCACGCTGCTGTTCGAGCTGCTTGGCTTGCTGCTCTAACCGTTTGAGTCGCTCCGCTTCTTCGCGTTTAGCCTGATCGCGTTGCTCGCGAATTTTCTTCGCCTGTGCATTAACCACGGCCGGATCTATCACTGTGGCATCAATCGCGCGACCCGCTTTAGGGGTTGGCGTTGAGTCAGAACTAAATTCTGCCCCCCATAACAGTACAATCACTAAGACCAGGTGCAACACGGCAGATATTGCCAGCGCGGGCATCAGCGAGTCTTTGCCTGATTTTTTATGGGTTGGTTTATCGCTTGGCTCGTTCATCACCCTCACCTACGACTCGTAAGGCTCTGTCATTAAGCCCACCGACGACACGCCAGCTTGGTTTAATGCATCAAGCGTCAGGATGATTTCTGAATAGGGCACCCGGCCATCGCCGCCCACCAGCACAGGGGACTTAGGATTGAGCTGCAGCTCAGCTTTGACGCGTACTAGAATTTCTTCCAAGCTCAAACCGCGGGTCATATCGCCATTATTGACACTGAGCCCTAATTGCCCGTCTTTATCCACTTCCACAATGATAAAAGCGCCGCTGTCTTCCTCTTCTGCCAGCTCTGCGGCGGTTTTCGCTTGTGCCGTTTGTGGCAGATCGACATCCACTCCCTGGGTCACAAATGGGGCGGTCACCATAAAGATAATCAGCAGTACCAGCATCACATCAATGTAGGGGACGACATTGATTTCCGCCGTCATCTTGCGCCGTTTAGGTTGATACGCCATGGATCACTCCTGGGTTGCCGCAAACGCTTGACGATGAAGAATGCTAGAGAACTCTTCCATAAAGTTCATGTAGTTATGCTCGAGCTTACTGACTTTGGCGGTCAAACGGTTGTACGCCATGACCGCTGGGATCGCAGCGAACAGACCCATGGCTGTCGCCACCAAGGCTTCAGCAATCCCGGGGGCGACCATGGCCAACGTCGCCTGCTTCACCGCGCCTAGGGCGATAAAGGCATGCATGATCCCCCATACGGTACCAAACAGGCCAATGTAAGGGCTGATCGACCCCACCGTCGCCAAAAATGGCAGATGGGTTTCCAGCTCTTCCACTTGCTTTGATAACGACACGCGCATCGCCCGCGAAGTCCCTTCCATCACGGCGTCGGGCACTTTGTCGTTGCTACGATGCAAACGCGCGAATTCTTTAAAGCCGGCGTAAAAAATTTTCTCGCTGCCCGTCAAATTGTCTTTGCGCGCTTGCACTTCTTGGAATAGTTGAGAAAGATCGATCCCAGACCAAAATCTGTCTTCAAACCGTTCAGCTTTGCTAAACGCGTGCTGCATGACCTTGGAGCGCTTGATGATCATCGCCCAAGATACCACTGACATACCCAGTAATATCAGCATCACTACCTTGACAAGCAAGCTTGCTTGCAAAAACAGGTCGAGAATGGAAAGTTCAGCGGTCACGTCATCATCTCCGATTTAATCTGTGTTGGAATCGATTTGGGTTTCATGGTTGTTGGGTCGACACAGGCTATCTTAACCGTCGCCGCACACAATGCTTTTTGATCAGAATTCACCAAGCTTTGACAAAAGGTCATGCTGGCGCGCCCCATGGCTGACACTGTAGTGACAACCTCCAGTGCATCATCAAGCCGTGCACCGCGGTGAAAGTCAATATCCATGTGGCGCACAACAAAGGCGGTGCGATCGGCAAAGAGCGCTTGTTGATTGACACCGATCTCACGCAACAGTTCAGTGCGTGCCCGCTCAAAGTAATTGAGATAATTGGCGTGGTAAACCACTCCCCCGGCGTCTGTGTCTTCATAGTACACACGAATCGGCCAGCGAAACGGCGTTGATTCTGTCATGTCTTTACCCATGATCGGTTTACGATAGGCAATTACTATACCTAAGTTGTGGATGTATAGAAATGCTGAGACAGCGCGGCTGGCGCATTGGTCGCCCATCAAGCCGTCGAGAAGTGATGTGCTGCAAAAAACGCGCAATTACTCACGCTAGAGTGATGAAAAAAGCACCACTCGGGTGCCTTTGTCATTCGTTTGTCACTTTGCGCTTGCTCACCGAGCGCCTAACTCAACTAGCGCAGCCACATCAAGGCGAGCAACAGAAGGGATACGCCCCACCCGAATGGCGGCCAGGTGAGCCACCGGCTCCATTTGCCTTGCGCCGTGAAACCGACGGCATGGATCACCCCGACACAGGTCGCGTAGAGCAGCCCCACGCCCATCGGAAACGTCACCCCGCCCATGCGCTGAGCAAAGGCTTCTGGCGCCCACATTACTTGGCCGCCCCAGCACAGGGCACTGGCCAATGAGAGCAGCCGCCAAAGGCCAGAAAAGTGCTGGCCTAAGGGAGCAGGTTGGCGCTCACTCATTGTCGTGATCCATCGCTTCGGTGTGCTCCAACCATAAGGCATTGATAATGCCAAAGGCGCATGCCAGCAGCACACCAAGAATCCACGTGAAATACCACATATGCAAGCTCCTTAATCAGTACAGTGTATGGGTGTTGTCTTCAATATATTGCGCGTCTAAACGACCAAACATCTTAATGTAGCACCACAGGGTGTAAGCCAAGATAATCGGCACAAACACCGCCGCGACGATGGTCATGATCGACAAGGTTAGCTCGCTTGAGGTGGCATCCCACATGGTCAAGCTGTGACCCGGGAAAGTGCTCGATGGCATCACAAAGGGGAACATTGCGATACCCGCGGTCAAAATCACGCCCGCCACGGCTAAACTCGAGAACAAGAAAGCCCAACCTCCGCGCTCAAGACGTGACGCCAGCAGTGCCAACAATGGCATGACAGCGCCGACCAGTGGTGCTAACCAGAGGATTGGCATCGCTTGATAGTTACGCATCCAAGCGCCGCTTTGTACCGCGACCTCTTTCGCCAGTGGGTTAGAGGCTGCTTGGTTCGCCGCCTCACTGACCACCACAAAGCCATCTATATTTTGTACCCAGAAGCCTGCTGCCACAAAGAGTACAGTGGTCAATAATGCACACAGTTGCGCGACATTACGTGCGCGTACATGCAGCGCATCGGTAGTTTTTAGTTGCAACCAGGTTGCGCCTTGCAACACCACCATAAACAGGCTCACCAATCCACACACCAGTGCGAAGGGATTAAGCAGTGCAAAAAAGCCACCGGTGTAGGTTGGGATCAAGAGATCGCTAAGCTGGAACGGCACCCCTTGTAAGAGGTTACCAAAGGCGACCCCGAAAATGACCGGTGGTACAAAGCCCCCCAGCACCAAGCCCCAATCCCATGCGGTGCGCCAGCGTGGGTCATCGATTTTTGAGCGATAGTCAAAGCCCATGGGACGGAAGAAAAGCGCCGCCAGTGTGACCACCATCGCGATATAAAAACCAGAAAAGGAAACCGCATACACCAACGGCCAAGCGGCGAATAATGCCCCGCCTGCGGTCACTAACCAGACTTGGTTTCCTTCCCAATGGGGCGCGACAGCGTTAATCATTACCCGACGTTCGCTGTCGGTTTTGCCGATCAGGGTGAGCAAGGCGCCCACCCCCATGTCAAAGCCATCAGTGACGGTAAAGCCGATCAGCAACACACCGATCAGTACCCACCAGATCAGGCGTAACATTTCATAATCAAACATGCTCTCTCTCCTTATGCTTCAATCTGGCGGCTGAAATCCGCTTCTGGATTGCCTTTTTGTTCAAAATGGTAGCGGCCGGTTTTGAGGCTGCTGGGCCCAAGGCGGGCAAACTTGAACATCAGATAAAGCTCAGCGACGAGGAAAACGGTGTAGAGCGAGCAAATCGCCACCATCGAGAAAATAATATCGCCAGCGGCCAGATTCGATGCGGCCACGTGCACGGGGAGGATTTCCCCCACCGCCCAAGGCTGGCGACCGTATTCGGCAACAAACCAACCCGCTTCGCAGGCGATCCATGGCAGAGGAATACCAATCAGCGCAAGCTTCAGTAGCCAGGGCTTTTCATCGATACGCTGGCGACAGGTTTGCCAGAACGCCATGCCAAAAATAAACAGCATCGCAAAGCCGCACGCTACCATGATCCTAAAGCTCCAGAACAAAGGCGCCACTTGCGGGATAGAGTCTTGCGCGGCTTGCTGAATTTGCCCTTCAGTCGCATCCACCACCTTGTCGGTATACGGCTTAAGAAGCAGGCCATAACCGAGGTCGTTTTTCACTTCGTTGAACGCGGCTTTGGTTTCCGGTGATTTCTCGCCGGCACGCAGTTTTTCCAGCAATGCGTACGCCTGCATACCATTGCGGATGCGGGTTTCATGCTCAGCAATCAAATCGCTTAAGCCTGTCACTTCTTTATCCAGTGAGCGCGTGGCAATGATCCCCATCGCATAAGGGATTTTGATCGCATAATCGGTCTGCATGGTCTCTTGATTCGGCAGCCCCACCACGGTGAAGGCCGCCGGCGCTTCTTCGGTGTGCCACTCAGCCTCGATCGCTGCCAGTTTGACCTTTTGTACATCACCCAGCTCGTACCCGGACTCATCACCTAAGATGATTACCGATAAAATGGCCGCCATGCCAAACGAGGCAGCAATCGCAAACGAGCGACGCGCAAAGGCAATATCACGGCCTTTGAGCAGGTAGTAAGCGCTGATCCCCAGAATGAACATCGCCCCTGTGGTATAGCCAGCAGCAACGGTGTGAACAAACTTCACCTGTGCCACGGGATTAAAGACCACATCAGCAAAGCTCACCATCTCCATACGCATGGTTTCAAAGTTAAACTCTGAGCCCACGGGGTTTTGCATCCAGCCGTTGGCCACCAAAATCCATAGCGCGGAAAAGTTAGAGCCTAACGCCACCAGCCAGGTAGTGACCAAGTGTTGACGCTTACTGAGACGATCCCAACCAAAGAAGAACAGGCCCACAAAAGTGGATTCAAGGAAGAAGGCCATCAGCCCTTCAATGGCAAGCGGGGCCCCAAAAATATCCCCGACATAGTGGGAATAGTAGGCCCAGTTGGTTCCGAATTGAAACTCCATGGTGAGGCCAGTGGCCACCCCAAGCGCAAAGTTAATTCCAAAAAGCTTGCCCCAAAACTTGGTCATGTCTTTGTAGATTTGCTTGTCGGTCATCACGTATAACGATTCCATGATGGCCAGCAAAAATGCCATGCCCAGAGTTAAAGGAACAAACAGGAAGTGATACATCGCGGTCAGCGCAAACTGCAGCCGCGATAAATCGACGATATCGGTAATCATGGTCACTCCTTTACACCGTTTTCGGTGCCGATACTGGCGTATCGCTCGTTTTACTCTCTCACCCAACACGGCAGTCAAAACAACTGGCTGGCGCGGGGAAAGCTACACACTTCTTAATTGACTGCTTGCATGTTACACAGTTGAAACACCAAGGTTATTCTATAGTTAAATTTTATCTAATTAAGGCATAACTAATATTATAGGTACAACAATGGGGTGTTAATCGCGTTTTGCTCGGTTTGTCGACTCGGCTGCAAAAACAATAAGGCGAACCAACCAAGATACAAAACTGTGATTAACCGCGAAGAAACTGGGTGAGACGGAGGCATTAACGGAAGCCACTTCTCATTGTCTCGTCACCAGCAACCGCTAGCAGATGGGGTTACGATAAGGGTTCACGTGCTACATAACCTTAATCTAGATCAAAAAACCCCATTGGTTGTCGGCCAATGGGGCTGTTTTAGCAAAAAACGTCTTGATCTTGATTAAGGTTTGCGAGGATTTTCCGCTCAGTCTTAGCCGACTAGGTTTTCGGCAAATCAAAGCCAAAGTGCAAATAGGCACGCTGGCTGGCAATCCGGCCACGTGGTGTGCGTTGCAGGTAGCCTTGTTGAATCAAATAAGGCTCAATCACATCTTCGATGGTGTCTTTCTCTTCGCCAATCGCCGCCGCTAAGTTATCAAGCCCCACCGGCCCGCCATCAAACTTCTCAATAATGGCATTGAGTAGCTTGCGATCCATGTAGTCAAACCCTTGGCTGTCAACATCAAGCATATCGAGCGCGCGCTGAGCAATGTCAGCACTGATGTCACCCGTGCCTTTTACTTCAGCATAATCACGCACACGACGGAGTAAGCGGTTAGCAATACGTGGCGTACCGCGAGAACGGCGCGCCACTTCCATCGCCCCTTCCTCATCGGTTGATAACGCCAAGCAATGGGCGCTGCGTTTCACGATACCGGTTAGATCCCCCACGCTGTAATACTCTAAACGCTGGGTAATGCCAAAGCGGTCACGCAAGGGCGATGTCAGCGAGCCGGCGCGGGTGGTGGCACCAATCAGGGTAAACGGCGGTAAATCGATTTTGATTGAGCGCGCGGCAGGCCCTTCACCAATCATAATATCTAGTTGATAATCTTCCATCGCCGGGTACAAGACTTCTTCTACCACTGGGCTTAAGCGATGGATTTCATCAATAAATAATACATCGTGAGGCTCAAGGTTGGTGAGCAAGGCGGCCAGATCGCCGGCTTTTTCTAACACGGGGCCCGACGTAGTGCGAATATTGACGTCCATTTCATTGGCAACAATATTGGCCAAGGTGGTTTTACCCAGACCCGGCGGGCCAAAAATCAACAGATGATCGAGCGCCTCTTGGCGTTTACGCGCAGCATGGATAAAGATTTCCATTTGATCACGGACGTGATTTTGCCCCTGGTAGTCTTCCAATAACTTAGGACGAATCGCGCGGTCGATCACCTCTTCTTCCCGATCAGGGGTGGTTTGCGCCGAGATTAAACGATCAGCTTCTATCATGGGTTACACCATTGAACGCAGCGCGTGACGGATCACGTCTTCGCTGCTCATGTCATCAGTTGCAATTTGTTTAACCACTTTCTCCGCCTGCGCCGCTTTATAACCCAGTGCGACCAAGGCGCTTACCGCCTCATCCGCGGCAGACGAAATCGTGGTTGGCGCTGCACGCAGGGCTGCGCCCTCAGCCGTCGCGGCATCCGTGTGCGGAGTAAAGAGATCGAACGCTTCCCAGTTTTTAAGCCGGTCGCGCATTTCAATCACCAAACGTTCCGCGGTTTTCTTGCCCACGCCAGGGATTTTCACCAAGGTCGAGACATCATTATGCTCGACACTGTCGACAAAGTGGTTAGCCGTCATCCCCGATAAAATCGCTAACCCCAGTTTAGGTCCCACGCCATTGGCCTTGATCACTTCCCGAAACAGCGCTCGCTCACGTTTACCGCTAAAACCATAGAGAAGTTGCGCATCTTCACGCACTACAAAATGCGTGTACACGGTAGCGGTTTCACCCACCTCCGGCAATTGATACAAACAGTTCATCGGCATGCTCACTTCATAGCCGACGCCGTTCACATCGATCAAAATCTCAGGAGGTTGCTTTTCTATCAGGGTTCCCTGTAATCGGCCTATCACAATCGCATCTCAGTTTGTTACTTTGCCCCCAAGGATAAAGAATAACTGGATCTATATCCAGTCGAATTGACGACGGGCGGATTACGGATTACGGATTACGGAATACGGATTACGGATTACGGATTACGGATTACGGATTACGGATTACGGAAAAGCGTAACGTGTCTGTCCCTGTAGAAAAAGTTCCTAGGGCCTAGGATCCTAGGACCTAGGCACTACTTCCTGCTCTTCCCGTATTCTGTAAGCGAAGCGCTCTGTGTTCAAGATCCCGAATACCGATGACGGAATACAGAGTACAGAAAAAGCAATAGCCTCAGTGCGAGCATGATCTACTTTATCCAGTTTCTAGTCTCTAGTCTCTAGAAGCGAAGCGCCTCGTCTCTTTCCGTACTCCGTAAGCGAAGCGCTCTGTATTCAAGAGCAAAAAGCGCTTTTATCGATACCGGCCGCGGCGGGCGGCGTTGGCTTTGCCGGCCATGGCGATGAGGGTGTGATTGGTGTGGGCATGGCAAATGGCAACCGCGAGGGCATCGGCTGCATCGGCTTGCGGGGTGGCACTGAGCTTTAACATGTGGGTGACCATATGCTGGACTTGCTTTTTATCCGCACTGCCTTTCCCTACCACTGCTTGCTTGATAAGCCTCGCGGCATATTCAGACACCGGTAAATCGGCGTTTACCGCCGCAACAATGGCGCTGCCGCGCGCTTGCCCCAGTTTAAGCGCTGAATCCGCGTTACGGGCCATAAACACTTGCTCAATGGCAAAATTATCCGGTTGAAACTGGGTGATGACTTCGCTCACCCCTGCATAGATATGTTTCAGTCGACCGGGTAAGTCGTCTGTCTCGGTGCGAATACAGCCACTACCGAGATATTCAAGATGCCGACCATGTTGGCGGATCACCCCATAACCGGTGATCCGCGAACCTGGGTCAATCCCCAGTATCACTGCCATTTAGCTTAAACTCGCTGCCACTTCGTCCGAGATATCACCGTTATGGTAGACTTCTTGCACATCGTCAAGGTCTTCTAACATATCGATCAAGCGCAGCAGCTTCGGTGCCGTGTCTGCATCTAACTCCGCTTTGGTGGATGGCACCTGAGTCACCTCTGCTCGCTCAGCTTCAAACCCAGCTTTATCTAAGGCATCTTTTACATAGCCAAAGTCATTGGGGGTGGTGTACACATCCATTGAACCGTCGTGATAGGTGACCACATCGTCCGCGCCGCCTTCGAGTGCCGCTTCCATCACCGCATCTTCTTCAAGGCCGGATGGGTAGGTGATCACCCCTTTTTTATCGAATAAGAAGCTGACTGAGCCATCGGTACCCAGGTTACCACCGGATTTTGAAAACGCATGGCGCACACCTGACACAGTACGGTTGCGGTTATCGGTCATGCACTCCACCATCACCGCCGTGCCCGCAGGGCCATAACCTTCATAGATGACGGTTTCCATGTTCTCGTCACCTTCGCCGCCCGCACCGCGTGAAATCGCACGGTTGATGGTATCGCGTGTCATGTTATTTGACAGCGCTTTATCCACCGCGGCACGCAGGCGTGGATTGGTTTCCGCCTCGGGGCCACCCTCTTTGGTTGACACCACAATTTCTCGGATAAGCTTGGTGAAAATCTTACCGCGCTTCGCGTCTTGAGCGGCTTTACGGTGTTTAATGTTCGACCACTTACTGTGACCTGCCATATCGACTCTCCGTTTTTTGCGCTCCCCTCACGTGAAAGGAGTAATAAGAAAAAACGCGCCTTGGCTTTTCAGTCTGAGGCGCGTTGAGACATTGACCTTGCGCCTTGATACGACCGCCTAGTGACGGCAGTTATCGGCCCCAAGGATAAGACGGGCAAGGCTATTTGCCCGTCATCAGGCGAATTTATTCGCTGTGTTCGTTTTGCTCTGCCGCCGCGGTAATGCTGAGAGCCAGCTCTTCAAGCGCCGCGTCATTGGCCAGGCTTGGCGCATCAGTCATCAAGCAGGCCGCTGCAGTGGTTTTCGGGAAGGCAATCACGTCGCGAATGTTTTCGGTGCCGGATAGCAACATCACCAGGCGATCCATACCAAACGCCAGACCCGCGTGTGGTGGGGTGCCGTATTGCAACGCATCCAGCAAGAAGCCAAATTTCTTGCGCTGCTCTTGCTCATCAATGCCCAGCGTCTCAAACACCGCGGCTTGCATTTCTGGGTTATGGATACGGACCGAGCCACCACCCACTTCATAGCCATTAATCACCATGTCGTAGGCGTTGGAGTTCGCCACCGCTGGGTTTGCCACCAGCTCTTCAGGTGTCACGTCGGTCGGCGCAGTGAACGGGTGATGCATCGCATGCAAGTTACCCTCGTCGTCTTCCTCAAACATTGGGAAGTCAATCACCCACAATGGTGCCCACGCTTGGGTGTCGGTCAGCTCCAGATCTAGGCCTAGCTTCACACGCAACGCGCCCAGCGCTTCAGTGACCACTGATTTCTTGTCGGCACCGAAAAGGATAATGTCACCGGTTTGCGCCTCAGTGCGTGACAGAATGCTTTCTACCACTTCGGCATTGAGGAACTTGGCCACCGGCGATTGAATGCCATCAAAACCGGCGTCGCGGTCGTTGACTTTCATCCACGCCAAGCCTTTGGCGCCGTAAATGCCAACAAAGTTGGTGTATTCATCAATCTGCTTGCGCGACAAGCTGGCACCGCCTGGTACACGAATCACAGCCACGCGGCCTTTTTCATCGTTTGCCGGGCCAGAGAACACTTTAAATTCAACATCTTTGACGATGTCTGCTACATCGACGATTTCGAGCGGGTTACGCAAATCTGGCTTGTCGGAGCCAAAACGGCGCATCGCTTCTTCATACTTCATGGTGGGGAACGCGCCCAAGTCCACATTGAGCAGCGATTGCCACATTTCGCGGATCAATTGCTCGGTCACCTCGCGCACTTGGTCGGCGCTCATGAATGAGGTTTCGATATCAATCTGGGTAAATTCTGGCTGGCGATCGGCGCGCAAGTCTTCATCACGGAAGCACTTCACGATTTGGTAATAGCGATCAAACCCGGACATCATCAGCAACTGTTTGAACAGCTGTGGTGATTGCGGCAACGCATAAAAATTACCTTTGTGGACACGGCTTGGCACCAAGTAGTCACGCGCGCCTTCTGGGGTCGCCTTGGTGAGTACCGGGGTTTCGATGTCTAAAAAGTCATTGTCATCGAGAAAACGACGGACAAAGCTGGTGGCTTTAGCACGCAGTTTAATTCGATCGCTCATTTCAGGGCGGCGCAAGTCAAGGTAGCGATACTTCAGGCGCTGCTCTTCGGAAATAAACTGGTTAAAGTCAATCGGCATCGGCGCACTTCGGTTGATGATCTCCAACCCTTTCGCCACCACTTCGACTTCGCCTGTGGCCATATCACTGTTGATCTGGCTCTCTGGACGCGCACGCACTTCACCACGGATGGTCAGGCAAAATTCGTTACGCAATTTGTTTGCTTGCTCGTAAACATCACCCATATCAGGGTCAATCACAACTTGCACCAGACCTTCACGGTCGCGCATGTCGATAAAAATCAAGCCGCCCAAATCACGGCGGCGGTTAACCCAACCACAAAGACTTACTTCTTGCCCGACGTGGGCTTTATTCAGGTGACCACAATATTGGGTGCGCATAGATTATTCCTGATCTGTTCTGATGATTCCGCTTGCCCCCTGGGGCACAAGCCTGCCAAATACTGAGGGGAATTCGGGTAACAGCGTCTGTCGTACCTGACGGTACGCCCCCATGAGTGCCGTTACTGTCAAAGACCTGCCATTATAAAGGAAAAGCCCCGCTCTTGGTAAAGCGATCGTACTTAAAACCGGTAGTTTTTTTATCCAAATCCTTTTAGGCTATTACTTTATTGGTTCGCAACGCATCAGCACGGGCATGACCTCCTTATTACACCAACTCCCCTCTCCACCCCTGCGGTTGGGGCTGACGCAATGGTCTCATCCCAGTTGGCAGCATCACTTTTATCCGCCAGGCACCAAGTCGGGCGAGCGCTTAGCCCGTTATGCCGAGGTGTTTAATACCGTCGAGGGCAACACGACCTTTTACGCCTCCCCCTCGCCGCAAACGGTGAATAATTGGGCGGCCGCCATTCCAGACGATTTTCAATTTACCTTTAAGCTGCCGAAAACCATTACCCATCAATGCCAGCTGCGTCATGCGCAAGACTTAACCGCCGACTTTATTAAGCTGATGGCCCCGCTCCATGACCATATTGGCCAGTGGACGATTCAGCTGCCAGCGCGTTTTGGCCCAGAGGGGTTAGCAAGCTTAGCGACATTTCTTGAATCGCTACCCCGCGAGTTTTCCCTTGGGATAGAGGTGCGTCACCCGGCCTTTTTTGCCAAAGGCGACGCAGAAAAAGCGCTCAACCGACTGTTGATCGATCATAACGCCAACCGTGTAATCATGGACAGTCGCCCGGTATTTGCGGCTAACCCCGACACCCCTGCCATTATTGATGCGCAAAAGAAAAAGCCCCGGGTGCCCGTGCATGCCATCGCCACCAGCGCAGCGCCCATGGTGCGTTTTATTGGCCATCCTGATTTGCCCGAAAACACCGCGTTTTTTGACCCTTGGATCTCACGCTTATCTCAATGGATAGCCGCGGGCAAAACGCCCTATTTAATGATTCATACCTCAGATAACGATCAGGCCCCTGCGTTGGCCGCCCAGTTATATCAACGTCTTGATTTATCATCGCCATTGGCTTCCGTCACGCGCGCCGCACAAAGTCAACAGGGCGCGTTGTTTTAATCTCGCCGCTAGCACGCGTTCTCACCGTGCAGACAGACGCAGAAAAATTCACTACAATACGCCGCTTTTGTGGCAAGCTTTGGGTGCAAAACGCACGAAAGCCTGCCAGCTTGGCTGATTTGTAGGGGCTTACATGGCTAATCAGGATAAAATTTTCGCAGCGCCTATCGAAAAAATGGGCGATTTCACCTTCGATGAAAATGTCGCTGAGGTGTTCCCGGATATGATCCAGCGCTCGGTACCGGGTTACAGCAATATTATTTCGGCCATCGGCATGCTGGCCAAGCGTTTTGCTGCGCCTGATAGTCATATTTACGATCTTGGCTGTTCGCTGGGTGCTGCCACTTTATCGATGCGTCGCCACATTCCTCATGACAGCTGCAAAATCATCGCGGTGGATAACTCACAAGCCATGGTTGAGCGTTGTCGCTTGCATGTTAATGCGTATCGCGGCGCCGCCGATGTTGAGGTTCGCGAAGCCGATATTCGCGATGTCGAGATAACCAATGCCTCGATGGTGGTGCTCAATTTTACCCTACAATTTTTAAGCCCTGACGATCGCCAAGCCCTACTCACTCGCATTTATCAAGGCTTGAAGCCAGGTGGGATCCTGATTCTGTCCGAAAAGTACCGCTTTGAAGACGAAACCGCCAATGAATTGCTGATCGATTTACACCACGATTTCAAGCGTGCCAATGGCTATAGCGAGCTTGAGATCAGCCAAAAGCGCAGTGCACTGGAGAATGTGATGCGCCCGGACAGTATTGCCACCCACCAAGCGCGGCTCCATGCCATTGGCTTTAGCAGCGTCGCCATGTGGTTCCAGTGTTTTAACTTTGGTTCGATGCTCGCGATTAAGTAAGACGAGCCTGACAGTACGAGTAATCTGATGTTTGATTTTTCCGATTTTTATCAGCTGATCGCCAAAAACCGTCTAAGCCATTGGCTCGAGGTGTTGCCAGCACAATTAGCCGAGTGGCAAAACCAGCCGCATGGCGATATGCCCAAGTGGATAAAAGTGCTCAACAAGATCCCAACCACCGCGCCCGAGACGGTTGAGCTGAAAGACGCAGTGCGTATTGGTGATGACAGTAGCTTACCTAATGGCGAGCGCAAAAAATTAGAAAACTTATTGCGCACCTTGCACCCTTGGCGTAAAGGCCCGTACCAGGTACACGGCATTGATATTGATACCGAGTGGCGCTCAGATTGGAAATGGGATCGCGTACTCCCGCATATCTCGCCGCTAAAAGGGCGGTATGTGCTTGATGTCGGTTGCGGCAATGGCTACCACATGTGGCGCATGTTGGGCGAAGAGGCCGCATTGACAGTGGGCATCGACCCCTCCGAGCTCTTTTTGATGCAATTCGACGCCATTCGTCGCTTGATGGGTAACGATCAGCGTGCGCACCTGCTGCCTTTAGGGATTGAAAAACTGCCTGCGCTACGCGCGTTCGACACCGTGTTCAGTATGGGTGTGTTGTATCACCGCCGCTCCCCTCTCGATCATCTGATGCAACTCAAAGATCAATTGCGTAAAGATGGCGAGCTGGTGCTGGAAACCTTGGTTATCGATGGCGATGAAAACGCGGTATTGGTGCCTGCCGGTCGTTATGCACAAATGCGTAACGTCTACTTTTTCCCGTCTGCCCGCGCGTTAAAAGTGTGGCTGGAGAAAGTCGGATTTGTCGATGTGCGTATTGTCGACGAGTGCGTCACCACCACGGATGAGCAGCGCAGTACCGAGTGGATGACTCATAACTCGCTGCCTGAGTACCTCAACCCAGATGATCCGGCGCAAACCATCGAAGGGTATCCAGCCCCCAAACGCGCGATCTTAGTGGCTCGCAACCCGGATTAAACAACAGCCCGGACACCGCTCCCCCATACCACCGCCCTTACTCGCCGCCTCACTAGGCGGTGATAAGGGTGAACATGGCGGTGAACGCCGCTTACCGACCTCACACCTGACGCTGACACCACGCTCGCAATCGCGACGCATGTATTGACGGCTGTGTTTTATTTCACCGCCTGAGTGCTTGTTTGCTAACGACTTTGCTTTATTACCGTCGATTAAATCAGCGTTTAGTCAATTCTGACTAACATTTGACAGAATCCCCCTACCCATCTTTGTCGCATCCTTTAGAATTTGCTCTCGCCGTCGCGATCAGCGCTTTACTGCCTGTGACATGGCTAGCCGCAACCCTTCTTACGCTGTGGAGATTTAGATGCTATTTCGTTGCTCACTGATCAGTGCGCTTTTACTTACGGTGTCCGGCTGCACATTAACTTCGCAGCACCAACACCAGGAAACGCTCAGTAAATTTGATAACCTGGCTGCCCAACACCAGCAGCAACAACAAACCATCACCGAGACATTCGCTCAACATGGCACAGCGTTAAATCAGTTGGCCGACAAAGTGAGTGCGCTCGAAAGCCAACTGACCGTGATTCAGCGTACCCAAGCCAAGCTTTACGCCAATGTGGCGACCGACACCGCTGACGTCAAAGTGAAAGAAAAGGTGGTGCGGGTGCCGGTTAACGACGGCAAGGTTATTCTCGGTGGACGCGAATTTGTCTGGTTTGACGCGGTCGAAAACACCTTCCAATCCCGTGTGGATACCGGTGCCGAAACATCTTCATTGAATGCTGTGGATATCCAAGAATTTGAGCGTGACGGCGATACCTGGGTCAAGTTCAACGTCAATCATAGTGAAAACAATGACCAGCCGGTATTTATGGAAATGCCAGTGAAACGTTGGGTGCGTATCCGTCAGTCGTCGAGCGATAGCACCGAGCGCCGCCCGGTGGTCGAAGCCTGGATTCGTGTCGGTAACATCCATGAGAAAACCGAATTCACCCTCGCCGATCGCACCAACATGGAATACCCAGTGCTGCTTGGCCGCGAATTTTTTAAAGACTTGGCGGTGGTTGATGTCAGCCAAGTTCATATTCATCCGCAATATCAGCCGGACACGCCAACGGAGCCAGGCGATGACGACACCCCCAACAAGTAGGTAATCGATATGGTTTCACGGGTTCCTTTTTATTTTTTGATTGGCTTTTTGGTCGTCGCTGGCATCGCACTCAGTGCCTACCGCCATCTTGTTTATGGCGTGCCATGGCTGGCAGATGAAACGCGCCAAGTGTGGCAAATCGAGGCCAGAATCAATTTTGATGCCACCAACGGGCCGGTCAAAGTCAGCTTGGCCGCACCTGATAGCCAACCCGGTCTGACCCTGATTGATGAAAGCACTTCATCGGCCGGGTACGGGTTTTCCTTGCTCGATACAGAGCATGGCCGCCAAGCACAATGGTCGGCACGTCACGCCAGTGGTGAGCAAACCCTTTATTTTAAAAACCAGATGCTGGTCGATGACAGTGCGCGCTACACTATGACCCCACCAGAGGATGACGCGGTGGCGACGCCTGTCATGGATAATGCGGCTAAAAACGCCGCACTCGCTTTGCTTGACCGTGCTCGTGCTCGCTCTGCCGATAACATTACTTTGACCCGCGAGCTGATCAAGCAGCTTAATAGTCCTGATAGTCAAAACGCGGCGCTGCTGCTCAACACACTGGATAAACCCGACGCCCTACGCAAAACCTTGGCCCTTGAAGGCATTCATGCGCGCGTAGTGGGCGGTTTAGAGCTTGAGGATGGCCGGCGCCGCCAAAGTATTTCCCCCATGTTGCAAGTGTGGCAAGACAGTCGCTGGCACTTGTTTGATTTAGTCAGCGGCCAAAATGGCCATCACGATAACACGCTGTTATGGAACCAGCATGGCGGGCCGCTGCTAGAAGTTATGGGCGGTGAGCACAGCCAGGTGCATTTCTCCATCATTTCGCAAGACATCAGTCCGCAGCAGGCCACCTCGGCCAAGGTGTCGGCCGACGATTTGCTCAACTTCTCCATCCATAGTTTGCCCATTGAAGAGCAGGCAATGTTCAAAACCATCATGCTGATCCCAATCGGTGCGCTCATTGTGGTGTTCTTGCGGGTGATTGTGGGACTCAAAACCTCTGGTACTTTTATGCCAGTGCTCATTGCCGTCGCCTTTGTCCAAACCCAGCTCATCACCGGTATCGTGGGCTTTGTGTTGATTGTGGGCACGGGGCTGGTGATCAGAAGCTACTTATCGCGGCTCAATTTACTCTTGGTAGCACGAATATCGGCCGTGATTATTACCGTGATCCTGATTATTTCCGTCTTTAGCGTGATTGCTTTCCACATTGGCTTAATGGAGGGACTCACCATTACCTTCTTCCCGATGATCATTTTGTCGTGGACCATCGAGCGAATGTCGATTTTGTGGGAAGAAGAAGGAGCGAAGGAAGTGGTGATTCAAGGTGGCGGCTCACTGCTCACTGCCGTACTGGTATATTTAGCGATGACCAATGATTTGATTCGCCATCTCACCTTTAACTTTATTGGCCTGCAGCTGGTTATCCTTGCACTTATCTTGCTACTGGGTAATTACACGGGCTATCGCTTGTCTGAACTCAAGCGCTTCCGCCCTTTAGCGGAACCGAGTAATAAGCCACTTGGGTTAGCTACCACCACAGGAGGCGATGATGCGCAAACTCCTCGATAAGCTAGCCTCTCCGTTTCGGCTTAACCAAGCGGGGATCATGGGCATGAACCAGCGCAACATTCGCTATATTGGACGTTACAATGATCGGCGTTTGTATCCATTGGTTGATGACAAGCTACAAACCAAACTCATCGCCCAACAAGCGGGGGCCACGGTGCCTGAACTGATTGGGGTGATTGACAGCCAAGCGGATGTCAAACGCATCCACGCCATGGTCGCCAATTGGCCCGGCTTTGTGATTAAGCCTGCACAGGGCTCTGGCGGAAAAGGCATCTTAGTGGTGACAAAAAACCACCAAGGTGTCTATACCAAAGCCTCGGGGAAAGCGGTCAGCCATAATGATGTGGAGCGCCATATCACCAATACCTTGGCAGGCCTTTTCTCGCTGGGAGGCAAAGCCGATGTCGCCGTGGTCGAAAACTTAATTGCGTTTGATGATAGCTTTCAAGGATTTAGCTATGAGGGTGTGCCCGATATCCGCGTGATTGTTTTTCAAGGCTACCCAGTGATGGCAATGATGCGTCTATCGACCTCGGCGTCTGATGGCAAAGCTAACTTACACCAAGGTGCCGTCGGCGTCGGGTTAGATATTGCGACAGGTAAAGCACTAAAAGCAGTCCAGTTTAATCGCCCTATTACGCATCATCCAGATACCCATCAAGATCTCTATACCCTTAAAGTGCCTCAGTGGCAGCAGCTTCTTACCCTCGCCGCCAGCGCATGGGAAATGACAGATTTGGGTTATATGGGCACCGATATGGTGCTGGATAAAGATAAAGGTCCAATGGTACTGGAGCTCAATGCTCGCCCAGGCCTCGCCATTCAAATTGCCAATGGATGTGGCCTGCTTCCGCGTCTTGCCCTAATCGAATCGCTGCCACCTTGTCGCTACCCGCCTTTACCGGAAGACCGGGTGGCGTTTTCGATGCAGCATTTTGCGGGTCAGAGCACGCAGCCCTTGCAACCCAGGCTTGCGGAGGCAGGATGAGTTGGTACAGCGCTCACTCGACCTTATAGGAGACATGGTCACCAGCCAAAGATATTTAAGCCAAACCAAAGAAAAGCGTTAAAGTTTCTCGTCTGCTGCCGATAGCCTAGTTATTACCGTATCGACCACGTCATAACTAGGGTAACCACAGTGACTATCCATACCATCGACAAAGCGCAGCTGATTAGCGACGTTCAGTTTGGGGACAACCTAAACCATGCGGTGGTACAAGGGCGTCGTTCCGACTTTGCCCTGATGATGGCGCTATTGTCTGGTGATGCCAACGAGTCGACCCCGCTGACGCCGATTGATGCGCCCGTCAGCAATGATCATGTGCTCCGTCAGCAGTTCCAACTGCCCGACCCACAACCTCTTGCCGCCAGTAATGAAGAAGACTATCAACGCGCCAGTGCGCAAGCCGATGCCTTTCATCGAGGCGGCATTGCCAGCGCCAACCTGCGCTTTCAGCTTGCCCCCGCGGCCATGCATTATCCCCCTCAAGGTACACACGGTTTTGACGAAGCGGTCTATCATAATTTATCTGGCCACGAGCGCCGTCATTTGACCGATACCGAGCCCAAGCGCCCTGCGTATAACCCCGCCACTTTGTATGAAAAGCTCACCACCTCACATTGCTTTGATAAAATGCGTGTGAGCGCATAATGCGTCAGATCGCAAGTCGATCTTGATGACATTTATTGATCCTTTATCAAACTGTGATCCTCTATAGATTCCCGATATTCTTTTTGCCATTCCACCTGACGTTTTTAGTCTTTTTTTCGCAGTCCTCGTATTTATGGTCCAGTATTACATTCCCATGCCTGAATAAGGTGTGAGTAAGCTGTCACTTTCTCGTGACTTGCTTGGGTAAATAAATGCATCATGTTGTTTTAATAGACTGATAATTATGAGGAAACTCTCATGAAGATCGATAGCGCAGTGGTCGTCATTACCGCAGGTGGTTCACCGTCTGGACGCGCCATGGCTGAGCATTTTTGCTCGCTTGGCGCCAACGTGGTGCTGCTCGATACCGAGTGGCCAGCGCTGCGCTTAAGTGCCGATCAATGCCGCAACTATCCGGGGCGCGTTCAGCCTATTTGTTTAGCTGACCATGAGCCTGAATCTATTCACGATGCGTTCAGCCAAGTTACTCGGCTTTTTGGTGGCATTGATGTGCTCATTAATCATTGGCAAGGGGATATCCTGCCTAAGCTTTTCGACAGTGATAATCAATGGGACACACCCAAAACACTCAGTGATACCACATCACAATACTTTTTGGTCGTCCAACGTGCAGCAGAATGCATGCAGCAACGCGGCCGGCCAGGTGTGATCATTAATGTCGCGGGCACTCATCTCACGCCCGATACGGTTGCCAACGCCATGATTGGCGGTTTGACCCAGCGGTGGGCCAAAGAGCTTTCCGCGCTGAAAATTCGTGTCGGCGGTATTGTCCCGCGTCACCGAAGCCAGCCGAGTCGCGGTGTCGATGATGAGTTTATCCGCAATGCCGAGTACATCGTCTCCAACGATTCTTTTACCGGCCGGTTGTTAGAGGCAAGTGGATAGAAAGATCTAGGTCCTAGAATCCTAGGGCCTAGGAACACAGATGACTGAATACAGAGTACCGAAAGAGCAAACGCCCCGATGCGAGTAAGGCGCAGGTCTCTCTGTATTCCGTAAGCGAAGCGCTCCGTATTCCCATTCCCGAATACCGACGACGGAATACAGAGTACAGAAAGAGCAAAACTCCCGATGCCAGTATGCAGCAGTCCTTTCCGTATTCCGTCAGCGAAGCGCTCCGTATTCAAGATCCCGAATATCGCGTAGGCCGGAAAAGCGCCATTACGATGTATACCTCGTGCATTGATGTGCCCTGCGCGCCTCCGACTCCGGGGCCAACGATTAACCCCGATCGTGACTGGCGCAGTGCAACTGGCGCCCGTTGGCAATGTGTACCTATCCATCATCGTGCCGGGGCTTGTGTCATCGTCGCCAATGGTACCATCGATGTATAAATCAGGCGTAGGAAGTGCGGATAGATGGTTTTGTCACGACTTCTGTTCAGGGTTCGAGTTTTGTATGCGTTCCCACGCAGGAGCGTGGGAACGAGTAACAAGGGATTAATTTATCGATATACGAGGCATGTTCTCGCATCTATCGACTGAAATGCAACAGAGGGTCCATTTGATGATGAAGAATACGAATAATATATATGCCGTCTGATTGAGGACGATAATAAATGGCATGTTTGGCATGATCGTGACACCGAAGTCCATATGCAATTTTTAGACATTCATGTCCCATTAAAGGCTGATCCGCTATCGTAAGCAATGTTTGATGAAGAGCATTCGTGTAATCGTCTGCTTGTTCGACACCAAAGTTTAACAAGGTATATTCAAAGATTTTCTCAAAGTCTTTCGCAGCACGATTGGAAAGTTTATACATTATGTTTTTGCTTTACGCTTGCAGCGATATCGTGAAGCGATAAGCCACACTCGCCACTCTTTTCACCTTCCTCAATAGCAACTTTAAGGGCAGAGGTCTGCTGCTCTTGCCTTTCTAATAATCGTAATGCGGAATCGACAACTTCATCAGTCGTGCCATAGCGACCAGATGCAATCAGCTGGCTAACAAAGTCATCGAATTCTGATCCAATCGTCACACGGGTTGTTCTTGGCATGCCTTCATCCTTACATCAACACGTCTCATCATAAGGTTAAGCAATCACGTGGATAAAATCAAAAAGACCCGCCGGAGCGGGTCTTTGTCGTTAAGCGGTGACCTAGGTTAAATTAGGCGTCTGCTTTTTCGTCTTTTTTCGCTGCTTTCGCGGCTTTAGTCGGCGCGGCGGCTGGCTGGTCATCTTTTTTCTTGATAACCGTGGTGCCTTCGAAGGTTTCACCTTCCATGTAAGGCTTACCGTAGTAAGACGCAACCAACACTTCTTTCAGCTCTTTGATGAGTGGGTAGCGTGGGTTAGCGCCTGTACATTGGTCATCAAACGCTTCTTCCGCAAGCTCATCCAGTTTGGCCATAAAGTCCGCTTCTGGTACACCGGCTGCCTGAATTGAGACTGGGATATCCAGTTTCAGCTTCATTTCTTCAAGCCATGCTAGCAGGCGCTCGATTTTCTGTGCGGTACGGTCGCCGTCTTGTGCCAGGCCAAGGTGGTCAGCGATTTCTGCATAACGACGACGTGCTTGTGGACGGTCGTACTGCGAGAATGCCGTTTGCTTGGTTGGGTTGTCATTGGCGTTGAAACGTACCACGTTGGAAATCAGCAGCGCGTTCGCCAAACCGTGTGGCAAGTGGAACTCAGCACCGATTTTGTGCGCCATTGAGTGACACACACCCAAGAAGGCGTTAGCAAATGCGACACCGGCAATGGTGGCACCATTGTGCACTTTCTCACGTGCAATTGGGTCGTTTGCGCCGTGCGCATAGCTCGCTGGCAGATAGTCTTTCAGCAATTTCAGCGCTTGCAGTGCTTGCCCTTCTGAATATTCGTTAGAAAGGATAGACACATAGGCTTCCAGTGCGTGGGTAATCGCATCGTAACCACCAAAGGCTGTCAGTGACTTCGGCATGTTCATCACCAGGTTGGCATCAACAATCGCCATTTGTGGTGTCAGCTCGTAGTCGGCCAGTGGGTATTTCGCCCCAGTTTCATCGTCCGTTACTACCGCAAACGGAGTCACTTCTGAACCGGTGCCTGATGTGGTTGTCACACAAACCAGCTCGGCTTTTTTACCCATTTTCGGGAATTTGTAGATACGTTTACGGATATCCATAAAGCGCATCGCTAGCTCTTCAAAGGCTGTCTGTGGGTGCTCATACATAACCCACATGATTTTCGCCGCGTCCATCGGTGAACCACCACCTAGGGCAATAATCACGTCTGGCTGGAAGCTCTTCATTGCTTCCGCACCTTTGCGCACCACGCTTAAGGTTGGATCCGCTTCTACTTCGAAGAAAGTACTCACGTCCATGCCTTGCGCTTTAAGCATTGACTCGATTTGCTCTGAATAACCGTTGTTAAACAGGAAGCGGTCAGTCACGATCATCGCGCGTTTCTTGTCTTCTAGGTCACTCAGTGCGATTGGCAAGCTGCCGCGACGGAAGTAGATAGATTTTGGTAGTTTGTGCCACAGCATATTCTCAGCTCGCTTCGCTACGGTTTTCTTGTTCATCAGGTGTTTAGGCCCAACGTTCTCAGAAATTGAGTTACCACCCCATGAGCCACAGCCCAATGTCAGTGATGGTGCAACGTTAAAGTTGTACAAGTCACCGATACCACCGTGCGTGGTTGGAATATTGACTAGGATACGAGCCGTTTTCAGGCGGTCACCAAAGTATTTGATGCGGTCTTGGTTCACGTCTTGGTTAGTATATAGGCCAGAGGTGTGGCCGATACCGCCCATTTCTACCATTTTGCACGCCATATCGACCGCGTGCTCAAAGCTCTTGGCACGGAACATACCCAAGGTTGGCGAGAGTTTCTCGTGAGCAAACTCTTCTTCGATGCTGATTTCCAGCCCTTCACCAATCAAGATTTTAGTGTCTGATGGCACGCTTACACCGGCCATGTCTGCAATCTTAGTGGCAGGTTGGCCCACGATATCAGCGTTAAGGTTACCGTTGATAAGTAGTACCTTACGCACTTTATCGGCGTCTGCTTTGCTCAATACATGGCCTTTGTGCGACGCAAAGCGTTCTTTCACTTCATCGTACACTTCGTCCATCACGATAACCGCTTGCTCTGACGCACACACCACGCCGTTATCGAAGGTTTTTGACATCAGTACAGACGCGACAGCACGTTTAATGTCCGCGGTTTCGTCGATAACTACAGGCACGTTACCCGCACCCACACCAATCGCAGGTTTACCTGATGAGTATGCCGCTTTCACCATGCCTGGGCCACCGGTCGCCAGAATCAGGTTAATGTCGTCGTGCTTCATCAGTGCGTTAGAAAGCTCGACTGAAGGTTGGTCAATCCAGCCGATGATGTCTTTCGGTGCGCCCGCAGCCACTGCTGCATCGAGAACCAGTTTCGCGGCATCATTGGTCGAGTTTTTCGCACGTGGGTGTGGCGAGAAGATGATGCCGTTACGCGTTTTCAGTGAGATCAGTGATTTGAAGATCGCAGTAGAGGTTGGGTTAGTGGTTGGCACGATACCGCAGATAAGGCCAACGGGCTCGGCGATAGTCATGGTGCCGAATTCGTCATTCTCTTCGAGAATCCCGCAGGTTTTGTCGTCTTTGTATTTATTGTAGATGAACTCAGAGGCGAAGTGGTTTTTGATAACCTTGTCTTCGAGGATACCCATGCCTGACTCTTCAACCGCTTGTTTCGCCAGTGGGATACGCGCGTTGTTTGCAGCCAGAGATGCGGCACGGAAGATCTTATCTACTTGCTCCTGTGAATAGGTCGCAAATTCTTGTTGTGCCTTTTTGACACGCTCAACCATCGCGTTGAGTTCAGCAATATTAGTGACAGGCATAGTCGTCTCCTGGTTCATATTTGAAAATCATTTAGTAATTGCTTAACGCCGCGTCTTTGCTTACTAAGCCATGTTTATCTTTGGTTAGTGTTGCCATTCGGTGCGTGGCATTTAGTAAATAACTTTCAAAACTGAGTATAAGTTTTCACAGCATGAGTAACTTGATCTCGATCAGTTGTTATCAAATCAACCGCAATAAACTTTACGCTTAACCCCCACAGTTACTGGGTTTAATATTTTTGTAGCACAGAATGTATGTGTCTAAAATTTTCATCACAGTAACATGTTTTTTACATGGCAAGACAAGTCTATATGTCGATACTGTATGTAAATTTCAACAAAACGCCTGAAGACGGTTGTTTATATCCACGACACCGACCCTCAGTATAGTTTGCCGTGCGAAAGTTGCATGACGACAAATCGTTTGAGTGAGCCATCTTAAGTTGGTTCAAAACGTGCAACCATTGCATGCAGAAAATACATGGCTGAGTGGTTGGTTTTTAAACTGATATCGCTATACTGGCGCCATTGATTAAACCCGAGAGAAACTGGACTTCCTCACAGCATTACGAGAGTCACCATGGCCGCTTTCGACACCATGATTTTTGTGCAGTTTTTTGTCGGGCTTTTTGCCGCCGTTAACCCTATCGGTATCATGCCCGTTTTTGTCACCCTCACCGTACATCTTGATAAACAAGAACGAAACCGCACGGCATACACCGCAGCCATCGCGGTGGCGATCATATTGATTGTTTCTCTGCTTGCCGGTCAGATGTTGCTGGATTTGTTTAGTATTTCCCTCGACTCATTCCGGGTGGCCGGTGGCATGTTGCTGCTCAGTATCGCTTTTACCATGATGAACGGTAAGTTGGGTGAGGGTAAGCAAAACAAGCAGGAGCAATCCGAAACCATTAGTCGTGAACAAGTGGGCGTCGTGCCGCTGGCAATGCCGCTGCTCGCCGGGCCAGGTGCGATCAGCTCAACCATTGTGTATGGCTCTCAATACCCAGATACCTGGAGTACGATTACATTAATCACCACCCTAGTGCTGTTCTCTGCAGGAATCTGGGGATTATTTAAAGTCGGCCCTGCAGTAGTGAAATTTTTAGGCCAAACGGGTATCAACGTTATTACGCGGATCATGGGTCTTATTCTGGGTTCATTAGGCATCGAGTTTATCGCCTCTGGCATGCGCGCTTTGTTTCCTGGCCTTAACTAAACGCGCGGTCATCCCGCGCAGCGCGTAGTACTAGCAAACCGGCACGCAGGCAGTTGCCGTGCCGGTTTTTTGCGGCTCAATCATGGAAGGTTTATAGCAAGGTAAGCGAATGAATAAGTCACAAAGCCGTCTTCAACATTATCTCTACACCACCATCTTTGGCACCGAGACGAAGCACGGGAAAGCATTTGATTTGGTGCTAATTGTGATGATCTTGGCCTCGATGGTGGTGTTGATGCTGGAATCCATTGCTAGCTTTCACGCTCAATGGTCGCAATGGCTCTATTGGATTGAATGGGGCTTTACCGGCATCTTTACCATCGAGTATTTACTGCGCCTTTATTGCTCTCCGCGCCCGTCTGCTTATGCGCGAAGCTTTTACGGCGTGGTGGATTTACTCGCAATTTTGCCCACCTATATCGCGATTTTTGTCCCAGGGACGACTTACCTGATGGTGGTACGCCTATTGCGGGTATTGCGTATTTTCCGTGTTTTGAGGCTGATGCGCTTTTTGGAAGACTCCAACATCTTGTTACGCTCGATGATGCTGTCATCGCGCAAGGTGATGATTTTCTTCTTCTCCGTGGCGATCCTAGTCACCGTCTTCGGCGCACTCATGTACGTGATTGAAGGGCCAGAGAATGGCTTTACCAGTATTCCCTATGCCATCTATTGGGCGATCGTCACCCTCACCACCGTCGGCTATGGCGATATTGTGCCGCAAACCGATATTGGCAAGGCACTCGCGTCTTTCACCATGTTGATGGGCTATTCGATTATTGCCGTGCCTACCGGGATTATCACCGCCGAAATCGGTCAGCAGATGTCACTACATCGCAACTTGGTAAAATGCCCTAACTGCTCAAAAAGCGGCCATGAGTCCGACGCCTCATTTTGTAAGCATTGTGGCAGTGAGCTGCCAGAAGCCGATAAGCGCGTGGTTACACCTGGGCTGTAACACTGGCTTCACGTTGATTGGTACGGCAGTCGCTGCGAGTAAAAGCACGAGATACCGATAACAAAAAACGGAGCTAGTCGGCTCCGTTTTTAGTGGCTCAATGGCAAATAACAGTCGCTTACTTACGGCGCCAAGTGGTGCCTTGCGGGCCGTCTTCCAGCACAACACCCATCGCGGTGAGCGCATCACGCGCGGCATCGGCGCTGGCAAAGTCTTTGGCTTTACGGGCATCGTTCCGTTTTTGAATGAGCGCCTCGATTTCAGCCACTTCATCATCAGCCCCTGCATCGCCTTGCAAGAAGCTATCGGCATCTTGCTCGAGCAAACCAAGAATCGACGCTAACTTGCGCATTTGCGCGCCCAGCGCGGATGCCGCCGCCTGATCATCGCCGCGCAGTCGATTAATCTCTCGAGCCATATCGAATAGCACCGAATAGGCCTCTGGGGTATTGAAGTCATCGTTCATCGCCGCTTCAAAGCGTGCCACGTATTCATCGCCACCGGCAGGTACGGCCTGTGTGTCTAAACCGCGAAGCGAGGTGTACAGACGCTCAAGTGCTGAACGGGCTTGATTGAGGTTTTCATCGCTGTAGTTCAACTGGCTGCGATAGTGACCGGACAGCAAGAAATAACGCACGGTTTCGGCATCATAATGTGCCAATACATCACGGATGGTGAAAAAGTTCCCCAAGGACTTGGACATCTTTTCACGATCAACCATCACCATGCCGCTGTGCATCCAGGTATTGACATATGGGGTGTCATGGGCGCAGCAAGACTGGGCAATTTCGTTCTCATGGTGCGGGAACTGCAAATCAGAGCCGCCACCATGAATATCAAAATGTTCGCCCAAGATCGCAGAGTTCATTGCCGAGCACTCAATGTGCCAGCCAGGGCGACCTGGCCCCCACGGGGATTCCCATGTCGGCTCGCCAGGTTTGGACATTTTCCACACCACAAAGTCGAGAGGACTGCGCTTGGCTGTTTCAACATCCACACGGGCACCCGCTTGCAGCTGATCGAGGTCCTGCTTTGACAGCTTGCCGTAATCATCAAATTTGGCCACTTCAAACATCACGTCGCCATTATCTGCGACATAGGCGAAGCCGCGCTCAATCAGCTTTTCTACCAGTGTGATGATTTCGTCGATGTAGTCAGTCGCACGTGGCTCGATATCTGGGCGTGCCATGTTTAAAGCATCAAAGTCTTGGTACATTTCACCGATCAATCGCTCGGTCAATGCGTCACAGCTCTCGCCATTTTCCGCCGCACGCTTAATGATTTTGTCATCGATATCCGTGATATTACGGACAAAGGTCAAATCAAAGCCCAAGTAGCGCAAGTAGCGCGCAATCATGTCAAACGAAACAAAAGTACGCCCGTGACCAATATGACAGAGATCGTAAATCGTCACCCCACACACATACATGCCAATTTTTCCCGGCGTGATGGGTTGAAAGACAGCTTTATCTCGCGTCAGTGAGTTGTAGATCTTTAACGGGGGGGTTTGCGTCGACATAATAATTTGATGACTCGTTACAATAGTGACAATGAGTAAGGTGAAGCAGCTATTACACCTTTTCTACTGGCATGACGCAAGCCTCTCACGCCGGCCAAGGCCTGTGAAACATTAAGACTGGGCTCACAAGTTACTACTAAAACCGAGATTATCGCTTGAGCTTTTTAAGTCTATTCATTTATTTTTCAATAAAGAATCTTTATCGATAAGTATTTATTGGGCAAACTGGCCCATTGACTGATTGGCACTCACCGATCTTATTGAGACTAACCGATGTGGCAGAATCATGACTGATAACGCAACCCCTTCCGCTCTACAAGAGGACAAAGTTGACCTCATCTTACGCCAATGGCACGACGAGCGCCCAGATATCGACCCCAGCCCGATGGCGATCACGGGCCGTCTCGCGCGGGTTTTGGGCAATATCAATCCCAAACTGCAACAAGTATTTGGCCAATATAACCTCAACCCTGGGGAGTTTGATGTGTTGGCCTCCCTACGTCGTGCAGGCTCGCCCTATACATTAACACCCAACCAGCTGCTCGATGCCTTGATGCTCACCTCGGGCGCAATGACCAACCGTATCGATCGCCTCGAGCAAAAAGGCTTAGTGTCTCGCAGCCCTGATCCCAACGATCGCCGTGGCGTCTATGTCTCACTGACAGACGCGGGTATGGGATTAATCGATAAAGCGGTGACGGATCATACCAACAATTTACACCAACTCTTGGCGGGTCTCACCGCCGATGAGCAAGCCGAACTCGCCGTGTTGCTTAAAAAATTACTCGCACATGTTGAGCCCGTGTCTTAATCGCTTTTTCCCGGCTCGCCTGAGATAAGGACGACTCAGGAATGATGATTAATTCCACATCCAGGGGATCTTTGCTTGATCAGCGAGTACTTTCGGCTAAAATCTGTGATCCTTTTTAGCCAAGCCAATGACAGGATTACATCATGGTGACTCTTCATACCACGTTCGGTGACATCAAACTTCGCATGTTTGCAGACGAAGCACCGGCTACGGTCGAGAACTTTTTACAATACTGCCGTGACGGCTTTTACGACGGAACCCTGTTCCACCGCGTGATTGACGGCTTTATGGTCCAAGGCGGTGGCATGGCCTCTGGCATGGAAGAAAAAGCAACCCGTGCGCCAATTAAAAACGAAGCTGATAACGGCCTCAGCAACTTGACGGGGCGCTTGTCGATGGCTCGCACCATGGAGCCGCACTCAGCAAGCTCGCAATTCTTTATCAACGTCAATGACAACCTGTTCCTCGATCACAAAGCTAAAACGCCAGATGGCTGGGGCTACTGTGTATTCGCAGAAGTGGTTGACGGCATGGATGTGGTCAACAAGATCAAAGGTGTTGCCACCGGTAACTGGGGTTATGTTCACCAGGACGTCCCGGTCGAAGAAGTGTTGATCAATAGCGTGACTATTGAAGACTGAAGTGACACTATCGAGCAAGGGTAGCCAAGGCTACCCTTTCTTTTTCGTCGCGACCCGCTTTCTATTAATGATAAAACCAACGCATGTCTCATACCCTCTTCATTGCTGATTTACACTTAAGCCCGACGCGGCAAGATATCACTGACTGCTTCGAACGATTTATGAAGCAAGAGGCGATAAATGCCGACGCCCTGTATGTTCTGGGGGATTTATTCGAGGTTTGGATTGGTGATGACGACAACAGCCCGTTTCATCGACAGATTAAAGCGGCGTTTTCCGCGGTGACTGAGCAAGGCGTGCCAGTGTACTTTATTCATGGCAATCGTGATTTTTTAATTGGCCAACGCTTTGCTAGAGAAACCGGCGTAACGCTGTTAAGCGAGCTTGAGTGCATCGATTTATATGGCACCCCCACCCTGATCCTGCACGGAGATACCTTGTGCCTCGAGGATGTTGATTATCAGGCATTTCGACGCAAAGTCCACCAGCGCTGGTTGCAGCGACTATTTCTGAGCCTACCACTGACGTGGCGCCGCAAGATTGCGGCCAAAATGCGCGCGGGCAGTGCCAATGCCAACCAACAAAAGTCAACCTCCATCATGGATGTCACGCCGCAAGAGGTGCAGCGCCAGTTGGATAACGCCAATGTACGCCATATGATTCACGGCCACACCCATCGCCCTCATATCCACCAGTGGCACCAACACGGCACCGAGTACCGACGTATTGTGCTAGGCGATTGGTATCAACACGGCTCTGTGTTGGTGTGCAATGAACAAGATTGTGACTTGCAAACCCGCGACTTTACCCATTTTTAAACCGTTCAGCGACTGGTTAAGAGATAGTTATGCAAACTGATTTATGCCCTTGTTGCAGCCATAAACCCTATCAAGATTGCTGCGCGCCCATTCATCAGAACCCCGCCAATGCTATCCATCCGGAGCAATTGATGCGTGCACGTTACAGCGCACACCCCAAAGGCTTGGTGGATTTTATTGTTGAGACCTACCACAGTGAATGCGGCGCCGAATCGTTTCGTGATGACATCACCAACATGACCCAGCACCAGTGGCAGTCGCTCGAGGTCGTAGATAGCGAGGTGTTGCAACAAGGTGAACTTGGCTTTGTCACCTTTAAAGCCCACTTTATCGCGCACGGCCAGCCCCAATCTCTGCATGAGCGCTCTCGTTTTGTCAAAGAGACGATCGATGGACAGCGTCAGTGGCGATATATCGATGGTGTGTTTCCCGGCCATGTCAAAGCGGGGCGCAACGATCCCTGCCCGTGTGGCAGCGGACGTAAGTTTAAAAAGTGTTGCGGCTAGTTTCTTTCACCCTCTGACCAAAAGCTGGTCAAAAATCAATCAAGAATTCTTTTCCTTGGTCGATACTGATAGTAAGACCAGAGGAGGATGAATCATGAATTGGCTCGGCAATCTCAGTCCCGTGTATCGCACACCACATGCACCGCCAACTAAAGTATGGGCAATTCGAAAACAAGCCCATATTGAAGAGCGCAAGCAGCGTCGCTTAGATGACCCATCGGATCACCATGCGTCGCCGCAGGCCGAAAAAGAGAGCGCGCCACGCAAAAAAGATGATGGCTCGCTGGATGTTTATGTCTAGGCGTCGCCGCTTGTCATGCTAGGCGGTGAAAAAATCTCCATGTTTGTAGTTGCAATCTAAGCTGACTTTGATATTGTCAAAAAAGAAACGAGATTGACCAACGTAAATGGACATCAAAAAATGACTTCATCGCTAATGACAATGCATCACCACCATCATCCTGACTAGTCTTTCGGGAGGAATGGTTTCGACTGGAAGACGAGTAAAAAGCGCTTCCGTCGGTCATTAGCCAGCTAACAGATTCAGACCCTCGGGAGCACCGTCTTCCGAGGGTTTTTTCTTTTTTAGCTTTTCATTTTTAGACAAGGAAGCACACATGCAAACACAACGCTTACGTATCGCCATCCAAAAAAAGGGCCGCCTCGCCAAGGAGTGCCAAGAGCTGCTTAAACGCTGCGGGGTAAAAATCAATTACACCGGTGAGCGTTTAGTGGTCCACGCCGAAAACATGCCCATCGATCTGCTGCTGGTCCGTGACGATGATATCCCGGGCCTTATCATGGACGGCGTGGTTGATTTAGGGGTGATTGGCGAAAACGAATTAGAAGAAGTACGCCTTGAGCGCATCAAGCTGGGCGAGCCGAGCCAATATCAACTGCTGCGCCGACTCGATTTCGGCGGCTGCCGTCTCTCTATCGCCCTCGATAAAGACCAAAGCTATAACGGTCCACAAGATCTGGCCAGCCAACGGATTGCCACCACCTACCCCAATATTCTCAAAGCCTATATGGACAAACAGGGGGTAAACTTTAGCACCTGTATGCTCAATGGCTCCGTCGAAGTCGCGCCGCGTGCGGGACTAGCCGATGCGATTTGTGACTTAGTCTCAACCGGTGCCACCTTAGAAGCCAATGGCTTGAAAGAAGCCGAAGTCATATTCCGCTCAAAAGCGGTATTGATCCAGCGTGAAGGCAGCTTCAGTGAAGAGAAAACCGCATTGATTGAACGCTTGCTCACCCGCATGCAAGGTGTCATCCAAGCCAAAGAGTCCAAATACATCATGCTCCACGCGCCCAGCGAAACCTTAGAGCAAGTGGTCGAGCTACTCCCCGGCGCGGAAGATCCCACCATCTTACCATTAGCCCACGAAAAGAGCCGTGTCGCGGTGCATTTAGTCAGTACCGAAAATCTGTTCTGGGAAACCATGGAAAAACTGAAGCAGTTGGGTGCAAGCTCAATTTTGGTCCTGCCGATTGAAAAGATGATGGAGTAAATCACGATGCGTACTGTGGTCTGGAAATCACTCGGAGAATCACAAAAAGAAGGCTTAATGCGCCGTCCGGCTATCACAACCGGCGCGCAAACCCAAGCCAGTGTCAGCGAGATCATCGCCGATGTCCGTGAGCGGGGAGATGAAAGCTTAAAAGCATTGACCCAAAAGTTCGATGGTGTCGAACTCGATAGCATCAAACTCGACAAAGCGACCTTGGCCGACGCCGAAGCGCGCTTGGATGAAGATATCAAGCTATCCCTGCGCCAAGCCTACGATAACATCAGCACCTTTCACCGTGCGCAAAAAGCGCAGCCATTGAAAGTCGAAACCATGCCGGGGGTGGTGTGCGAATCCATTACCCGCCCGATTAACCGCGTGGGGCTGTATATTCCTGGCGGTAGCGCTCCCTTGCCCTCGACCGTATTGATGTTAGGCGTGCCCGCACAAATTGCTGGCTGCCGAAAAGTAGTGCTGTGTACCCCACCGCCGGTGGCCGATGAAATCTTATACTGTGCCAAACTGTGTGAGATTGATGAAATTTATACCCTGGGCGGCGCACAGGCGGTGGCGGCGATGGCCTTTGGCACTCAAAGCGTGACCAAGGTGGATAAGATCTTTGGCCCGGGTAATGCCTATGTCACCGAAGCCAAACGTCAAGTGAGCCTTGCCGCCAATGGCGCGGCCATGGACATGCCTGCCGGCCCCTCGGAAGTGTTAGTGATTGCCGATGCCGGCGCGGATCCAGACTTTGTTGCCGCCGATTTACTCAGCCAAGCGGAGCACGGCCCCGATTCGCAAGTGGTGCTGGTGACCCCGGCGCCAGAGATGGCAGAGAAAGTGGCGGATGCGGTGCAGCAGCAGTTAACCACGCTCAGCCGTGCGGAAATTGCCAAGCAAGCGCTGGGCAGCAGTGTGATTATTATTGCCGATACTCTCACCCAATGCGTGTCGATTTCTAACCGCTATGGGCCGGAGCACTTGATTGTGCAAACCCAACAACCAAGGGATTTGTTACCCCTGTTGGATAATGCTGGCTCGATTTTCTTGGGCGCATACTCGCCCGAGTCTGTGGGCGATTACGCCTCGGGCACGAATCACGTGCTCCCCACCTATGGTTATACGCGCACCTACAGCAGCCTTGGGCTAGCCGACTTTACCAAGCGAATGACGGTGCAAGAGCTTAGCGACACCGGTTTGCAAACACTGGGCCCGACAGTGATGCGTATTGCCGAAGCAGAAGGCTTGGATGCACACCGCCAAGCAGTCGAGATTCGTCTCACTAAGCTGCAACAAGCTCAAGCTTCGGAGGATCCATTAGTATGAGCATCGAAAAACTCGCCCGTGAGCAAGTACAAGCGCTTACTCCCTATCAGTCAGCCCGCCGCATTGGCGGTAGCGGGGATGTTTGGCTCAATGCTAACGAGTCACCCTTTGACAACGCTTACACCGTAAGCGGTCAGGGACTCAATCGCTACTCCAGCTGTCAGCCCAATGCATTGATCAATGCCTATGCGGATTATGCAGGCGTCGAAACGAACCAAGTCATCACCACTCGTGGCGCCGATGAAGGGATTGATTTGTTGCTGCGTGCCTTTTGCGAGCCAAACCAAGATAGCGTGCTGATTTGTCCACCTACCTATGGCATGTATGCGGTCAGTGCGGAAAATCAAGGGATCGCCACCACCCAAGTGCCGCTCACCGCCGACTGGCAGCTGGACATGGCAGGTATTGATAGCGCATTGGAGGCAGATGCCAACATCAAGCTTATCTTCGTGTGTAGCCCCAATAATCCGACCGGCAATCTGATTAACCGCGACGACATTGAGGCGCTACTCACCCGCACTCAAGATCGCGCGATTGTGGTGCTGGATGAGGCCTATATTGAATTTAGTCCAGAAGCGACCTGCACCGACTTGCTCGCACGCTTTGAGAATCTGGCTATTTTGCGCACCCTATCCAAAGCGTTCGCTCTGGCGGGACTGCGTTGCGGCTTTACCCTCGCCAGCCCCGCTATTATTAACTTGATGCTTAAGGTGATCCCGCCGTATCCCGTGCCGGTACCGGTGGCAGAGATTGCCGAGCAAGCGCTCTCCGAGGCCGGTTTGGCGCGGATGAAATATCAGGTTTTGGACTTGACCGCCAACCGTGCCTACCTGCAAGCCGGCCTTAGTATGCTGCCGGGCGTTGAGGTACATCCGGGCTTTGGTAATTATCTACTCATCACGCTGGATGATGCCGACGCGGTGTTCGCACGTTTAGGACGTGCAGGCATGATTGTGCGCCAGACCGCCGTGGCCAACAGCTTGCGTATCAGTATTGGTAACCGTGACGAATGTGAAAAAGTGTTGGCCTTTATCCGCCAGCAACTCAGTGAATAAGGACAACCACTGTGAAAGACAAGATTTTATTTATTGACCGTGATGGCACCTTAATTGTGGAGCCGCCTGAAGACTATCAAGTGGATCGCCTCGATAAATTGGCCCTTGAGCCGGGCGTGATCCCTGCATTGCTGAGCCTGCAAGCGGCGGGTTACACCTTGGTGATGGTGAGCAACCAAGACGGCTTAGGGACCGAGAGCTTCCCGCAAGCGGACTTTGATGCGCCACACAACATGATGATGGCGCTGTTTCGCTCGCAAGGGATCCATTTTGAAAACGTACTGATTTGCCCGCACTTTGACAGCGATGACTGTAGCTGCCGCAAGCCCAAATTAGGCTTGGTGAAAGACTATCTGCAGCAAGGCCGGATTGATTTCGCCCAATCGGCTGTGATTGGCGATCGCGACACCGATATCACCTTAGCGAACAATATGGCGCTACAAGGCATCAAATATCAACGTGACGTGATGGGCTGGTCACAGATTGTCGAGCGTCTCACCCAGCAGCCGCGACTGGCCAGCGTCACTCGCACCACCAAAGAAACCGATATTCAGGTGGATGTTAACCTGGATAAGAGTGGCGGCAGTCGCATTGAAACCGGACTGGGCTTTTTTGATCACATGTTGGATCAAATCGCCACCCACGGCGGCTTTCAGCTCAACGTTCGCGTCAAAGGCGATTTGCACATCGACGACCACCACACCATTGAAGATACCGCCCTCGCGTTGGGCGACGCACTCAAACGGGCGCTGGGAGATAAACGCGGTATTGGCCGCTTTGGCTTTAGCCTGCCGATGGATGAATGCTTGGCGCAATGTGCATTGGATTTGTCCGGACGCCCCTATTTGAAATTTGAAGCCAGCTTCCCACAGCCACAAGTGGGCGATATGTCTACCGAGATGGTGGGACACTTTTTCCGCTCATTGACCGACACCTTGGCCTGTACCCTGCATCTGACGGTGTCGGGCGAAAACACCCACCACTTGGTGGAAAGCTTATTTAAAGCCTTTGGCCGCACCCTGCGTCAAGCCATCAAGGTCGAGGGCGACGCCCTGCCAAGCAGTAAAGGAGTGCTGTAATGCGCAAACAGACTGTCATTATCGATACCGGCTGCGCCAATGTCTCCTCGGTGCGCTTTGCTGTTGAGCGTTTGGGGTATCAAGCCACATTAAGCCGCGATCCAGACGTGGTGCTAGGGGCGGATAAGCTCTTTTTGCCCGGTGTCGGCACGGCCAGCGAAGCGATGAAAAACTTGACCGAACGCGGCTTGGTGGATTTAGTTAAGCAAGTGGAGCAACCGCTGCTGGGGATTTGCCTTGGCATGCAAATGCTAGGCACTTACTCGGATGAAGGCGACAGCCCGGTCGAGTGCCTCGGCCACATCCCCGCTCCCACCAAACTGATGGATACCGCGGGGCAGCCTCTGCCTCATATGGGTTGGAACCGGGTTGCCACCTTTAATGACCATCCTCTGTTCGATGGCATTGTCGCGGGTAGCCACTTTTACTTTGTCCACAGTTACGCGATGCCGGTCGGCGATTACACCTTGGCACAATGTCATTATGGCCATGCGTTCAGTGCAGCAATCAATCAAGGCAACTACTACGGGGTTCAGTTTCACCCTGAGCGCTCTGGCAAAGTAGGCGCGCGTTTGATTCAGAATTTTTTGGAGATGTAAGCAAGGATGATTATACCAGCACTCGACTTGATAGACGGCCAAGTGGTGCGCCTTTATCAAGGGGATTATCAGCAAAAAACCGACTACGGTTTTGACCCGCGTGAGCAGTTTGCACGTTACCATCAAGCAGGCGCGGACTGGTTGCACCTCGTGGATTTAACCGGTGCCAAAGATCCGACCGCGCGTCAGGTCGATTTAATCACCGAGATCTTGCAATCAACGCCTGCCAACATCCAAATTGGCGGTGGCGTGCGCACCGAAATGGACGTGATTGAGCTGCTGAATACCGGCGCGCAGCGCGTAGTGATCGGCTCCACCGCGGTCAAATCCCCCGATTTAGTCAAAGGCTGGATGCAAACCTACGGCCCTGACCGCATTGTATTGGCACTCGACATTCATATCGACAGCGACGGGACGCGACGCGTGGCGGTGTCCGGCTGGCAACAAGACTCCGGCGTCACCATTGAAGCGCTCCTCGACGATTATTTGTCCGTCGGGCTCAAGCATGTGCTATGCACCGACATTTCCCGCGATGGCACCTTACAAGGCAGTAATGTGGCGCTTTACCGCGACTTGTGTCAGCGCTATCCGAGCATTGCGTTTCAATCATCAGGCGGCATTGGCAGTCTCGAAGACATTCGCGCCTTACGCAACACTGGCGTCGCAGGCGTGATCGTCGGCCGCGCCCTACTGGAAGGCAACTTTAGCGCAGAGGAGGCGATCGCATGCTGGCAAAACGGATAATTCCTTGTTTGGACGTCCGCGACGGACAAGTGGTGAAAGGCGTGCAATTTCGCAATCACGAAATCATCGGCGATATCGTCCCGCTCGCAAAACGCTACGCCGAAGAAGGTGCTGACGAGTTGGTGTTTTATGACATCACCGCCTCCAGTGACAGCCGGGTGGTCGATAAAAGCTGGGTTAGTCGCGTCGCGGAAGTAATTGATATCCCCTTTTGCGTCGCCGGTGGAATTAAATCCGAAGCCGATGCCCAACAAATCTTGGAATTCGGCGCGGATAAAATATCGGTTAACTCACCGGCCTTGGCCGACCCAAGTTTGATCACGCGGCTGGCCAATAAGTTTGGCGTGCAGTGCGTGGTGGTCGGGATTGATTCTTTCTTCGATGAAGCGACCGGGCAATATCACGTCTATCAATTTACTGGCGATGAAAGCCGCACTCAGGCCACGCCTTGGCAAACCGCTGCCTGGGTTGAGGAAGTCCAACAGCGAGGCGCAGGCGAAATCGTACTCAATATGATGAACCGCGATGGCGTGCGCCAAGGCTATGACTTAACCCAACTCAAAATGGTGAGAGAGCGCTGTCAGGTGCCCCTGATTGCCTCCGGCGGTGCGGGGGAAATGTCGCATTTCGCCGACGCCTTTTTACAAGCGAATGTCGATGGCGCGCTGGCCGCCTCGGTGTTTCACAAGCAAATCATCGCGATAAGCGAATTAAAACAAACATTAAAGCAACAAGGGATCGAGGTAAGAGTATGACGGCGACGTGGGTAGAACGTATCGATTGGGAGAAAAACGCCGGCTTGGTGCCTGCGATTATCCAACACAGCGATAGCGGCCAAGTATTGATGCTGGGCTACATGAATGCCGATGCACTGAACGCGACGCTCGAAACCGGTCGCGTCACCTTTTGGTCGCGCAGTAAATCGCGTCTTTGGGTAAAAGGCGAAAGCTCCGGCCATGTATTAAGCCTTGAGCACATTGCACTCGATTGCGATCAAGACACCTTGTTGGTCACGGCGACACCACACGGGCCCACCTGTCACCTCGGCACGACCACCTGCTTTGACAGTGATAATAAACCACCACACACGGGGCCCGGCTTTTTGTCGAGCCTAGAGCAAGTGCTTGCCAGCCGCAAAGATGCCGCGCCTGATGACTCTTACACCGCAAGCTTATTTGCCAAAGGCACCAAGCGTATCGCGCAAAAAGTGGGGGAAGAAGGGGTCGAAGTCGCCCTCGCTGCCACGGCAGGCGATAAAGCCGAGCTATTAAACGAAAGCGCCGACCTGCTCTATCACCTGTTGGTATTGCTGCAAGACCAAGAGCTTAGCCTCCATCAAGTGACCGAAGTCCTCGCCTCTCGCCATCAAGGCTAACGACCACGCACGTTAGCGTAAACAAGGCCCCTTCAAAGCGCCGCCCACATGCGGCGCTTTGTGTGACGCAAGTTATCTCACTCGCAATTTAAGAGATAATACACGCCTTTGATTGACGCCCATCCCATGCGAAAATACGTTTGATGCATGATCAAATCATTCGCAGATAAACGAACGCAGGCACTATACTCAAAGGGAGCGTCAAAGAGGTTCCCTGCCGAGCTGGCGGTACGTGCGGCAAGAAAGTTGGAGTATATCGATCTCGCCACACAACTCGATGATCTCACGGTACCGCCCGGTAATCGCCTTCACGCTTTGTCAGGAAACAGACAAGGGCAACATGCAATAGCGATAAACAAACAGTGGCGCATTTGCTTTCGTTTTGAAGACGGTGACGCGTATGACGTCGAGGTTTGCGACTACCACTAATGAGGTAACAGTGATGACGATTTTCAACACAGCTGGCATGCAACGCCAACCGACGCATCCTGGAGCCATGTTGCGCGAAGATTTTCTGCCCGATTACGACTTGAGCGTAGAACAATTGGCTGATGCTTTGGGCGTCTCTCATCAATCGATGACTGCCGTATTGGATGAGCGTAAAGCCGTGAGCCCGGAGCTGGCGCTTCGTCTCGCACGTCTGTTTGGTAACTCGCCTGAGTTTTGGCTCAATGCGCAAAGGGCCGTTGATCTTTGGGAGGCGTCGCAATCAATTAAACACGAGGTAGCAAAAATAAAACCGCTTGATGTCGCTTAATCGCGCGTCATAGCCGTAGCAGATCGCCAAATCCTGCTCAGATCAGTTAAACTGCCTGTATTCCCGACAGTTAGTGACAAGGCGTCCTATGTTTAACGGCAAATCCATTCTGATCACCGGCGGTACTGGTTCTTTTGGTAAAAAGTACGTCCGCACCCTGCTTGAACGCTATCAACCACGCCGCCTCGTGGTGCTCTCTCGCGATGAGCTCAAGCAATATGAAATGCAGCAAACCTTTAACGCCCCTTGCATGCGCTATTTTATTGGCGATGTGCGTGATGGCGATCGTTTAATGCAAGCGATGCAAGGCATTGATTATGTGATTCATGCTGCTGCGCTCAAGCAGGTACCTGCCGCCGAATACAACCCGATGGAGTGTATCAAGACCAACATTCACGGCGCAGAGAATGTGATTCGTGCCGCGATTGCCAACGGAGTCGAAAAGGTGATTGCGCTCTCGACCGATAAAGCCGCCAGCCCCAATAACCTCTATGGCGCCACCAAACTGTGTTCAGATAAATTGTTTGTCGCCGCTAACAATATGACCGGGGGCCAAAAGACACGTTTTTCGGTGGTGCGCTATGGCAATGTGGTCGGCTCGCGCGGCTCTGTGGTGCCTTTGTTTAAGAAAAAGGCAGCGGAAGGCGCGGATCATTTGCCCATTACCCATCCTGAAATGACCCGCTTTTGGATTACCTTGCAACAAGGGGTGGATTTTGTGCTGAAAAACTTTTCGCGCATGTATGGCGGGGAAATATTTGTTCCTAAGATCCCATCAGTTCGTCTGACGGATCTCGCCAGCGCCTATGCCCCAAACACACACGTCAAGGTGATAGGCATTCGCCCCGGCGAAAAAATGCATGAAGTGATGTGTCCGGCTGACGATGCGCATCTGACGCTCGAATTTGCCGACCATTACGTGATTTGTCCCACCATCAAGTTCTACGATGCCGATGATGACTATCGAGAAAATGCGTTGGGCGAAAAAGGACAGCCCGTGCCAGAGGGCTTTGAGTATCAATCAGGCACTAACCCAGATGTGTTAACCGTCGAGGCCATTTTGCAACTCGACACCGAGCAGTAAAGGAGTATGGCGTTGATCCCATACGGAAAGCAGCATCTTAGTGAGCAAGACTATGCCGCTGTGCTTGAGGTGCTAAAAAGTGATTATCTGACGCAAGGCCCGCAAGTTCCGGCTTTTGAAGCCGCCGTCGCCGAACTCACCGGGGCTGCGCATGCGGTCGCTGTTAATAGCGCCACATCTGCCCTGCATCTCGCTTGTCTGGCGTTAGGGTTAGGCCCAGGCGATCGTTTATGGACCTCGCCCATTACCTTTGTCGCGTCAGCCAATTGTGGTCGATACTGTGGTGCCGAAGTGGATTTTGTCGATATCGACCCGCACACGCGTAACCTATGCCCTCAGCAGCTCGCGAAAAAACTGGCGCAAGCGGCTGCTACTTACACCTTACCCAAGGTGCTGGTGGTGGTACATATGGCCGGTGCCAGTGCACCAATGGCTGAGATTGCCGCGCTCGCTAAGCGTTATCAGGTGGCCATTATTGAGGATGCGTCACATGCGATGGGCGCACACTATCAAGGCGCGGCAGTGGGTGGGTGCCAGTACAGCGATATTAGCGTGTTTAGTTTTCATCCGGTCAAAGTGGTTACCGCGGGAGAAGCCGGGGTTGCCACCACCCAACGTGCTACATTGGCGAAAGCGCTGCGTCAGTTGCGTAGCCACGGGATCACCCGTGATGCAGAAGACAGCCACGCTGCCCTGCCACCTTGGGGGTATGAACAGCATGCATTGGGGATGAACTATCGCCTCTCGGATATTCATGCCGCGCTTGGCCGTTCACAATTAACCCAGCTTCGTTCCTTTATTGCCAGACGGTTTGCACTCGCTGAACGCTACCACCAAGCGCTGGCGGATTTGCCCGTTAAGCAACCCATTTTAGATCCTGAGTCGGCATGGCATTTGTATTTGATTGAGCTTGAGCACGCCGACACACGCCGCACCGTTTTTGAGGCAATGCGTGTGCAAGGCATTGGCGTGAACGTGCACTATATTCCTGTGCATACGCAACCTTACTATCAGGCACAGGGCTTCCAGCCCGGAGACTTCCCGCTTGCCGAGCAGTATTACGCGCGGGCACTCACTTTGCCGCTTTACCCCGATTTAACCGAGCAACAGCAAGATACAGTGATTGCTGCGCTACAAAAAGCCATTGAGGATGCGTGACCGATGAATGTATGTATTATTCCCGCCCGCGGTGGCAGCAAACGCATTCCGGGCAAGAACCTCAAACGGTTTAACGGGGCGCCCATTATTACTTATGCCATTGCGACAGCACGTCAAAGTGGACTATTCGATCGCGTCTTGGTTTCCACCGATTGCGAGGACATTGCTAGTGTGGCGCGCGATGCAGGGGCTGAGGTGCCTTTTGTGCGCCCCGCCGAGATTGCCGGCGATCACGCTACGACCTTGGATGTGCTTGAGCATGCTATCCAGTGGCTCAACCCGTCGCCAGAGCAAACGCCTTTGCACGCGGTATGCTGCCTGTATGCTACCACCCCCTTTGTCACCTCGGATGACTTGCGCCAAGGCTTAGCGTTACTGGACGGCGACACCGTCAAATACAGTTTTGCCGCCACCCGCTACGCCTTTCCGATTCAGCGCAGTATTCATGTCGATGCCGATGGCAGTGTCAGCATGTTATGGCCGGAGCACTTCACTACGCGCTCACAAGACCTACAACCGGCGTACCACGATGCGGGAATGTTTTACTGGGGCACGCCAAGTGCGTTTTTAGCGCGCGAGCCGGTTTTTGCGCCCCACTCGAAAGCTGTGTTGATCCCTCATTACCGCGTGCAAGACATTGATGAGCCGGATGACTGGCTACGCGCTGAGCTAATGTATCAACTGTTGGAGCAACAGGCCTTGCTATGAGCCATATTGCCATTCGAGTCGATGCCTCCCAAGCGATAGGCACCGGGCACGTCAGCCGCATGCACGTGTTGGCTAGCATGCTACAAGCGTCGGGTCATCAGGTAACCTTGGTATGTCGCGACCTGCCCGGCAATTTGATAGCGGTCAGCCATGAACAAGGCTTAACGGTGGCGGTGTTGCCTGCCCCAAAAAACTCGCTCAGCAACACCGATTGGCTTGGTGTGAGCCAGCAGCAAGATGCCGAAGAGACAACCGCATACGTGGCTAACCAGCCGGTGGATTTGATGGTAGTGGACCATTACGCCCTCGATGCCCACTGGGAACAATCGATTCACACCCAATTGGGCTGTCCGGTGATGGTGGTTGATGATTTAGCCAATAGGCCCCACGATTGCGCGTTTTTGCTCGATCAAAACCCTTGGCCTGACCTGACTACGCGCTACGCGTCACAGCTTTTAAATCCACAGACCCGATGCTTGTTGGGGCCTGACTATGCACTATTGCGTCCAGCATTTGCCGCCTTACATCAGTCTCCGCCGCCGCGAGAAAACAAGGTGATCGCCTTTTTCTCCGGCACGGATCCGACCGGTGAAAGCGTCAAGCTCGTGGACGCGGTGAAACACCTAGAACAAGAGCAGAAGCTCGAGAGGCTGCCTTTTTCGCTATTAATTGTCACCGGACGGCGTAACCCAGACCGCGACGCATTGTGTAAAGCGTCTGTCTCCGATGGAGTTCGTGTGGTGGAAGCACTGTCGGACTTTGATGCCCACATGGCACGGGCACGCTACGCATTTGGAGCCGCCGGCGTTACTGCCATTGAGCGCAGCTGCTTGGGAGTGCCTAGTACCTTGGTGTGTGTGGCGGAAAACCAACACGCCATGGCCGAGTATCTCGCCGGACAGCCGGGCTATCAATACTTAGGACGCGGTGAGCACACCCGCTGGCAAGATTACGCGTCTGCACTGCAGCATCTTGCGGCAAACTGGCATCAGCTTCCTATCTTGCCAGCGATCACTGATGGAAAAGGCGCAGAGCGTGTCGTCGCAGCCTTGGAGCATGACTTATGCAACTGATTTTTAGCGCGGTGACTCACGCGGACAGTGACACTTTATGGCATTGGCGCAATCGTCCCGCTGTCCGCCAGTTTATGTACACCCAACATGAAATTAGCCATGATGAGCACCAAGCATGGTTCAGCCATATGCTCGCCAACACACACCGTTATTTCTATATCGTCTACAAACGCGTAGACGACCAATCGGAGAAGCCACTTGGCGTGGTCAACCTTGACCTCGATAGCGGGAATAGGACAAGTGCGACCTGGGCTTTTTACGCCGCCCCCGATGCACCACGTGGCAGCGGTGCGCTCATGGAGTTTGGCGCATTAAGCTTAGCATTTGAAACCTTGGGCGTGACCCAATTGAACTGTGAAGTGCTCAGTCATAATCAGGGAGTGGTTCGGCTGCATCAACGCTTTGGCTTTCGTGAGACGCCGCAAAGTCGGCAACGCACCTTTTCCCTACCTGAGGGAAAAACAGTCGAGATTGTGTGCCTGTCTTTGTCCGCTGATGAGTGGCAGCAAGGCGCCAGCGCCCTTCAAACCAAACTGAATATCGACGCGGTTTATGAACAAAGACATTAAGATTGCAGGCCGTTTGATCGGCCCCCAGCATCCTCCCTATATCATTGCCGAAATGTCGGCGAACCATAATGGTAGCCTTGAGCTTGCCAAACAAACCATTTCCATGGCCAAAGCCTGCGGTGCCGATGCGGTCAAAATGCAAAGCTATACCGCCGATACCATTACCCTTGATTGCGACCACGATGAGTTTCAGATCAAAGGCGGACTGTGGGATGGTTATAATCTCCACCAGCTATATCGCTGGGCACAAACCCCGTTTGAGTGGCACAAGCCGTTATTTGATCACGCGAGAAAAGAGGACATTACTCTATTCTCTTCTCCCTTTGATTGCTCAGCGATTGACTTGCTCGAGGATCTTAACGCACCCGCCTATAAAATTGCCTCGTTCGAGGCGATTGATTTGCCCTTGATTCGGTATGCCGCGCAAACCGGTAAACCGATGATCATCTCAACCGGCATGGCTGACGAGACAGAGATCGCCGAGGCGGTGGCGACCGCCCGTGATAACGGCTGTCGTGAGCTGGTGTTGCTTCATTGTATCAGCGCCTACCCTGCGCCGATTGAACAGAGCCATCTGCGAACCATTCCAACCTTAGCCACCCGCTATCAAACCTTGGCGGGCTTATCCGATCATTCGCTGACCAACACCGCCGCGATCGCAGCCGTCGCACTCGGCGCGTGCGTGATTGAAAAACATGTGATGCTCTCTGAAGATTCGGGAGGTCCGGATGCTGCTTTCTCGCTTACGCCACCGGCACTCAGTGCGCTTTGTGAGCAAACCCACGCGGCGTGGCGAGCGTTAGGACAAAGCGCTCTAACCACACGAGAGGCCGAGTCTAGCAACCGGCAATTTAGGCGCTCTCTGTACGTCTGTGAGGATATCGCGCCCGGTGAGCCACTGACGCCCGCTAATGTGCGCAGTATTCGCCCTGGCTTTGGGTTGGCACCGAAACACTATGATGCCGTGCTCGGAAAGCGCGCAACACGCGCGTTAACCAAAGGCACCGCATTGTCGTGGGAAGATATCGAAGACTAGCTGGAGCATATTCATAAAAAAACCCGGCAACTGAGCCGGGTTTCGTTTCTCACTGAGAATCAGTGATTACATCTGCTTGACCATCTCGTCAGCAAACTCAGAACATTTACGCAGGCTCGCGCCTTCCATCAAACGTTCAAAGTCATAGGTCACTGTCTTATTGGCGATGGTTTTTTCCATTGACTTGATCACCAAGTCAGCCGCTTCAAACCAGCCCATATGACGTAGCATCATTTCTGCAGACAGAATGAGTGAGCCTGGGTTCACCTTATCTTGACCAGCGTATTTCGGCGCCGTGCCGTGGGTCGCTTCAAACAGCGCCACACCGTCACCAATGTTGGCACCCGGGGCAATACCAATACCGCCAACCTGCGCGGCAAGCGCATCAGATACGTAGTCACCGTTCAAGTTCATGGTGGCAATCACATCATATTCCGCGGGACGCAGCAGAATTTGCTGCAAGAAGGCATCCGCGATGGAGTCTTTGATGGTGATTTGTTTGCCAGTCTTTGGATTTTTCATCGTCATCCACGGACCGCCGTCCAGCAACTCGGCGCCAAATTCTTCTTTGGCCACTTCATAGGCCCAATCTTTAAACGCCCCTTCGGTAAACTTCATGATGTTACCTTTGTGGACGATAGTCAGTGAGTCACGGTCGTTATCGATGGTGTACTCGATAGCGGCGCGAACCAGACGTTTGGTGCCTTCTTCTGAGATTGGCTTAATGCCTACACCGCACTGCTCAGGGAAACGGATTTTGTTGGCACCCATTTCTTCACGCAGGAACTTAATCACTTTATCCGCTTCGGCCGTGCCGGCTTTAAACTCAACACCCGCGTAGATGTCTTCTGAGTTTTCGCGGAAGATCACCATGTCAGTATCTTCTGGCTTTTTCAGTGGGCTAGGAACGCCAGTGAAGTAACGTACCGGACGCGCACAAATGTAGAGGTCGAGTTCTTGACGAAGCGCCACGTTCAATGAGCGAATACCACCGCCAACTGGGGTCGTCAGTGGCCCTTTGATTGCCACTTTGTATTCGCGAATAAAGTCGAGGGTTTCAGCTGGCAGCCACTGATCGTCACCATATACCTTGGTGGACTTCTCACCGGTGTAGATTTCCATCCATGAAATCTTACGCTCACCGTTATAGGCTTTAGCAACAGCTGCATCAACAACTTTGATCATTGCAGGGCTAACATCCATCCCGATGCCATCCCCTTCAATGTAAGGGATCACAGGGTGGTTAGGGACTACCAGTTTTGTGCCGTCGAGTGTGATCTTCTGACCTTCCGCCGGTACAACTACTTTACTTTCCATTTTAATCTCCTAGCGTCCATTTGTTATCTTTGTGTAAGATGCGAGTCGAGGATACTCGAATTCATACAACACGCCAAACAGATTATTACGTGTATAATACGGAAGTCTCATTTGCCGTTTAATCTATTTGACAGCCCTCATGCCATATAAAGCCCGCCCCCAGCCAGCGTCAAAGGCTGTTTCAAACACCCAAGCGCCATCGGCCAAGGGTGGAAAGGCTCCCCGAGCGGCCGCCCTCGCCACAAAAGTGATACTTGTTAACAAACCTTATAACATGTTGACCCAGTTTAGTGGCGAACCAGGCGACAGTACATTGGCCGACATTGTATCGGTAAAAGATGTGTACCCGGCTGGTCGACTTGATAAAGATAGCGAGGGGTTGCTGGTGCTCACCAATAACGGCGCTTTACAAGCCAGACTCACCCAGCCTTCATCCAAGTCGCCCAAAACCTATTGGGTACAAGTCGAAGGCGAGCCTAGCGATGAAGCAATTCAGGCGCTCTGTAACGGTGTCGAACTGAAAGATGGTCTCACCCTGCCCGCCGATGTCACCAAAATGGCACCACCCGCCGTTTGGGAACGCCACCCTCCGGTGCGTTATCGCGCTAACATTCCCACCACTTGGTTAAAGGTGGTGCTACAAGAGGGGCGAAATCGGCAAGTACGCCGGATGACCGCGCACATCGGCCACCCGACATTGCGCTTGATTCGCGCCCAACTCGGCCCATGGCAGCTGGATGATTTGCAACCGGGCCAGTGGCGTGAGGTTGCGCCCCCGAAAGGCTTCGAGCAGTTCACCCCTAAACCCAAAGGCGCAAAAGGGAAAGCACCGCGTGGGCGCACTCGCTCGTCCAAGCGCGCACCGTCAAAGAAACGAGATAAGCGCTAGGAATACCTGAACATACCATCGTCCGATTTTCGCACACAGACCCTCCGCGCCAAGGATGGCGCGGCGGAGCCCCCAGGGATGGGTATACGGCGTGTCTGCGTGCGGGAGTCGGTCGATAAACCTAAGGGGTTCACAAGTCTTTGCGCGGCACCCAATCACAAATACTTACCCCCATTGATAGCAATAGTATTAATATAAGCTGCATCGGTCGCAGGGCACGCGACCATCTACCCACTCATCTACTCACTTTGGATAACGGCTAACATGTGAGCCCTATCACATCTGTATCCGGCGATTTGATTCTGTTAAACTCAGCGTCCGTTTATTGATAGCAGCATTTGTGATCACCATGTCAGATAACAGCAGCAAAAAAGTGATTGTCGGAATGTCCGGCGGTGTTGATTCCTCCGTTTCTGCCTACTTGTTGAAACAACAGGGTTATCAGGTAGAAGGCCTGTTTATGAAAAACTGGGAAGAGGATGACAACGAGGAGTATTGCTCTGCTGCAGAAGACTTGGCTGATGCGCAAGATGTGTGTGACAAGCTTGGCATCGAGCTCCACACCATTAACTTTGCCGCTGAGTACTGGGACAATGTCTTCGAGCACTTTCTAACCGAATACAAAGCAGGTCGTACGCCCAACCCTGATATTCTTTGCAACAAAGAAATCAAATTTAAGGCGTTTCTCGAGTTTGCCGACGAAGTGCTGGATGCCGATTATATTGCCATGGGGCATTATGTCCGTCGCACCTTCCCTGAAAAAGGCGAAAAAGCGCAAATGCTGCGCGGCTTGGACAATAACAAAGATCAGAGCTACTTCCTCTATACCCTCAGCCACGATCAGGTGGCACGTAGCCTGTTCCCTGTGGGCGATTTAGAAAAACCGCAGGTACGCCAAATTGCGGAAGAGCAAGGCTTGGTGACGGCGAAGAAAAAAGATTCAACCGGCATTTGCTTTATCGGCGAGCGTAAGTTTACTGACTTTTTGTCGCAGTACTTACCCGCGCAGCCCGGCCCTATCGAAACCACTGAGGGCGACGTCATTGGTGAACACCAAGGTTTGATGTACCACACCTTGGGTCAGCGCAAAGGCTTAGGGATTGGTGGCTTAAAGGGGGGCAACGGTAGCGAAGCCCCTTGGTATGTGGTCGATAAAGATGTCGCGCGTAATGTATTGCTCGTCGGTCAAGGCCATGATCATCCTCGACTCTATTCAGAAGGGCTCATCGCGGCGCAATTGCACTGGGTCGATCGTGAGATTGTGACCGAGACCCGCCGTTGCACGGTAAAAACCCGATACCGTCAACACGATATATCGTGTACTATCACGCCCGTTGGTGATGATACAGTGAAAGTTATCTTCGACGAGCCGCAAATTGCGGTAACGCCGGGGCAATCCGCTGTCTTTTACGATGGCGATGTGTGCCTAGGCGGTGGCATTATCGAGCAACGTATTTAAGGAGCCGTGATCAGTGGCAGAGACGATTTATGATCGCACCCTGGCTTTTGCCAGCATTTGTCAGGCAGCAAAACTGGTGCAAGACGTATCTCGAAATGGATATTGTGACCAAGACGCGTTAAATACGAGCCTGAGTAGCATTATCATCACCAATCCCTCTTCTACCCTAGACGTATTTCGTGGAGAAGTAGGGAATGTCACCGGTGGCGGTGAGTCGGGCCTTCATGTTGGTTTAGAAACCCTCATTGGCCAACTCGATAATAGCCGCAATGGTAGCGAAACCATGCGCTACCTGATTAATTTGTTGGCGCTGGAGCGTAAACTGTCCAGCCGCCGTGATGCCATGGCACAACTGGGCGATCGCATTGAAACGATTGAGCGTCAAGTAAGCCATTTTGATTTGCTTGATGAGCAAATGATCAGCAATCTCGCCAGCATTTATCTCGACGTGATCAGTCCTCTCGGACCGCGCATTCAAGTGTCTGGTGACCCACAACATTTACAGCAAACTGGCGTGCAACACCGTGTGCGTGCCATCTTGCTTTCCGGTATCCGCAGTGCTGTCCTATGGCGTCAAGTAGGCGGTAAGCGCCGGCACCTTATCTTTGGTCGCAAACAAATGGTTGAGCAGGCCAAACTCATTCTAGCCCGAAGCTAATCAGATTGAACTCAGGAGACAAAAAATGGAACTGTCAGCGCTGACTGCTGTTTCACCGGTCGATGGCCGATACGGTACGAAAACGATTGCGTTGCGATCGATTTTTAGTGAATTTGGATTGCTTAAATACCGCACCATCGTGGAAATCCGTTGGCTGCAAAAACTGGCAGCGACAGACAGCATCGCAGAAGTGCCTGTTTTTAGTCATGACGCCAATGCCCAACTCGACCGCATTGCTGCTGAGTTTGATGAACAAGATGCCGCACGTATTAAAGAGATTGAGCGCACCACCAATCATGATGTCAAAGCCGTTGAGTATTTTCTAAAAGAAAAGATTGCCGATAACGCAGAACTCAACGCAGTCAGTGAATTCATTCACTTTGCCTGCACTTCTGAAGACATTAATAACCTGTCGCATGCACTGATGCTAAAAGAAGCACGCGATACGGTAATTTTGCCAGAAATGCAACGTCTGGCGGACGCCGTCAAAGACCTGTCGCAACAATTCCGCGACGTACCCATGCTTTCACGCACCCACGGTCAGCCTGCGTCTCCATCGACCATGGGTAAAGAGATGGCAAACGTGGCGTACCGCATGGCGCGCCAAATCAAGCAGGTTCAAAGTAGCGAAATCCTAGGTAAAATCAACGGCGCTGTGGGTAACTACAATGCGCACTTGTCGGCCTATCCAGAGATCGATTGGCATGCCTACAGCGAAGCCTTTGTGACCTCATTAGGTATTGACTGGAACCCGTACACCACCCAAATTGAGCCGCATGACTATATTGCCGAGCTTTTTGATGCCGTGTCGCGTTTTAACACCATTTTGATCGATTTTGACCGTGATATCTGGGGCTACATTGCGCTGGGCCACTTTAAGCAAAAAACCATCGCGGGTGAAATTGGCTCATCGACCATGCCGCACAAGGTTAACCCGATTGATTTTGAAAACTCGGAAGGTAACCTCGGCCTAGCCAATGCCATTTTCTCTCACCTTGGGCAAAAGTTGCCGATTTCTCGCTGGCAGCGTGACCTGACTGACTCCACCGTATTACGTAACCTCGGTGTGGGTGTGGGCTACACCATGATTGCTTATGCGTCGACCCTTAAAGGGATCAGCAAGCTGGAGGTGAACCAAGCCGCACTCGAAGCGGAATTGGATCAGAACTGGGAAGTCCTTGCCGAGCCTATTCAAACCGTGATGCGTCGTTATGGGATAGAAAAGCCCTACGAGAAGCTCAAAGAGCTGACACGTGGCAAACGAGTTGATGGCGAGGGGATGCGTACCTTTGTTGATAGCCTTGATTTGCCTGAGCACGAGAAAGCACGCTTGAAGCAAATGACACCGGCTAACTACATTGGCGATGCGGTCAAGCTCACTGACAAACTGTAAGCAAAATGCGTCCAATGCTCACGGCCTCCATAATGGGGGCCGTTTTTTTATCCCACTCGCACCACCCTGCTCGTCACGTTATACTGCCGCAAATTTCGTAAACTAAGTCGTTATGTATCAGTTTCAGTTCTCGCTCACCGAATTCATGGCCACACATTGGCATCAAAGCCCCACCGTTATCCGCCAGGGGTTAGTCGATTTTAACGACCCCATTGAGCCTGAAGAAGTCGCAGGACTCGCGATGGAAGAAGACATTGACTCACGTCTCGTGACCCAAGCCAACGGCAAGTGGCAAGTCGCGAACGGTCCTTTCGAGCACTTCGATGATTTCCCAGCGACGCATGCGCAACTGGTGGTACAAGCCGCTAACCACTGGCACCCAGGCGTGCGTGATCTCGCTGAGGCATTTACCTCGCTACCACAGTGGCTATTTGATGATGTCATGGTGTGTTATTCCCAGCCTCAGGGCGGCGTTGGGCCTCATATTGATCAGTATGATGTGTTTATTGTGCAAGGCCAAGGGCGTCGCCGTTGGCGTGTGGGGCCAAAAGGTGATTACCAAGAAGCTAACTTAGACACCGGGCTCAAGCAGATCACCGGCTTTGACGCCATTATCGATGTGGAGCTAGAACCAGGCGATATTCTTTATATCCCGCCAGGCTTTCCACACGAAGGCGATACGCTGGAGCCCTCGCTCAGCTACTCGATTGGCTATCGCTCACCAAAAGCCCGCGAGCTACTGAGCAGTTATGCTGACCAAGTGATTGTCGACGAAGCCGGAGACAATCATTTCCATTGGCCAGCCATGCCAGCGCAAGCCGATGCGCCTGCGGCATTGGATCCACAACATCTCGCGCAAATGAACGAGATGATGATCGCACTCATGCACGACGAGACCCGCAAAAAGCGCTGGATTGGCGAGTTTCTCTCTCAAGCCCGGCATGAGCTCGACTTACTCAGCCCCGATCCACAGTGGCAACCGGATAGTCTCAAAGCCGCGATGCAAGACGGGCTTTGTCTGGAAAAACTCAGTGGGTTGCGTGCGTTTTATCACCCAGACCAGCCTGAAATGATTTTTATGCTGGGTGAAAGCTTTGATTTACCCACAGGATGTGAGTCACTCACCCCAGCGTTATGCAATCAACGCTTTATTGATTGGGAAATCCTCGGCGATGCCGCCGACCATAGCCTGTTTTGGCCGATGCTGACGCTGTGGGTCAATCGCGGCTACTGGTATCCCCTCGAGGAAGCGCCAGAGTAACCGCGCATCACCAAGATTAGACTTTAAACTGGGCCGTTAGAGCACGCTGACGGCCAGCCAGCGCCTCCAATTGGCTGGCAATACTCGCCGCCGATTCGGCATGCGACAAGAGTTCATCGCTGCGCTCACGAATATGGGTCACGTTTTGCGTCACATCGCCTGATACCGCGCTTTGTTGCTCCGCCGCCGCGCTAATTTCACTGTTAAGCCCCATCATGTCTTGCATCGCGGTACGAATCTGGTCCAAGCTCGCCACCGTCTCTTGCACCTTTTCAGCGGTGTCATCCGCTAACTGATTCCCTTCATGAATCGCTGCTACCACTGACTCTGCCCCCGACTGCAACGAATCAATCACGGTACGGATCTGGGTGATTGACTGGTTAGTACGCTGTGATAGTTCACGGACTTCGTCAGCGACCACCGCAAACCCGCGCCCTTGCTCACCCGCACGCGCCGCTTCAATCGCCGCATTTAACGCAAGTAAGTTGGTTTGCTCTGACATGGTGTCAATCACCGTCAGGATCTCGGTGATATCCTGACTACTCTTTTGTAAGGTTTGCGCATCGTGGGTCGCGCCATTCAGCGTCTCCACCAAACGCGTCATCGCTTGCGACGAACCAGTCACAATTTTTTCACCCTTCTCCGTCGCTGTATTCACCGCGGTGGCCGCAGTTAGCGCCGATTCGGTATGACTGGCAACCTGTGAGGCGGTTTGCGTCATCTCTTCGGATGCTGTCGCTACTGCATCCAAGCTTGATACTTGTTCACGGCTACCATCTCGGGTTTGCACGGCCACGCGTGCGGCTTCCTTGGCTGTATGTTCCGCTTCTTCAACGCTATTAATCACATTCGCCATAATAGGCTGAAGCTTATCGAGGAAGCGGTTAAAGCGCCCCGCCAGTACCCCAATTTCATCACGATTTTTAAGCTGGATACGCTGCGTGAGATCGCCATCGCCGTCGGCAATCTCTGCCAGTCTTTCCGCCAGTAGCTTCAGGGGTTTAACGATTTGGCGCGCCGCTAATCCGGCGATAACCAAGGCAAGCAGGGTTGCCACAACCCCTAAGCTACGTTCTGTCCACGCGGCTTGACTGCGTTGCGCGGTAATTTGTTGGCTTAATTGGTTTGCCTCAGAGAGCAAGACATCTTCCGGCAAGGTGATAAGAGCTCCCCACGTGGTGCCTGGCAAGGCAATCGGCACGTAGGTCATCAACTGGCTTTTTTCCCACACGGTCTGTGGCTGTCCCTGCATCAGCCAGGAGCTCATCGCATCAGGGCTGGTGGATAAATCGTCGACAGTGCCGCCGCTCACTTGGGCGTTATCAGACGCCACTAAACGGCCACCTTGGCTCAATACACTGACATTGCCAGCGCCGTCAAATAGGGCTTTATCCGCCTCTGAGATCACTGACTGTAACCCGCCAAGCGCAATATCAATGCCTAGTACCCCCAGCACTTGTCCGTCGCGCATCAGCGGTGAGGAAATGGTGACACTCAGGCTACTGCCCGCTTGTTTGGGCGCAGATACACAAGCTGCGCCTTGGTTCAATGGGCACTGATACCAATGATTCGCCGCTTGCCCATTGCCATTTTTATTGCCGTTGTTAATTTGCTTCTCGCTCAGCACGGTACCTTGCAGCTCGCCATCCCGCTTTTGCCAGCGGCTGGCAAAACGTCCTGCGGCATTCGCGCCCCGTTCTGTATCGAGCTGATAAAAGTCATCTTCTTGGTCAAGCGCATTGGGTTTAAACACCACGAACGCAGCTTGAACCGTATCGAAGTTCTCCACTGAGCGACGCACCAGCTCATTGATTGAGCCGCGAAGTTCGCCACTGTCGGTAAAGTTTTGCTCAGCGTTATACTGTAGGTACACCACACTTTGCGCCAGCATTTGCGCGCGGTACACCGCCTCATCTAAAGAACGTTGCACATGGGTCGCTTGAACTTGGGCTTGACTGGTCGCAAGACGTTGAGCAGCACTACGCAGCGTTTGGGTACTCGCTTGACCGACCGTTTGCTGAAACTGGTTATTAACGTAGGTTGAGAAGGTTAATAACGTCACCGCGGTCACAGCAACGCACAAACTGGCCACGAGGGTGACCTTCCATTGAATTGAGAGGGATCGCATGACAGCTCCTTTGTCACTCTATCGACAGCCACCACTGCTATCGATTCTCATCCTTGAAACACGCATTTAACAGTAACAAAAAAGCGCAGGAAATAAACCTGCGCTTTTCATATTATTGCGTTTTTTACGATGACAAAAAACGTCGCTTATCTGTCTTTTGGATCCAAGGCATCACGAAGCCCATCGCCGACATAGTTAAAACAGAACAATGTCATGACCATAAAGGCGGCAGGGAACAGTAGCTGCCAAATCGCAATTTCCATCGTTTGCGAGCCTTCTTGTAGTAAGGCGCCCCAACTGGTCATTGGCTCTTGCACACCTAAGCCCAAGAAACTCAAGAAAGACTCAAACAAGATCATGTTCGGCACTAGTAAGGTCGAGTAAACCGCAACAATCCCAAGTACGTTTGGCACGATATGGCGCGTAATGATATGGCGCGTGCTCACCCCTGAAACGTGCGCGGCTTCGACAAACTCCTTGCTGCGTAAGCTGAGTGTTTGACCGCGCACAATACGTGCCATGTCTAGCCAAGCAATACAGCCAATGGCCACGAAGATCAGCACGATATTACGGCCAAAGAAGGTTACCAATACAATCACGAAGAACATGAACGGAATCGATTGGAGGATTTCCACCAAGCGCATCATCACCGCATCGGTGCGGCCGCCAATAAAGCCTGATGTGGCACCATATAAGGTACCAATCAAGACGGCGACAAAGGCGCCCATGACGCCTACCATGATCGATATACGCCCGCCCATCATGGTGCGAGTAAAGAGATCTCGGCCTAACGCATCGGTACCAAACCAATGTCCGTCTACGCCCAATGAAGGCGCCGCATGAATGGCATACCAATCGGTCGCGTCAAACGCGTAGGCACTGATATACGGCCCAAGGATCACGCTCAAACCAATCAATACCAGAATCACCAAGCTCGCCATCGCGGCACGGTTTCGTTTAAAACGAATCGCCGCATCCTGCCAAAGGCTACGCCCCTTGACATCGACTTCTTCAGCAAAGTTTTCGAGGGCGTCAATGTTTTCTTTTTTCGTCAGCATCATGTCACCCCTAGTAACGAATCTTAGGATCGATATACGCCAGCAGGATATCGACGATCGCGTTGAAAAGAATGGTCAGCGTACCGATCAAAATGGTACAGCCAAGCACTAATGAATAATCACGGTTAAACGCGGCGTTCACAAACAGCTTACCGATACCAGGCAAGCCGAAAATGGTTTCGATCACCACCGACCCAGTAATAATGCCCACAAACGCGGGTCCCATGTAGGACACAACCGGTAGCATCGCAGGCTTGAGCGCATGTTTAACAATAATCTTAGGGTAACTGAGCCCTTTGGCACGCGCGGTGCGAATAAAGTTACTGTTTAGAGTTTCGATCATGCTACCGCGGGTCACACGCGCAAATGTGGCCACATACAGCAAGGACATACCGATCATTGGCAACACCATGAATTGCCAACCACCGCCTTGCCAGCCACCGGCGGGGAACCAACCAAGATTAATGGCGAAGATATAAATCAGCACTGGCGCGAGCACAAAGGATGGCATCACCACCCCTAACATCGCCGTGGACATGATGGTGTAGTCAATCCAGGTGTTTTGTTTGAGCGCAGCAATGGTGCCAATCGTCACGCCGAATAAGAGTGTGAAGATAAATGCGACCGCACCAATTTGCGCTGATACGGGGAGTGAGCCCGCGATCAACTCGTTCACCGAGTAGTCCACATACTTGAATGAGGGACCAAAATCCCCTTGTAGGATATTGCCCAAATAGGTGGTGTATTGCTCAAACACAGGCTTATCGAGGCCGTATTTGGCATTAATGTTTTCCATTACGGCAGGGGGCAATGGACGTTCGCTTGAAAAAGGGTTGCCTGGCGCAAACCGCATCAAGAAAAAAGAGATAGTAATTAAGACCAACAAGGTTGGAATAGCTTCCAAAAGGCGCTTGGCGATAAATTTCAACATAACTGTACCGTTTCGTTTTGAGCCTCACAGCGTCCGCTACCTAGGCGATACCTACATAGCGACAACTGGCCAAGGGAACTGCATGATGCAGCTCCCTTATCAGCTGTGAATCAGGCGTTACTCCGCCTTGATATAAAGATCTTTTGAGTAGATCTTCTCTTCGGCGTTATTGGCAGGGAAGCCACCGACTTGTGGGCTAAGCAGACGCGCTTTTACATACTGGTAAATCGGCGCAATCGGCATGTCTTTTGCCATCTGGGCTTCCGCATCCAAGTACAGTTGTGTGCGCTTGTCGTCGTCTGTGGTGGTCATGGCCTTTTCCATGATGGCATCATAAGCTTGACTGTCATAATGCACACCACCTGATGTGTTAGAGCTACGCATCAAGCTGAGGAAGGTAGACGCTTCATTGTAATCACCGCACCAACCGGCACGTGCCACATCAAAGTTCCCCTCATCTTTGGTGTTCAGGTAGGTTTTCCACTCTTGGTTATTAAGTGCAACATCCACACCCAGCTTGTCTTTCCACATTTGACCGATTGCGACGGCAAGCTTTTTGTGGTTTTCGCTGGTGTTATAAAGCAGTGAGAAGTCGAGCGGATTATTTTCACCGAACCCAGCTTCTTTGAGCAGACGCTTGGCCTCTGCATCACGCTCTTCTTGTGTCATCTTGGCGTACGCTGGCAGCTCAGGATCAAATCCAGCAGTGATTTCAGGCGTCAAGAAGTACGCCGGCTTTTGTCCCTGACCCAGCAAAGCATCAGTGACCACGTTACGGTCAATCGCGTAAGATAAGGCTTTACGCACACGGACATCATCAAAAGGTTCACGCTTGGTATTGAAGATGTAGTAATAGCTACACAGGTTGCCGACGATTGAAAGATCCTCAGGATGTTCCTTTTTAAGACGACGGAAATGCTCGTTAGGGATCTCATACGTCATGTCGATTTCGCCCGCCAAGTAGCGGTTCATTTCCGATACTTGGTTTTCAATCGGCAAATAGGTCACTTTATCGAGCGTGGTATTTTCATTGTCCCAATATTGCTCATTACGCGTTAATACAAGGCGCTCGTTTATCACCCATTCGTCGACCACATACGCACCATTACCGACGAAGTTTTCAGGCTTGGTCCACTGATCGCCATATTCTTCTACCGTTTCTTTATGCACCGGCTTCATGGTGGTGTGGCCCATCATCTTCACCAGGTAAGGCACGGCGGTATCTAACGTTACCTGAAGGGTGTGATCGTCCAGCGCTTCAACGCCCAATGTGTCTTTATCTTTGTCACCTTTAATAATGGCTTTGGCATTCTCCATGTGGGTGTAGCCAAGGTACCAAGAGTAAGGTGACGCTGTCATCGGATCAGCCACGCGCTTAAAGCTGTACTCAAAATCTTGCGCAGTAACAGGATCACCGTTAGACCATTTGGCGTCTTCACGGAGATAAAAGGTAAACACCTTGTTGTCTTCGTTTTCCCAGCGCAAAGCGACGCCAGGGATAACATTGCCGTCTGCATCCTGGTTGACCAAGCCTTCTAGCAGGTCACGAATAACATGCGACTCAGGCACGCCTTGAGTTTTATGTGGATCCAACGACGCCACTTCGGCACCGTTACCACGCACGAGCTCTTGCTCTGCCGCCAGTTGCGGCTCGCCTGTCGCGGACTCGGCTTGTTGTTTGGTTTCAGGGTTAGATTGAGAGGTCTGTTTTTGCTCTGGTTCGCTGCATCCTGCTAGAGCCAGAGAAAGGCCAGCGCCCATAAAGAGGGTTCGGGTGATCGTGTTTAGCTTCATCGTGTAACTCCATAACAATCGCTATTGCATCCATGACAATCGACGCCACGTGGCGGGGGAATCCGTTTTGCACAATCTAAAAAGATGTACTACGCCTCGCTGCGCGATTAGAGGCAAAACATTACCAAGCAACGCTGTGTTTTGCCATAAATCTGAAGTATTTTGCCATAGAATGAGATTAAAAACTCATCTTTCACTACTTAAAAGTCGCATAAAGGAATTTCAAGCTGGTAAGACGAGGCCGCATTAGCGCTTTATTCACCACAAGAAACAAAATACGGAACAAATTGCTATTTATACTGAATCTGGGGGCATTGGCACTAATGCTGAACTAGCTTGCGGTCGAAAAAACACACAAGCCTCTCTCTATCTTCGCAATCTCAGTGACTTTGACTGCCAATATGCGTCAAATGTTACTTAATTGTAAAGCCGATACTAAACGTTATTTGTCAAAAAAACTCAACAGAAACACATGCACGTGATGTCAGACAGCTATCACGGTCACAAAATCTGAATTGAATAAGCGGTAATGGTGTCTGTCAGAGGAAACGCTCACCGCGAATAGATGCGAGGATCAGGCACGGATGTCGAACGGAGGGAGAACGTAGAAACGGCTGCTTCGGTAGGCTTGAATGGTGATAATGTCGCAACAAAGCCAGCTTCGCAGGCTGGCTTTGTTCTATAAACCACTATTTTTTGGCATCGTCGGGACTAAAAATGGGGCCACTATCGGATGAACGATCATTCGCCTGATCGCGCAGAACACGGTTGTCCTCACGTGCTTTTTCCATTTCTGGCATGACCTCGTTAAGCATTTCTTTGATTTTCTTGTTGCTATAGCGCTTGTGTTTCATTGTGTCCTCCTGAACTCATCAGTATTTGGCACAGTCACTCGCAGAACAACGACCGAGTCCACTCGGCTGTTACGCCAGTACAAACCGCTTGTGCAATTTTTAAGCTACACCCTCATCGTCAATAAAGCAAAATATTGCCGAAAAGGCACGCCAAACATCTTCGCCTCCACAACATCTCGACGTCTCAACCCAGAGCCATAGCGGATATCGGCCCGCTCTTGCCTTAGTTTAATAACATTTGCTGATAATAAGCGGCTGTTTAGACGAAATACCAATATTGACGCTTTTTTAAACAAACGATGTTGTTATTCGGCGCTCTATCCCCCATCATTGTGTTGTTGATGAGCTGTTCCCGATCATCAACCTAATTTTTCTTCCGACAAGAGAGTAAAAAGCAAGACTATGAGACCACAAAGCTCAACCTCGCGCCCTTTATGCGCACGCGTTCGCCATGGTTACAACCCAAATAAAGGAAAAAAACCACAGGTTAACCGCTAACGCGGTGTTGATGTTAAAAACACCTCTTTAATAGCCTCCAAATGGAGGCTATTTTTTTGTCTTTATATCGCGATGCTGACGACGAGTCAGGGCGTAATCCTACTCACGGGCGACCGCAACGCGAGCAAGTTAGCGTTTGCACAATGCGTTATCGCGAGCGGATTTGCGTTGCAAATTGCGAGTTCTCGCCCTCAAGCGCTACGCAATCGCGACATCACCATGCCGAACCGCTGGTATACGGGCGTTTCAAAAAGTAGGCACCCCTTTTGCAATATCTAGATTACTAGACCAACGCCATTGCTTGTCAGGGGGTGTCACATGGGACAATCCACACCAATTTTGTTTAATGATCGTCACATCTTGCCCGGGGGCCGGATACCTCTTCGGATCCCAGCAGGCGACTCGTTAGACACACTCGTATTCGCGTTAAAGCATGGACTCCCTATCGGAGTGTGTATGGCGGAAACACAAGCCCAGCGCTCTCACGTGGATATTGGCACCTTTATAGAAATTGAGGACTATACCCGAAGCCAAGAAGATGGCTGCTTAGTGATCACGGCACGGGGAACCGCACGCTTTGCGATTCATGCGTTTAACCAGCAGCACAACCACATCTTGTTTGCCTCGGTCAACGCATTACCTCGGTGGCCTGATTGCCACGTCGACAAACAAAGCGAGCCTCTCGTGGAGCGCTTACAGTCGATGTTTGAGCGCTACCCTGAACTACAACAAATGCACCGAGAGACCGAGTTCTCCAATTTGGCGTGGTTATGCCAGCGCTGGTTAGAGCTGCTGCCGCTCCCCACCGGGGAAAAACAACAGTTAATGGCGAACAGCTCCTGTGTCGCCACACGGGATTATCTGTTGAGCATGATGCAAGATCCCCATTAAACCGTTTTTATTGCTGCCTTGCTATTTGCCCTTTTTATACATCTGCTTGATTGGGCGAGGTAACGCGACGCGTTACCTCTTTTTTTTGCCTTCACCCTTTGGTCCCACTTTCCTGACTTGCTCACACTTTACTGCTCCGGTAAATACCTAGTCGCTTGAGCTTCAGGTAAACTAGGCACATTGATTTTTTCTCAGGAAACGACGCAATGATCCAACAGGTTTCAGATCAACATTCACAACGTATCGTCGCGATCGGTGGCGGGCATGGTCTGGGGCGCGTCTTATCGGCATTGGGAATATATGGCGAGCAGGTAACAGGCATTGTCACCACAACCGATAATGGGGGATCCACTGGCCGTATCCGTGCATGCCAAGGTGGGATAGCCTGGGGCGACATTCGTAACTGCCTCAACCAATTAATCACCGAGCCCTCGGTCGGCTCCATGCTGTTTGAATATCGCTTTAAAGGGAAAGGTGAGCTGAACGGGCATAATTTAGGCAACCTGATCCTTACGGCACTGGATAACCTCTCAGTCCGTCCGCTTGAAGCCATCCAACTTATTCGCGATCTGCTAGATATCCGCCCTAATTTACTGCCGATGTCCGAGCACCCTGCTGAGCTTGCCGCGTTAACGCCAGAGGGTGAGACGGTGTCGGGGGAAACACACATTGATGAGCTAAGCGCTCCCCCGACGCGTCTCTTTTTGTCCCCAACCGTCCCCGCGACCCGCGAAGCCATTGAGGCTATCGAGCAGGCTGACTTGATTTTGCTCGGCCCTGGCAGTTTTTTAACCAGTGTAATGCCGCCGCTGCTCGTCCCCGAACTCAGTCGTGCGTTGAAACATACACAGGCTAAACTGGCGTTTATTAGAAACCTTGGCAAGGAAATCGGGCCGGCGGGTGACATGTCATTAGCCACTATGCTTGCTTGGTGCGAGCGTGCAATGGGTGGGAAAGAAATCGACATTGTGATCGGAGAACAAAATGCGTCGCAGCTCGCCACATGTTACCAACAAAAAGAGGCCAGCTTGGCCTCCTCAAATCATCATTGGCGTCATGACAGGGATAAACTACGTCAAGCTGTTGATGAAGTTTTGCTCGACGGCCATTTCTCGGTAGGTAGAGGCCGTTCCTCGTAACATCTCGGTCAGCTCATCTAAATGATGTGTCATCCACTCCTGTTGCCCTTGCTTGACGCGTGATTCACACTCACGCGCCATCTCGGCCAGATCATCCGCACCAAAACTGGCAGCACTGCTTTTGATCGCATGGCTGATCTCACGAACTTGCTCGATCGATGGCGAACCAGACAATTGAGAATGGTATTGCGATAGCTCGTCGCTAAATACAGTGAGCAAAACCGTCACCGTATCCTCGCCTACTTCTGATTTCAGTCGACGTAATGTTTCAGTATTTACTGTGGTGGCCATACATCCATTCCTATCATTCATGCGCCGCAGATTTTTGCCAAGCTTGTAGTTTTCGGTACAAGGTTGAAGGGCTAACTTCAAGTAACCCCGCCGCTTGCGGGATATTGCCATTACACACGTCGATCGCGACTTCAATAGCACGTTTTTCCGTTTTCCATAATGGTTCTATATCGGCTTTCATCACCGCTGGCGATGCTGGCTTGACGGGCTCGTGAGTTGCTGATGCGCTGTTCGCCGCTTCCGATCGCGTGTTATCCCCTGTAGATGCAATTTCAGCACCAGAAACGCGAGCGACTGGCGATGGTAGCATCTCTTTGCTGACTTCTTCGCCGTTATGCAACACCACTATGTTACGGATCACGTTTTGCAGCTGCCGAACATTGCCTGGCCAGTCGTATCGAAGGAGCTGAGTGGTCACTTCGTCACTAAAACGACAAAAATCTTTGCCTTCTTCAGCGGAAAACAGCGCGAGTAAGGCGTTGGCAATGGCAATCACATCGTCTCCACGCTCTCTTAAAGGCGGCAACTCGAGTGGAATAACGTGCAAGCGGTAGTAGAGATCTTCCCGGAATTTCCCCTGCTGTACTTGGAGCCAGGGATCGCGGTTAGTGGCACAGACAAACCGGACATCCACCGACTTCACTTGCGAGGAGCCGACTTTTTGAAAACTCCCCGTTTGAATGAAACGTAGCAGTTTGGATTGCAAATCCATGTCCATTTCGCAAATTTCATCCAAGAACAAGGTGCCACCATTGGCCATTTCTGCGGCCCCTTCACGCTCGGACGCAGCGCCAGTAAAGGCTCCTTTCACATGACCAAATAACTCACTTTCAATCAAATCTTTCGGGATAGCCGCGCAATTCAGTGCAATAATTGGCTTGTTACTTCGCGTACTGGCAGCATGAATCGCTTCTGCGCATACCTCTTTACCGGTCCCGCTTTCACCGGTAATAAACACCGTGGCTTTACTGGGCGCAGCCGATTCGATCACACGGTACACCGCCTGCATCGGCAGACTGCGACCAATAAACCCGTGGTATTCACTTTCCTGTTTAGTCGCTTTCCCCGGATGACTCGGCTTGGGTTTGAGCGACTTATTGACGGTGACACGCAACTGATCGGCTTCACAAGGCTTGATCAAAAAGTCATTGGCACCATGACGCATGGCATCGACAGCGGCATCAATCGAGCCATGAGCGGTCATAATAATCACGGGTAAATCGGGCGCGACTGCGCGCACTTTGGCAAGCACATCAATGCCCGACATATCCGGCAGGCGTAGATCTAAGATCATCAGTGCTAACTGATCGCCTTCTTGCTCGAAAAAAGCCATCGCATCCTGACCCGTCCCTACAATGGTGACATCCACATCTAAGGGGTTAAGGTAGGATTTATATAACGCCGCCACCGACGCCGTATCTTCCACCATCAATATTCGTTTACTGGGTGATAGTGCTGGCATGTATCCTCCAAGAATCGCATCGCGGCGTGTAGCGATAACTCACTCAGTTGCACGAGCGTATGCGAAATGCGTTGCATTATGCAATTGTGCCCTCATTGTAGCTGGGCGAGTCCGTTAAAACCACACGTTTTGTCGATGTAATGGCTATCTTTTATTTTTGGCACGCCAAATGCATCCATTCCAGTGATCCTCAGGGGTCACCTAGCCAACTGACGTTGTTTGTGAGTTTTCACTCACTGAAACACTGTAGCCAACCTGTCATTTAGGTTGGCTTTTTTTTACTTCACGCGGTGCTTTTTCATCCCATTAGCTGTTTACAATAAACTGCTCGCGCAGCGCTTGTAACTGATCTCGCAATTGTGCCGCGGTTTCAAACTCAAGGTTCTGCGCTGCCTCAAACATCTGACTTTCCAGTTTTTTGATTTCAGCATCAATTTGTTGTGGTGACTTCAACGCATAGTCCGCATCAGGCTCGGCAACGGCACGCAACGATTTGACTGCTGGTTTCGCGCTTTTACCCCGTTTACCCGTGCCTATCTCCATCACGTCCATCACTTTCTTATTCAGTTTCTGTGGCGTGATACCATGCGCCTCATTATGTGCAATTTGCTTCGCCCGGCGTCGCTCCGTTTCATCAATGGCGCGTTTCATCGACTTGGTGATCGAATCGCCATATAAAATCGCTTTACCGTGAAGGTTACGTGCTGCACGGCCAATGGTTTGAATTAATGAACGTTCAGAGCGCAAAAAGCCTTCTTTATCCGCATCCAAAATCGCGACCAAAGACACCTCAGGCATGTCTAACCCTTCACGAAGCAAGTTAATCCCGACCAAGACATCAAACTCACCAAGACGGAGATCCCGAATAATTTCCATGCGCTCCACCGTATCAATATCAGAATGAAGGTAACGCACTCGCACATCATGCTCTTGCATGTATTCGGTTAAGTCTTCTGCCATACGCTTGGTCAAGGTCGTCACCAGCACGCGCTCGTCTCGCTCACGACGAGCACGCACCTCAGAGAGCAAGTCATCCACTTGAGTCGCGACCGGACGCACTTCTATTTCAGGATCGATAAGCCCCGTTGGACGCACCACTTGATCAATGATATCCGCGCCCGATTTCTCAGCTTCATAGTTACCCGGCGTGGCGGAAACATACACGGTTTGTGGCGCGAGTGCCTCAAACTCATCAAATTTTAGCGGTCGGTTATCCAACGCTGAAGGCAGCCGAAACCCATAGTCCACCAAGGTCTCTTTACGCGAGCGATCGCCTTTGTACATGGCACCAATTTGCGACACCGTGACGTGCGACTCGTCGATGATCAACAGTCCATCGGCGGGTAAATAATCAAACAAGGTCGGTGGTGGTTCGCCTTCTGCACGACCACTCAAATAACGCGAGTAGTTTTCGATACCCGAGCAATAGCCCAGCTCATTCATCATCTCAATATCAAACTGCGTTCGCTGTGTGATGCGCTGCTCTTCCAGCAGTTTATTATGCTCAAGCAGTGTTTTTTTACGTGCCGATAGCTCCGTTTTTATCTGCTCCACTGCTTCGAGAATACGCTCTCGTGGGGTGACATAGTGCGTCTTAGGGTAGATGGTGCAACGAGGCATGTCTTTGACACTCACCTGCCCCGTTAAGGGATCAAATACGCTGATGGTTTCCACCTCGTCGTCAAACAGCTCCACCCGTATGGCATCTTTGTCCGATTCAGCCGGAAAGATATCGATGACTTCACCGCGAACGCGAAAAGTTCCGCGCTCAAAGGCCATATCATTGCGGGTGTATTGCAACTCAGCGAGGCGTTGTAAAATGGTACGCTGGTCTAAAAAGTCACCGCGGCGAATGTGAAGCATCATTTTTAAATACGAATCAGGGTCACCCAAGCCGTAAATAGCAGAGACCGACGCCACAATCACCACATCACGGCGTTCCATCAACGCTTTTGTCGCCGACAAACGCATCTGCTCAACGTGATCATTAATCGACGCATCTTTTTCTATGAAGGTGTCTGTCGAAGGCACATATGCCTCTGGTTGATAATAATCGTAGTAAGAAACAAAGTACTCCACCGCATTGTCAGGGAAAAACTCGCGCATCTCCCCATAAAGCTGCGCCGCCAATGTTTTATTGGGAGCCAATATCATCGTCGGACGATTAAGTTCAGCAATGACATTGGCCATGGTGAACGTTTTTCCCGACCCTGTTACCCCCAGCAGCGTTTGGTGGGCAAGACCGGCCTCTAACCCTTCACACAGGCGGTGGATGGCCTCAGGCTGATCACCTGATGGTTTAAAAGCAGAATGCAGCGTAAATGTTTTACTCATGAACCTATCCTGTTTGGGGCTGACCACGATGTCCAGCTTGGGGCGCTAACGCGAAAAGTCTATTGTCCTGACTCGCCCTGCGGAGTCAACGATTGCGGTTAACTACTGATAAACTGCCAATTGCGATCTTTTTCGTCTTGGACGCTTGATCTCATGAAGGTGTCTAGGTAACCTATCGTTCCTCTTTTGGTATGCAGCCATTGCAGCCAGCTTGTCCAAGCGAAAACAAAGCTCTAAGCAAAGACAGCTCTGAGCGAAGACGAGCTCTAAGCTAGAACAAAGCACTAAACGCATCGAGCACGAAGCAAATCAAGTGCAAAGCGCATAGAGTGCAATAAAGATAAAGCCTCTAAATCATGCGTTTTCGCGCGTATTTCTGCTGAATATCCTCTCTTATCACTTTTTTATCCCCGATACTCAAGGGTTGAACAAATAGCGACCTGTGCATAATCCACGATCTTTTTTTTCAAACTGATTGTGTTTAAAAAAAAGCACAAACACTAAAAATCAATACCTTACAGTCATTCCCATGCCGACAATGGCTGCGTCAAGCTGGTATAAAATCAGTCACATAATCAGTTGATCAAGATCCACACACATGGTTATCCACAGAATCTGTGGGTAACCGCTGAGAGCCCTTTCATAACCGGCCGTGTAAAAAGTCAAGAAAAGAATAGCCTCTATGCTCAATCACTCGCCACTATGATGCTTTTATCAGCGTCGCTGGCTAGCTTTTCAGCAGTCGATTGAAAAGACAGATTTTATTGCTTTTCATCAGTTGACACCTTTCGAGGTGCTCGCTAACATTCGCCCCGTTCTCAAGGCAATTCCCCCTTAGTTCAGTTGGTAGAACGGCGGACTGTTAATCCGTATGTCGCAGGTTCGAATCCCGCAGGGGGAGCCACTATCTTGAGATAAGATAGACATTGCAAAAGTGAGCACCCGTTCTGCTGCGCAGAATATGTCGCAGGACTAGGCGTCCATTACATGGCGTCCCCGTCCAATCCCGCAGGGGGAGCCACTATCTTGAGACATCACAGAACACAATAGCGACACGATTCCCCCATAGTTCAGTTGGTAGAACGGCGGACTGTTAATCCGTATGTCACTGGTTCGAGTCCAGTTGGGGGAGCCAATTCTATGTCTCTCTTCTCCTTGACCTATCCTACTTTCTCCGTGATCTCATCACACACTCTTACCGTGATCGAACACGCTATGCTGCCACTACCCCTAGAATAAGGTGCGCGCGTAAAGCGTTACTAACAGCTTACAGCGAACCAAGCAAAAACCCTGCTTGATGGCGGTTGTTATAGCCGCCTCAAAGGTCGATAATAGGCAGATCACAAAAACATTAAATGATTAAACAGCATGGCTGAGTATTTGTTGCTACTGGTGGGCACAGTATTGGTCAATAACTTCGTACTGGTGGAGTTTTTGGGCTTGTGTCCATTCATGGGCGTATCAAAAAAACTGGAAACAGCAATTGGGATGGGGCTTGCCACAACCTTCGTGTTGACCTTGGCATCAGTGAGCTCGTATCTGGTTGAAACCTATATTCTTATCCCACTTGATCTCGGATACCTGCGCACACTGAGCTTTATCTTAGTGATTGCCGTGGTGGTGCAGTTTACGGAAATGGTGGTGCATAAGACCAGTCCAACACTGCACCGACTATTGGGCGTATTCCTACCTTTGATTACCTCAAACTGTGCGGTACTCGGGGTGGCCTTGCTCAATGTGAAACAACAGCACAGCTTTATCGAATCGATTATTTACGGTTTTGGGGCGGCCTGTGGTTTCTCGCTGGTTCTCGTTTTATTCGCTGCAATGCGCGAGCGTATTGCAGCCGCTGACGTACCCGCGCCTTTCAAAGGCGCGTCAGTGGCAATGATTACCGCAGGATTAATGTCGCTCGCCTTTATGGGCTTTACAGGACTGGTGACTTTATCATGAGTGGAATAGTGATAGCGGTGGTTGTGCTTGCCGCGCTCGCCGCCATATTCGGTGCAATCCTAGGTTTCGCCTCGATTCGTTTTAAGGTGGAGGCGGATCCGATTGTCGATCAAATTGATGCCATTCTGCCGCAAACGCAATGTGGCCAATGCGGTTACCCTGGCTGTCGCCCCTATGCCGAAGCCATTGCCAATGGTGACGAGATTAACAAGTGTCCGCCAGGTGGCCAGCAAACGATTGAAAATTTGGCTGATTTGATGGGCGTCGAAGCGACCGAACTCGCCCACGATGAAGAAAAAAGTATCAAAACCGTTGCCTTCATTCATGAAGAAGATTGCATCGGCTGCACCAAGTGCATTCAGGCCTGTCCGGTCGATGCGATTGTCGGCAGTACCAAAGCGATGCATACCGTGATCGAGCAAGATTGTACTGGGTGTGATTTATGTGTTGCCCCCTGTCCGACCGACTGTATTGAAATGATCCCCGTTCAGGACACCCCTGAAACCTGGAAATGGAAGCTTGAACAAATTCCCGTTGTAGATGTCACTGAGAGTCAGAGAGCACGCGCCTGATGGACAGCCTTATAGAACAAATAAAACATGGCCAGATCTGGGATTTCCATGGCGGCATTCACCCGCCTGAGCATAAAACTCAGTCGAATCACGGCGCCATTTTAGAAAAGATACTCCCTACCGAGCTGGTTATCCCGCTAAAGCAACATATTGGCAGCAAGGGAAAATTATGCGTGAGCCAGGGCGATCGGGTATTCGCGGGGCAAGCCCTCACTGAGACGGATATTCAACAATGTGTGCCGGTACATGCGCCGACATCGGGCACCGTGATTGCCATCGAAGATAGAACCATCGCGCATCCTTCAGGCTTGTCCGACCGTTGCGTGGTGATTCAGCCCGATGGAAAAGATGAGTGGGGACCTAAACCTGCCCTACCGGCTTATCAAACCCAGCCGCCAGAGCAATTGATCGATCATATCCGCTCTATGGGCATTGCTGGAATGGGAGGCGCTGGCTTTCCAACCGCAAGAAAACTGCAAAGTGGCTTGGCGCGTACTGAAGTACTTATCATCAACGCCGCAGAATGTGAGCCTTATATCACCGCCGACGATCGGCTGATGCAAGATTGCGCCGATGAAATCATCGCAGGGGTACAAATTCTTAATCACATTGTTAAGCCTAAGCTGACCGTGATTGGCATTGAAGATAATAAGCCAGAGGCTATCGCTGCGCTTAAAGCAGCGGTGAAAGCCGTCGATGAGGACATACTCATCCAGGTAGTACCTACCAAGTACCCATCTGGCGGTGAAAAGCAGCTGATTCAAATCATTACCGGCAAAGAAGTCCCAGCCAAAGCCTTTCCCGCCAGTATTGGTGTGCTTATGCAAAACATCGGGACCACTTATGCGATCAAACGCGCCGTGCTAGATGGCGAGCCGCTGATCAAGCGTGTGGTTACTTTGACAGGGAAAACACTCAAAACCCAGCAGAACCGGTGGGCACTACTTGGTACGCCAATTGGCGAATTGTTGGCGCATCATGGTTACAAGGCTGAGAAAAAACTGTCTCGGGTGATTATTGGTGGCCCGATGATGGGCTTTACCGTCCCACATACACAAGTGCCTGTGACTAAAACCACTAACTGTGTACTGGTGCCAACGCGCAAGGAAATTGCGCCTGCCAAGCAAGAGATGGCCTGCATTCGTTGCAGTGCCTGTGCCGATGTTTGTCCCGCTCACCTGTTGCCCCAACAATTGCAGTGGTATGCCAAAGATCAGGACTACGACAAGTGCCAAGACTATGATCTCTTCGATTGTATTGAATGCGGCGCCTGTGCCTATGTGTGTCCGAGTGAGATCCCACTGGTGCAATACTACCGCCAGGCCAAAGCAGAAATTCGTGAAATTGAAGCGGAAAAAGAAGCCGCGGAGCGCGCACGTCAGCGTTTTGAAGCCAAAAAAGCGCGAATGGAACGTGAAAAACAGGAACGAGAAGAAAAACATCGCAAAGCGGCCGAGCGTCGCAAGCAAGCGGCGCAACAAAACACTGGCTCGGGTGATGCCCTTAACGCTGCGGTAGAGCGCGTGAAGGCGAAAAAAGCCGCGCAATCGGCATCGAGTGATGTCAAACCTGCTGTTGCGGCGGCGATCGCACGGGCCAAAGCGAAACAAGCCGAAGCGGCAAAAACCGGCAGTGATGAGCCAGACAACAGTGAAATGATGAAATTGCGCGAAGAGCGTAAGCGTCAAGCGCGAGAGCGTAAGGCGGCCAAAGAGGCGCAAAAAGCTTCAGCAGCTGCTGATTCACAGGCAACATCCGACAGCACCGAGAGTCAAGACGGCAAGAAAGACGCAGTCGCCGCAGCCGTTGCCCGTGCCAAAGCACGCAAAGCGGCTCAGCAAAACGATGCCAAGGCAGAGCCAACACCCGCGGCCGAGCAATCATCCGCCGCAGAAAACACGACGGCACAAACGGATGACGCTGGCGATAAAAAAGCGGCTGTCGCCGCCGCCGTTGCCCGTGCCAAAGCACGTAAAGCCGCTCAGCAAAGCGATGCCAAGGCAGAGCCAACACCCGCGGCCGAGCAATCATCCGCCGCAGAAAACACGACGGCACAAGCGGATGATGCTGGCGATAAAAAAGCGGCTGTCGCCGCCGCCGTTGCCCGTGCCAAAGCACGTAAAGCGGCCCAGCAAGGCGATGCCAAGGCAGAGCCAACACCGGCGGCCGAGCAATCATCCGCCGCAGAAAACACGACGGCACAAACGGATGACGCTGGCGATAAAAAAGCCGCAGTCGCCGCCGCGGTTGCCCGTGCCAAAGCACGTAAAGCGGCCCAGCAAGGCGACACCAAGGCACAACCTGAGACGGCTGCCGATACGCCATCCGACGCTGCAGACACCGCGACTGCAACCGACGAAGCGAACGACAAAAAAGCCGCTGTCGCAGCCGCCGTCGCGCGTGCTAAGGCGCGTAAAGCCGCACAACAATCACAAGAAGATAAGGAATAACCCACGTGGCGTTTTTCATTGCAAGTTCACCACACGCCCACAACAAACGTTCCACCAGCCATATTATGCTGACGGTGCTTCTCTGTGCCCTGCCCGGTTTGGCCGCACAGTGGTATTTCTTCGGCTGGGGCGTGCTGGTTCAATTAACCTTGGCGGTAATCACGGCATGGTCAACCGAAGCATTGGTCATGCGATTACGTCATCGCCCCGTGATGGCTTACCTTCGCGATAATAGCGCCCTACTCACAGCGTTTTTATTGGCCGTCGCGATCCCACCGATGGCGCCTTGGTGGGTGATCGTCATTGGTACCGCGTTTTCTATTATTGTTGCCAAGCATATCTATGGCGGATTAGGACAGAACCTCTTCAATCCAGCCATGGTTGGCTATGTGGTACTCCTCATCGCTTTTCCGGTGCAAATGACCACCTGGTTACCGCCCGAGAGTCTCGCCACCCATAGTTTGACCATTACCGATACCCTCGCGGCGATTTTTGGCGGCTATACCTTAGATGGTTTTAGTGTCAACCAATTGCGTATGACCGTGGATGGCGCCACCATGGCGACGCCTCTGGATACCATTAAAACTGCGCTCGCAGGCGGTCAAACCGTCAGTGAAGCCTTGCAACAGCCCATTTTCTCAGTGCTAGGCGGTAAAGGTTGGGCTTGGGTAAACACGCTTTACCTACTCGGTGGTTTGGTGCTTATCCAACGTGGCATTATCAATTGGCATATTCCTGTCGCGGTACTCGTCGCCTTGTTTGCTTGTTCATTACTCGGCCACTTGGTCGCACCGGATCAACTCGCGTCGCCCCTGATTCATTTGTTGTCTGGCGCGACCATGCTCGGGGCGTTTTTTATCGCCACCGATCCGGTGTCGGCCTCCACCACCGACCGTGGCCGCTTATGGTTTGGTGGCCTGATTGGGGTGTTGGTGTATTTAATCCGCACTTGGGGCGGCTACCCAGATGGTGTCGCGTTTGCGGTGATCATTGCCAACTTGTGCGTTCCATTGATTGATTATTACACCAAACCAAGAACGTATGGGCATGCCACAAACCGTGCGGAGAAGAAGTCAAAGTCATGATTGATACTATAAAAAAACATGGGGGCATTCTCGCAATCGCAGCCCTCTTGTCGACAGCACTGGTGGCGGTCACTCACGCGCTGACCGAAGACACCATTAAAGAGCAGCAGCAAATTCAATTATCAAAGGCGCTCAATCAGGTGATCCCTGAAGACAGGCACGATAATCCGCTGCATCAAAGCTGCCGCCTTATCGAAAATAAGGATGCACTGGGCACCGATGACGCCCAGCCTTTTTATGTTGCCACCCTAGGCGGTGAGGTCATTGCCGTTGCTATTCAAGCTATTGCCCCTAATGGCTACAATGGTGCCATTAAGGTATTAATTGGCATGGATGCGACCAGCCATCAGGTGCTGGGTGTGCGGGTTCTCGAGCATAACGAAACCCCAGGACTGGGAGATAAAGTGAGTTTGCGGGTGTCAGATTGGATCCGTAGCTTTAGCGGCAAAACCGTCACCAGCGAAGACGATGCGCGTTGGGCGGTCAAAAAAGACGGCGGGCAGTTTGATCAGTTTACCGGCGCCACCATTACCCCGCGCGCGGTTGTCGGCGCCGTCAAAAAAGCGGCTTGGTTTGTGAGTCAACACCAAGACGCGCTGATCAACCAACCGGTTAATTGCGGAGGAGCGTCATGAACAGCGCCCACAAAGAGCTAATGAAAAATGGCTTATGGAGTAATAACCCAGCGTTTGTGCAGCTACTAGGTTTGTGCCCACTGTTGGCGGTATCCGCTACCGTCACCAATGCACTTGGCCTTGGGATCGCGACCTTGGCCGTACTCGTCGGCTCCAATTTGATTGTGTCACTGATTAGGGACTGGGTACCCAAAGAAGTGCGCATTCCTATTTTCGTGATGGTGATTGCTTCACTGGTGACCTGCGTGCAACTGGTCATGAACGCGTATGCTTACGGCCTTTATCAATCGCTCGGTATTTTTATCCCATTGATTGTCACCAACTGTATCATCATCGGCCGCGCCGAAGCCTTTGCCTCTAAAAACCCTGTCGGCTTGTCGGTGAGTGATGGTTTTTGGATGGGCACCGGTATGACAGTAGCCTTGGTGATATTAGGGGCTATTCGCGAAATTATCGGCAATGGCACCTTGTTTGATGGTGCCGACCTTTTGCTCGGCGACTGGGCTGCCGCGCTTAGGATTGAGATTTTTCAATTCGACACCAAGTTTCTGTTAGCCATATTACCACCGGGCGCGTTTCTCGCGGTCGGCTTTCTTATCGCGTTGAAGAACATCATTGATACACACCTTGCCAGTAAAACAGAAAAAGACGACAAGCCGGTGATTGAGCGCGCACGGGTGACGGGTAATCAATGATCCACAGGATAGGGTAAATGAATAAAGAAAAACGACGACAAATTCTGGAGCGCCTGCGCGATAACAACCCGAATCCGCAAACGGAGCTCAATTGGTCAACCCCTTTCGAGTTATTGATCGCGGTGTTACTGTCTGCGCAAGCGACCGATGTGAGTGTCAATAAAGCCACCGATAAGCTGTATCCGGTGGCCAATACGCCCGAAGGGCTACTGGCATTGGGCGTGGATGGGGTGAAGTCATATATCAAAAATATTGGCTTATTCAATTCCAAAGCGGAAAACGTGATTAAAACCTGCCGCGCCTTGATTGAACAACACCATGGCGAGGTACCAGAAAGTAGAGAGGCGCTAGAAGCCCTGCCCGGCGTGGGACGCAAAACCGCCAATGTGGTACTCAACACCGCGTTTGGTTGGCCCACTATCGCCGTGGATACCCATATTTTTCGCGTGTCCAATCGTACCAAGTTCGCGATGGGTAAAAACGTCAATGACGTGGAAGAAAAACTGATCAAGGTGGTGCCTAAAGAATTTAAGGTCGATGTGCACCACTGGCTAATTCTGCATGGACGCTACACCTGCCTCGCACGAAAACCTCGCTGTGGCAGTTGTATCATTGAAGATTTATGTGAGTACAAAGAAAAAGTTTATCCAGATAGCTAACGCCGTCAACGGCGAGCACTGGCAAGCCAAAAAGGAGCAACGTCATGTCAAACGGCAGAATTCTACACACCATGATCCGCGTCGGTGATCTAGACCGTGCTATCAAGTTTTATACCGAAGTAATGGGAATGCGTTTGTTACGCACCAATGAAAACGAGCAGTACAAATATAGCTTGGCGTTTGTCGGCTATAGCGATGAATCAGAAGGCGCCGTGATTGAGCTGACCTACAACTGGGGCGAAAGCGAGTACGATCACGGTAACGCCTTTGGCCATATCGCGATCGGTGTGGATGATGTTTACGCGACCTGCGATCAAATTCGTCAAGCGGGCGGCAATATCACCCGCGAGCCAGGCCCTGTCAAAGGCGGTAGTACTGAAATCGCCTTCGTGACTGACCCTGATGGCTACAAATTGGAGCTTATCCAAAACAAAAGTGCCTCTGCGGGGTTGAACGGCTAACACAGCAAGACACGTCACAAAAATAAGCCCGGCATTCGATGCCGGGCTTTTTCGTGCTGTCTATGTTGTATCGGAGGCATACACTGTCTGTGATAACCTCTGTGGCTGTCGCCTATAACAAGGTTCTTCCTAACGAAATCACCACACGGCGGTTTTTACTGCGCCCAATTGGGTCGTCGTTGTCAGCAATCGGACGGCGTTCGCCATAAGCCTCAACGGTAATCCGATCTTCAGGTAAGCCCAGCGAGGTAAAGTAGTCGCGCAATTTCTTCGCTCGTCGCTCTGACATTTGCTGATTGGCTTCACGGGTGCCACGCGCATCAGAGTAGGTCGCCACTAGCACCAAATCGATATCATCGCTGTAACGAACAAACTCGGCTATCTGCGTCAATCGTTGGCGGCTTGCTTTGGTCAACTCATCGCTGTTTTCTTGATAACGCAAGACGGTAAAGGAAATGTCCTCAAACGCATACGGCAATAACTTATTCAGACACCGGCTAAATTCATTATATGGCGAGCCAAATGCCACCGCCGATAACGCCACATCCACCTGTCGCTGCTGACGCTGCCAGTCTTTAAAGCTAAACGTGGGGAATCGTCCCGCCTCTAGCTCGCTCAGCATCGCCCAAGCCGTTTGACCGCCCACATAGCCATCAAATTGTTTGAAGAACTGGAGTTGGTCCATATAGCGTGCCGGCTCTCCGGGCATCCAGTCAGCGGGCATGGAAAGCAGTGACACCTGCGCGGTCTCACCCATAGGCCGCTGCATATCGAGTGAGAAATCGAGATTCATGTCCTTACTGGCTCGTGATGTGAACGATGCTTGCCCGTACCCTGGCACGTCATGCTCTAGACGGCACTCAATGGGCGTATCAATTGTCACGGTCCAGCTCGACTCCCCCAACGATGCCACGTATTGCTTGTTAGCAGACGCCTGGTTGGGCAAAAGAAGAGCAACACATGACACCACCACTGGGATAAAGCGCCATTTCATTAAATCAACAGGACAAAACGCCATTACAGACTCCGTACGTCGCGTGATTCTGTCTTCACGCACAGTTTACTGCTTGAAAGGTTGCGCGAGTCACCGCTGCTGCAGTGACCAAAACATGGCTTAGACACAAACAAATGGTTATAAAGTTATCGACACGTTACACGCCGACTTTAGCTTAACGCCACTATTTGCGATAATCACCCTTTTCTTATTATTCGTAAAGTGACATCAGCATGAGCCAAGCAAGTGATCCAAATAGTCTCAAAGCCCGATTCCGTGGTTATTTCCCTGTCGTTGTCGACGTTGAGACAGCCGGCTTCAATGCCCAAACCGATGCACTGCTAGAGATTTGTGCTGTCACCTTAAAAATGGACGAGCAAGGCTGGCTATCGCCAGACAAAAAGCTGCACTTTCATGTCACCCCGTTTGAGGGCGCTAACCTTGAACCCGCCGCCCTAGAGTTCACCGGTATCCGTGACCCTTATAGCCCACTACGCGGCGCGGTTGATGAAGGCGAGGCCTTGCGGGAAATCTTTAAGCTTATCCGTAAAGAACAAAAAGCAGCGGAATGCCAACGCACCATTATGGTCGCCCACAATGCTAATTTCGATCACAGCTTTGTGATGGCCGCCGCCGAGCGGGCGCAATTAAAACGTAACCCGTTCCATCCTTTCGCCACCTTTGATACCGCCGCCCTGAGCGGACTGGCGCTCGGTCAAACCGTGTTGGCGAAAGCTTGCCAAACGGCGCAAATCCCGTTCGATAATAAAGAGGCGCACAGTGCGCTCTATGATACCGAGCGTACCGCTGAGCTATTCTGTGAAATCGTCAATCGTTGGAAACGCTTGGGCGGTTGGCCCCTGCCTTCCACCTCGGAGAGCACAGCGTCCCCCTCTACCTAATCACGCTGGTGTAAAGACCGTATACGCACAGTCAGGTCGGTAGCAACGCAACCTTTGCGTTGCTACCGACCCTGCATGCTTGACGCCAAACGTGTTCACAAACCACAAAAAGTTCAGCTTATAGTTGTTAACAATTTGTTTGCGGTCACATTTTTGTGATCTTATTTTGGTCTTTATTTCGTTATCAGACTAACCACTATTAAACAGGCACATAAGGAGTGAGCGACAAAAAACGAGTGTGAAAATCACGTTAAATAGGGGCTGAGCATAGGTATAACTCAAATAGAGTATTTACTTAAAACAACTGATAGAAACATTGTCAGCCCAACCAGGTGAAATATTGTGTTACCCGTTTTGAAACCAACCTTTAACAAACGTGAAATTGGTGCCACTATTGAACCTGTAGAACATCCGACCACTTCTCACGCCCACGTAAGATGGGCACTGAAGCGGCGGCCCCAAAGAACAAGAAGCTAATTAACAAAGGAGTGAGGCGCGTTATGTCATCACTATTTAAGAAATCGCTAGTGGCAACCAGTTTATCTTTGTTAGCCGTGCAAGCACACAGTGCCGGCTTCCAAGTATCAGAAACCTCGGTATCCGGTTTGGGGCGTGCTTTTGCCGGTGAAGCCGCTATCGCAGATAATGCCGCAGTGGGCGCACGTAACGCCGCTGCCCTAACCCGTTTTAACACCACCGCTTTCTCGGGCGGCTTAAGCATCATTGACCCAGATGTGCATGCGGATGTGGAGGCAACCTCACCACTCACAACGGACGCAAAAGATATTGCGCCGACTGAGTATGTGCCTAATATTCATATTATTCAGCCGATTGATGACAAATTAGCCGTGGGCTTCTCTGCCTTCTCTAATTTTGGTCTATCCACCGACTATCCAAAAGACTTTTACGCGGGGTCCATTGCAGGGTCAACCGAACTGGTGACCATGAATTTCAACCCGAATATTGCCTACAAGCTTAATGATCAGTGGAGTATTGGTGCGGGGATCAGTGCTATTTATGCTGATGCAGAGCTAAAACGTCAAAAAGGGGCATTGGGAGGAGCATCTGCAACCGATCAGGCGGCAAAACTAACCGGCGATGGTTGGGGTTTTGGCTGGAATCTCGGCACTCTTTGGGAATTGGACGAAAATAACCGTTTTGGTCTCACCTATCGGTCACAAACCGATGTCACGCTTGATGGTAAGTTCACAGATGGCACAGGCACTAAAACAGGCGTCCCGGGCTCAACCGTTGACGGTGAGTTAGAACTTAACCTACCTGAAATCATCGAATTCTCGGGTTTCCATCAGTTAAACCAACAATTCGCCGTCCATTACAGCGCCATGTACACCGGCTGGGATAGCCTAAAAGAGCTTAAAGCAACCGGCTCTCAATGTAGCGATAACACCTGCTTCCAAAAAGACGAAGGTTGGGATAACAGCTGGCGTTATGCGTTAGGCGCCACTTACACCATGGATGAGCATTGGGCATTCCGAGCTGGTTACGCTCACGATGAGAGCCCAGTACCGGCGGAAAAACGTACGTTAAGCATCCCAGACTCTGACCGCCAGTGGTGGAGCTTAGGTGCTACTTATACTGCTAATGAAAACCTTTCTATCGATGCCGGGTTTGCCTTCCTCGATGGTGATCAAGTCGGTGGTACTGAAGCTTTAACTGATTTACAACCATCAGATACTGATTTTTCAGCCGGTGGCGATGCCTACATCTATGGTTTGCAGCTGAACTACTTGTTCTAATCCCGACTGCTTAACCTAAACCCAAGGAGCCGGCCTATTAAGGTCGGCTTTTTTGATCTTATTGTCCCATCCTGAATGACATTAAAAGCGATGGCTGGCCGCTATGATGGAATAACGCGACCAAGCCCCGCACACAGACATGCCGTGAACCCATCCTTGGGGCCGCCGCCGCGCCCTTTTTGCCTACTTTACTGGTCGCGACTTTCAGCAACGCTGACAAGCATGAAAGAAAGTAACCAAAAAAAACCGATTACCCCTCGACACAGACAAAATTTTGCGCAAACTGGGTAGCTTAATTACAAAACCATAGATAATTACTGCAGTGAAGCTGCAGTCACCACACCCATAACAGGAATGTTTAATGAACCCGGTAGTCATTTCAGTCTGCGTCATGCTGGCATTGGCGCTTATGCGTGTAAATGTCGTTGTCGCGCTCACGTTCAGCGCCGTCCTTGGTGGCTTGGTCGGTGGTCTTAGTATTTCCGACACCATTAGTGCCTTTGAGGGCGGACTGGGTGGCGGCGCCACCATTGCCCTGAGCTATGCGATGCTCGGCACCTTTGCGGTCGCTATCAGCCGTTCTGGGATCACGGATGTGCTTGCGCACTCGGTGATCCGCAAGTTAAACGCGCGTCCAACCGATGCCAACACCGCCACCTTTAAATATGTTGTTTTAGTCCTTTTAGGGCTGTTAGCGATTTCGTCGCAAAATGCGATTCCGGTCCACATTGCCTTTATCCCTATCGTGATCCCCCCACTATTGCATGTGTTCCAACGCCTAAAGCTCGACCGTCGTCTGGTCGCCTGTGTACTCACCTTTGGCTTAATCATGCCGTATATGGTGTTACCGGTCGGCTTTGGCGGCATCTTTTTGAACAACATTTTGCTCAAAAACCTCAATGACAATGGCTTAGATGTGGTCGCGAGCCAGGTTCCTACCGCCATGTTATTGCCTGCAGCGGGTATGGTGGTTGGCCTGTTGATCGCCACCTTTATTAGCTACCGTCAGCCGCGCCAATACAGTGAAAAAGACGTCTTGAGCGCTGAGCCGGAAAACCAAGGCATTCAATCGCGCAACTTGTGGGTCGCCGCGATTGCCATTGTCGCCGCATTAAGCGTGCAACTAATGGCAGGCTCAATGATTGTGGGCTCGTTGGCTGGTTTTATGGTGTTTACCTTTGGTGGCGTGATCCGCTGGAAAGACACCCAGGATGTGTTTACCAAAGGGGTGCACATGATGGCGATGATTGGCTTTATCATGATCACCGCCGCGGGCTTTGCTGCCGTCATGAAAGCCACGGGGGGCGTCGAATCCTTGGTCGCGTCCCTATCGGGGTCAATTGGTGAGAACAAGCCGCTTGCAGCCTTTTTAATGTTAGTGGTGGGGCTTTTGGTCACCATGGGGATCGGCTCGTCATTCTCAACCATTCCCATTATTGCCACTATTTATGTCCCCCTCTCACTGGCATTTGGTTTTTCACCGATGGCGACGATTGCCTTGGTAGGCACGGCAGCCGCATTGGGCGACGCGGGCTCGCCGGCATCTGACTCCACCTTGGGTCCCACATCGGGGCTGAATGCCGACGGTCAGCACGAGCATATTTGGGATACTGTGGTACCCACCTTTATTCACTACAACTTGCCATTAATTGCGTTTGGCTGGCTAGCGGCCATGGTGCTCTGAGCGGGTACGCTAAACAAACGTAACGCGCAATGTCAGACATAGATGAATACAAAAAAGCCACGTCCAGGACGTGGCTTTTCAATGTTTGTCACATCAATAACCGCGTTATTCGTTGTCACTCGCATCACGGCGCTCAGCCGCTTCTTTGACCAATGGCTGTAGCTCACCTTTTTGGAACATTTCCAGAATGATGTCACAACCGCCGACCAATTCACCTTCAATCCAAAGCTGAGGGAAGGTCGGCCACTGCGCGTATACAGGCAGCTCTGCGCGGATATCTGGGTTTTGTAAGACATCTACATAAGCAAACTTCTCGCCACACGACATAAGCGCTTGAGAGGCTTGTGAAGAAAAACCACAGCTTGGCAGTTTTGGCGACCCTTTCATGTAAAGCAGAATCGCATTTTCTTCGATTTGCTGCTTGATTTTGTCCGTTGTTTCCATTGCTTCCTCGAACACTGTCTGTGAATCTTGCCTTGATTCTACTGGTTAACAGGCCGGAAAAAAATGCCTAAATCTTTTGTGGGATTAGGCATAAAAATTTTACTGCGATCCTTTTAATAAAGTAAAAACTTGCTAAACTACACTCAGCAAAACGAAAATAGTAGCCACACCCGATGCTTAGGTGGTGAGTTGTTGATGTGCTCATTGATGACAAACGACACGCTTGAGCGGCCGGTGATGGACTACAGGAAGCACTCTCACGATAAAAACGGAGATATAAGCAATGTCATTCCAACTACCTGAACTCCCTTTCGCAAAAGATGCGCTAGAGCCACATATCTCAAAAGAGACGCTGGACTATCACTATGACAAGCACCACAACACCTATGTGGTGAAGCTTAATGGTCTGATTGAAGGCACTGACTTTGAAGGTAAATCACTGGAAGAGATCATCAAAACCTCTTCAGGCGGTGTATTTAACAATGCTGCGCAAGTGTGGAACCACACCTTCTACTGGCACTGCCTAAGCCCTAACGGTGGCGGCGAGCCTACTGGTGACGTTGCAGAGGCAATTACTAAAGCCTTTGGCTCTTTTGACGAGTTTAAAACTCAGTTCACCAACGCCGCGGTCACTAACTTCGGCTCAGGCTGGACGTGGCTGGTGAAAAAAGCAGATGGTTCAGTGGCGATCGTCAACACATCAAACGCTGAAACCCCACTGACTCACGACGGTGAAACGCCACTACTGACCGTGGACGTGTGGGAGCACGCTTACTACATCGACTATCGCAACGTGCGTCCAGACTATCTGGCTGCTTTCTGGAAGTTGGTCAACTGGGACTTTGTTGCGAAAAACTTCGCAGGTTAAGTCAGCTTACGAAAAAGCGTGAAGTTAAGGGGGCGTCTATCGCCTCCTTTTTTATGCACGCTTGATACGCTAGGACTAAGCGATACAGAACATCGGACACAAAAAAGCCGCCAACTCCGTTGACGGCTTAATGTGGCTATTACACGGCCATTAGCCTTGCTCTTTTTCCGACAAGATAATGCGCAACGTACGACGTAGAGGCTCTGCCGCGCCCCACAGCAGCTGGTCACCCACGGTAAAGGCATTAAGGAAATCGTCACCCATCGCCAGTTTACGCAAACGACCCACAGGCACAGACATGGTGCCTGTCACCTTCGCCGGGCTCAGATCCGTCATGGTCACATCGCGTTCATTAGGGACAACACTGACCCAGTCGTTATGAGATGCAATCATGTCTTCAATTTCATCCATTGGCACTGCTTTTTTCAGCTTAATGGTCAATGCCTGGCTATGACAGCGCATCGCTCCCACGCGAACGCACGTACCGTCGATAGGGATTGGGTTATTGTCTAACCCCAAGATTTTATTGGTTTCAACCGAGGCTTTCCACTCTTCCTTGCTCTGACCATTTTCGCGCTTCACGTCAATCCAAGGGATCAGTGAACCGGCAAGCGGCACGCCAAAGTTGTCACTTGGGAAGTCACTCGAGCGCATGGTTTGCGCAACTTTGCGGTCAATGTCCAAGATAGAAGTGGCAGGGCTGGCCAAATCAGTGTTGACAGCATCATTAATCACGCCCATTTGGCTGATCAGCTCGCGCATGTGCTTGGCGCCTGAGCCTGACGCAGCTTGATAAGTCTGGGCGGTCATCCACTCGACTAGGCCATTTTGGTATAGGCCACCCAAGCCCATCAGCATCAAACTCACGGTGCAGTTACCACCAACAAAGGTGCGCGTGCCTTTATGAATTCCCGCTTGGATTTGTTTGAAGTTAATCGGATCCAAGGTGATGATACTATCATCTGCCATTCGTAGTGATGACGCCGCATCAATCCAATAGCCTTTCCAACCTGATTCACGCAGCTTTGCGTAAACATCGTTGGTGTAGTCTCCGCCTTGGCAGGTGATAATAGCATCGAGGGTTTTTAGCATCTCAATGTCGTAAGCGTCTTTTAGCGTGCCCGCATCCTTACCGTAGTTAGGTGCGTCGATACCCACTTGAGAGGTACTAAAAAAGACAGGTTCGATATGGTCGAAATCTTTTTCTTCTACCATACGCTGCATCAGCACAGATCCCACCATGCCACGCCAGCCAACTAAACCTACTCGCATCATAATTTTCACACTCCATGTTGTGTGACCGTCGTATAAAGTTCGACAGTCAGTGAAAAAACGTTTTTGATACTAACACGTCTTTTCTCAGTCGTCAGGTTAGCCCCTTTTTCTGCTCAATTATCCACCATTTCTTAAACATTCCGTCACTGATCCCTTACTTGGTTTAACGTACATACGTCGAAAAACACTGCCCTCATACACATAAAAATCATCAATATAAAACAGATAATTAACCTTAAAGACACGATGAAACAACATATAGCAATGGCCATTAACCTCGCTCGCGTTCGACTCACATAAGCGACAAAAATGTTTCCCATCTCATTGTTCTGTTAGCTAGAGTATGACGCCTCACAAATGGAACAAAGGATACTGACACACGGACAGTGATGTGAGTTTGGTTGTTGCTAGTTGCATCGCTAAATCGCGCAGGGAGTAGTCGCGCAATCACAGACGATCCACCTTCCGATAATGATATTGATACGTTCGCCCTATCGGTTGTCACCGAGTGCGACGTGAAGAAGGTTCAGTTATGACAACACATCAAATTCGATTACCATCCATCGTTCAGGTCATTCTGGCGCTTGGTGCATTTTTGGCGCTCGCGTTTTCGTTTACCGCAAAACTCGATTTACCCATCCAACTGGCATTATTTATTGGCTGGTTTGTGATCATGGGCTTGGGGCTCAAATTAGGCCACCAATACAAAGACCTTGAATCGGCAGCAACCAAAGGTATTTCCAACGGTCTTGGGGCGGTGTTAATCCTCCTGTCCGTGGGCGCTCTCGTGGGTACCTGGATTGCAGGCGGCATTGTCCCCACCATCATTTATTATGGTCTGAAAGCTATCCACCCTTCTATCTTCCTTTTAGCGACCATGTTGATTTGCTCATTAACCGCTTTGGCGACAGGAACCTCTTGGGGCGCAGCCGGTACTGCGGGGATTGCAATGATGGGCATTGGTCAAGGCCTAGGCATTCCAGCGCCAATGACTGCGGGTGCGGTGCTGTCAGGGTGTTATTTCGGTGACAAAATGTCTCCGCTGTCTGATTCGGTGATCCTGGCATCATCGATGTCAGGGGTGGAAATTGTCGAGCATATTAAAGGCATGCTTCCGATTGCGCTTATCAGCTACATCATTACCGGCATTCTGTTTACCCTTGTTGGCTGGCACTATGCCGGCAATGTGGATATGAGCCAGGTAGAAATGGTGAAACAAGCGATGCAAGATCAGTTTGTCATCACCCCGATGTCATTTATTCCTGTCCTCATTGTCCTTGCCCTGCTCGCCATGCGCCTTCCATCCTTCCCGGTGATCAGCTTTGGCTCGTTACTGGGCGTGGTGTGGGCAGTCATGCTGCAAGACATGGCCCCTGTTGCGGCGATTAATACCGCCTGGGCCCCCTTCTCTGTCGCGTCAGGAGTGGATTTCATTGATGCCATTCTCAATCGCGGCGGTATGTCATCCATGCTTGGTTCTGTGGCCGTGATTGTGTTTGGTCTCGGTTTCGGTGGCTTGTTGGAAAAAGTGGGCGTACTCCATACCATCGCTAATCTCTTTGAGCGCCGCGTCAATAGTGCTGGAAGCTTGGCCACCTCCACCATTGGTACGGCCTTTATGGGGAACATTTTTGGCTCAGCGATGTATGTATCACTGATCTTAACCCCCAAAATCTGTGCGAAAAACTACGACCGCTTGGGTTATCAGCGCAAGAACTTATCCCGTAACGCCGAGTTCGGTGGTACCTTGACATCCGGGATGGTGCCTTGGAGTGACAACGGCATTTATATGGCAAGCATCTTAGGGGTCGCCACCTTGTCGTATGCGCCGTTTATGTGGCTAAGCTTTGTTTGTATCGCTGTAACTATCGTAACTAGCTACATGGGTTGGTTTGTCGACAAAGTCGAGCCAGCACAGAACGCGCACACTGACGACGCAGCGACCCTAGACGCCGCGCCCGAGCGCGCATGAAAACGCAGATCACATATTGTGGTCAATGCGTCGCTAAGTGAAGTAAAGAAAAAGCGGGACACCATCAGGTGTCCCGCTTTTTATCATATAGACCACACTGACCCAGCCATGGTCAATGCTCTAGACGCTAGTCATCATCTCGGCTCGATAAACGACGCTGAAGCTGGTCACGCAAGTTCGGCGGCGTGCCTTTAATGGTCAGCGTATCTGTCTCTGGATCATAAAACACACGCTCTCCTAACAGCATGGCGTTAAAGTTGACCGACAAACCACCGCCGGCCCCGACAAACTTGGTGAGCTTTCGCATCGTGGTTCTATCAGCCGGGAACTGCGCTTCAAGTTCATACCCTTGCTGGTTAGCGTACTGATAAAAGTCAGTGCCGTCAGGCGTCGCTGGCAGTTCACCGGCCAGCTCTTTCACCACCACTTCATCACCGGCTTTGAGCTGATCATTACAATAATCAAACACTTGCTTACGGGTATTATGCTTTTCTTCCTTGTCGAGGCGGGCATCGTCGCAGTAGTCTTCTACCGCTTGCATCAGCACCTGATTTTGCTGCTTACTATCCATTCCCACTTCCGCTTGCAGAAAGTCGAGGAAGAAATCAGCGACTTTGCGCCCCACGCGGCCTTTGATAAAGGAAAGATAGCGATTTGATTCGGCATCTGTCTCCCACGTCGATAAGTCAATGCGCGCAGCGATATCCATCTTGCTCACATCGAGATACTCGGTGGCATTCACCTCCAGTTCATCAGTGACACGTAAACTGTGCTTCGACTCGAGCACGCCGATAAACAGATAGTCCGTCGCGAGCGCTCGGTAGTGCGCCATCACCAGGGTACCGTTGTCGGCAAAAGGGTATTTTGCTAATTCAGCGCGCAAGCGCTCCACCGCTCTTTCGGACAACGCTTGAAAGTCGAGCGTGTCGGCGCGATAGGCCTTTAACCACTGCTGGAAGTCACTCTCGGTGTCAAACAAAGCAAACCCTTTGCCTGCTTTTGCATGATAAACCCGATGAATATCTCCCATCAGGTTTTCCGTCTGCTCGGTGAGCGGCAACGGGCCGTCTCGAAGGTGAACGTTAAGCGAATCATCATCTTGCTTAACGATTTGATGCAATATTACGTTAGAAAGCGTGAGGGTCATGATTGAAAAGATTTTCAGTAAGACTAAAGTGTGAGTTATTATACGCTGCTTTGGTTTTAAGAAGAAAAGACGAATTTATGCCTGTAACTTCAAAATATGACGACGAGCAAGTGGAACGTATTATCAGTGATGTTGTCAACGTGTTAGAACAACACGATGCCTCTACGGATTTATCGCTGATGGTGATCGGGAATGTCGCCACTAACATCCTTAATCACAATATTCCTGCCGCCCAACGCCAGGCATTTGCCGACAAGTTTGCCCAGGCATTAATGGCATCCATCGATAAGCAATAATGCAAAAAGCAGCAGTCGCTAATAAGAGAAGAATAAATTTGTATGGTTGATAGCGGAACATCGTATCGTGACAAAGTATCCCAGCTAATCAGTTGGGGGCATTGGTTTAGCTTTTTTAACATCATTGCCGCTATGTTGCTGGGCACGCGCTACATCAGCCAATCAGGATGGCCTGAAACGCTATTAGGGCAAAGCTACTTGGTGTTCAACTGGGTTGGGCACTTTGGCTTTCTGGTGTTTGCGCTTTATATTCTGATTATTTTCCCGGCCAGTTTTCTTATCCCCTCCCAGCGGTTAATGCGGCTGTTTGCCGTACTGGTTGCCACCATTGGGATGATGGTGCTGCTGCTTGATATTTACGCTTACCAAACCCTGCACCTTCACCTTAACCCATTGGTGTGGGAGCTGCTGTTAAGTGGCGAAAAAACCGATATGAATGCGCATTGGCAGTACTTGTTTATTGCCGTGCCTGCTATTTTTATCTTAGAGCTGATTATTGCTGAATGGGTGTGGCGCAAACTGCGTAAACTGACGCGTAAACGTATCGGTATCCCCGTGGCTGCCGTCTTTGCGCTTTGCTTTATCTCTAGCCACCTTATCCATATTTGGGCGGATGCCTTCATATACAGCCCGGTCACCGCACAGCGCTCTACCTTCCCGGTCTCCTATCCGATGACCGCGAAAACCTTTATGGAAAAGTACGGCTTACTCGACAGGCAAGAGTATCAACGTTTGCGCGAACAACGTGGGCAGGAAACCAGCGAAGTAATCCGCTACCCTCTCAAACCACTTGCGTTCGCCCCGGATGCCAACAAGTATCAGAAAAACTTACTGATGGTGATGGTAGAGGGGCTGCGTGCGGACATGGTAAACCCGGTAACCATGCCTCACCTCCACCAGTTTGCCAATCAAAACCTGTGGTTTAAAAATCACTTTAGCAGCAGCAATGATGACATGGCGGGGTTGTTTGGCTTTTTCTACGGCTTGCCTGGCAGTTATGCGCAAAGTGCCCGTACCGAGGGACTGCGCCCCGTACTGATAGAAACACTCAAACAGCGAGACTATCAATGGGGATTGTTTAGTGGCGATCATTTTGCCAACCCCATTTATTATCAAAGCATTTTCAGCCAAGCGCTTGAACGCGACAGCCAATCGGATCAACCCGCTTGGCAGGCGGACGCCAACGCGGTTGCCTCGATGCGCAACTGGCTGGCGCACCGCGAAACCGACAAGCCATGGTTTGGTTACCTGGAATTGGCAACGGTGAATGAATACGAGCAAGGTGGGGACTACCCACAGCCTTTTCAGCCGGCGCTTGACAGTGCCATGGCAGGGGTCGATACCCAGACAAGCTTGGTACTAAAAAACAGTTATAATAACGCCGCACATTACGTTGACGAGCAGCTTGGCCGCTTGCTTGAGCACCTAGACCAGGCAGGGCAGCTGGACAACACCGTGGTGATGATCACCGCCAATCACGGAATGGAGTTTAACGAAACCGGACTCAACAGCTGGGGCTCAAACTCAAACTACAGCCGATATCAGTTACAAGTCCCTATGATTATGCATTGGCCCAACCAAGATGCGGAGCAAATTGCGCATTACAGCAGCCACCTAGACGTGGCCCCTACATTGATGGAGTCAATGCTATCGGTCAGCTCTCCGGCGGAGACGTATAGCAGTGGAACCAACTTGTTCGAGCTTAAAAACCGTCCACGCAAGTGGGTACTTGCTGGCGATAGCCGAGATATCGTGGTGGTACAACCGCAAAAAACCACTGTGGTGGATAAGTTTGGCAACTATAAAGTGTTTGATAAGCACTACACCCCGCTGCCAGAGGGGAAACCGCAGTTGTCACTGCTGATGCAGGTGATGCATGAACTGAAACGCTTTTATTATCCCGAAGAGCCGTCGTCGTGATTAGCAAGGCGCAGAGGAAAACGTCACTTCGCCATGCTATGTTGACGCTTTAATAGCCAAACGGTTGAAAAACCGAAAAACAATCCCCCTTGGCAATTGACACCCACTAGGCCGATTCGTAATATAGCGCTTAGTCGGTCTGTAGCGCAGCCTGGTAGCGCACTGTCATGGGGTGTCAGGGGTCGCTGGTTCAAATCCAGTCAGACCGACCAATATTTAAGCCCACCGTTCATCGAACGGTGGGCTTTTTCGTGTGTGCGAATTAAAGGCGGTTACTTCGCTTGTCGCCCGATAAATGCCGCAACCACGGTATCTTCGCCTAGTTGACGAGAGAACACATAGGCACCCGCTTGGGGGATGGCTTGATGCTTGCCTGCACCAATCGCCGGATGATCTTGCCTAAACTGGCCCACTTTACGCCAATGGTTCAGCAAGTCAGCTTGCATAGCGTTGCGCTGCCATATCATGTCTGAACGAGTGCCTTGATGGAAATCGTCCCCGTAAGGGCCCAAGTCACGCCCGACTTCATCACCATAGAACACTTGTACCGCACCGGGCGCTAGCAACAATGCGTTGGCGGCACCACGCTGCATGCTGGCGTCTTTAAAGCGACTGAAAAATAGCTCAGTATCATGGGAAGACATATAGCTTACCGGTATGAAATCCGCCTCTTTTGCCATGGTGTCTGCATACGCTTGATAAGTGTCTTGCATTTCACTCAAACAGTACGCTCCCTTATCCATCTGCTTTTGCAAATCGAAATTAATCAACGCATCAAAGCCTTGGTCAAAGTAAGGGCTGCGATAAGCACGGTGGCCCCATACTTCTCCCATCATCCAGAACGGCTCTCCCGTTTTGTCATGCTGACGCCGCCAAGTCTCTAGCGCCGCCGAAGCTTGCGATTTCAATGCTCGCCAAACCTCGCCATCGACATGCTTGACCGTATCCACCCGAAAACCATCAATACCGAAACGCTCTACCCATTGGGTTTGCCATTCAAGTAAGTAATCACTCACGGTATAGTTATCGCGCGCTTCAACGCGGGTACCTGGGTTGTTTAGCAACCATTGCGGTGGCGTCACTGGCTGATCGGATTCCGTTTTAAAATCCGGTAGCCCGGCCAATGTCAGGGTTTTATCACTGCTACCGGGCTGATCATAACCCGGTAACCCCGCACGCACCCAGTCTTTGCCCCACCATTGGTGCCAGTGGGTGCTCTTGTAGTCAATGGCCTCATGAAAGTCATGCCAACTTTGCCCCTTATCGGGCTGCCAATCTTGCCATTTCTCTGGCAACTCAGCGTCATTGACGACGTTAATCCCATCTTGCTGTAAGTCCGCGAGCGTGGCATAACCTGGATGGTTGACCACAGCGTCTAGGAACACTTTTAGGCCGCGCTGATGCGCTTCATCCACGAGGGTTTTGAGCACGGCATCATCACCAAAGTTGTTGTCCACTTGAGTAAAATCACGTGACCAATAACCGTGGTAGGCATAAAAAGGAAAACTGCCTTGGCTACCACCGCCGACAAAGCCATGCACTTGCTCGACAATCGGGGATAGCCAGATCACATCTGTGCCGAGCGACTGGATATAATCCAGTTTATCAATCACGCCTTGCAAATCCCCACCATGAAAAGTGCCGATGTTCTGTGCATCATCTTGATGACGCCCATAACTGTGATCGTTGCTCGGATCGCCATTGTTAAACCTGTCTACCATCACAAAATAGATATTGGCATTCCGATAACTAAACGCAGAAGAAGGCGCGTCAACGGGGGCCAGCAGCACCAAGCCACCGCTGTTCGCTGCCGGCGTCAGCGTGACACTGTGATCCTTTACACGCACCACTTGGCCACTGAGTGCTTCTTTTAGCTGAGTGCCTTCAGCAAAGCTATCGCCAAGCTGCAAAGTGACAGGCCCGCCTTGATACTGCTGGCATTGCACATCCGGCAAAGGCCGTTTAAAGGTGGAGGCCGTCTTTTTCGGCTCTCGTTTTACCCGTAATGTGCGCGTATCCGATTGATAATAAAACCCATAGTCACCGGCAAAACGAATGGTGAGATCAAAGGTGCTGGCCGTGCCGCACACCAGCGGTATCGGCGTATTAAACTTGGCGCTCGAGGGTGTATTCGCTTGGCACTCGCCATCCACACCGTCCACCGTGATTTGGTAAGTGGTTTTTCCCAATGCAAAGACCGCCGGTGCGTCTGCGTTGAGTGGCTTATCGGCTTGTGTGGTTGAGGTGGTCACTGTGATATGGGGAGAGGCTGCGGCTGTCATTGACAGCGAAGCGGCTATCGCGATAGCGAGCCGCTGCCAAGTAAAAACAGGGGTCATGATCGTGCTCCTTGCGATTTTCTTTTAGGGTAAAAAAACCGCAAGCGATTGACATCATTCCTGCTTCTGCGCCCTAAAACTGTGAGCCATGACCATCAAAGGATGAGCTAAGCCAGTTATCCCTTGCGCGCGTAATCGGCAACCGCATAGTGAGATATTAATCATTATCCACCCCCAAAAGCTCGCCAATATCGGCAGCAGGGGCTGGACGACGATATAAATAACCTTGCCCAAAGGTGCAGCCTAGCTCATGCAATATGGCTTGTTGATGTAGCGTTTCTATTCCTTCTGCCACCACGCCGATCCCGAGACTATCCGCCATCGCTATCATCGCTGACACAATCGCGACTTCTTCTTCGTCGGGAGACTGGCTTTGAATATCTTTGATAAAGTGACGGTCAATTTTTAGTTTCGAGATCGGATAACGTTTTAGATACGCCATGGACGAGTAGCCCGTACCAAAATCATCGATCGCTATCCCGACACCTTTCTCACGCAATTTTTCGAGAACACGCAGCGCATTGGCTTGGTTTTCGATCAAGGTGTTTTCCGTTATTTCCAGCTCTAAAAAGCGTGGATCGGCGCCGGTGCGTGCGATGGCTTCGGCCACCACCTGTGTGAAAGTGACATCCGCGAGGTTACGCGGTGAAATATTCACGGCCATGGAGATCGGCGCCCCCGCATCATGCCAAGCCTTTAGTTGGCGACAGCCGGTTTCCACCACCCATCGCGTGATATCATGAATGATTGAACGCTCTTCGGCGACCTCGATAAAATCAATGGGAGACAGCAGGCCGCGCTCAGGATGATGCCAGCGCAATAATGCCTCGACACCCACAATCAGCCCCGTCATCAGATCCACTTGCGGCTGGTAAAAGAGCTCCAGTTCTTCATTTTGCACACATTGGCGTAACTCCACCGCCAAACGTAGCTTGTGGTTGGCATCAATGGTCAACGCATCATCATAGAACGCATAGGTGTTGCGGCCCGATTTTTTGGCGTGATACATGGCCGAATCGGCGAATGTGAGGAGCTCTTCGGTACTCGACGTATCGTCTGGGTATTGCGCAATACCAATGCTTACCCCGATTTGCGCATCAATGCCACCATCGAGGACAAACAAACGGTTCATGGCATGGATCACGTTTTCAGACAAGCGAATACACGCGGTGTCATCAGTGTGAATCAAACGAAGAATGACAAACTCATCGCCCCCCAAACGTGCCAAGGTGTCACCTTCATCAAGCAAACCATGCAGGCGCTCACTGACCAACTTCAATAGTGCGTCGCCCACCGCATGGCCATGGCTGTCATTAACGAATTTAAACTGGTCGAGATCCAGAAACATCAAGGCTATCTGATTGCGCTGAACGGACTGCATGTTCATCGCTTGACGAACACGGGATGTTAGCAACAGACGATTCGGTAACCCGGTCAGCGCGTCATAATGGGCCAAATCAATCAACTTTTTCTCCGAGTCCTTAAGCTTAGTGATGTCAGAGAAGACACCAATATAGTTAACGGCCTCTCCGCTCTCGTCTTTCACTACGCTAATAGAAAGCAATTGGGGATATACCACGCCATCTTTACGTCGGTTCCATATTTCGCCTTTCCAACGCCCTTCGTCGGCGATTTGTTGCCACATCTCACTGAAAAACGCGTGATCATGACGCCCTGAGTTCAAAATGGCTGGCGTGGCACCCAGCACTTCTTCCTCTTTATACCCAGTAATCGCGCTAAATCCGCCATTTACCGTGACAATCCTTCCCGCCGCATCGGTAATCAGCACCCCTTCACTGGACTGCTCAAATATTTTTGCATTCAGCATGAGCTTTCTCTCTACTTCAAGACGTTCTGACACATCATGAATGACAGAAAAAAGCAGCTTGGCATGGCCAATGGTGATCGGTGAAGAATGAACTTCCACTTGCCGCACCTCACCACTTTTCAGCCGATGTGAGAAGATAAAACAATTTTTCGCGCGCTGTTGTGCCTGCGAGAGGCTTTCTCTGAGGACACTATCGGTTTGAGTATTGATATCACTGATCTGCATCGACGTCAGAGCAGCATGGTCATAGCCATAGAACTGCTGCGCACTGTCATTGGCATCAAGAATATCGCCCGTTTTCGCATCGAGGAGCATCATCGCCGCATCGTGACGTTTAAAAATGCTTCTAAAGCGGTAGCTATCATCCACCACACGCCCGATCGATTGGGCAAAACTGCGCCCCGCATTGTAACGGCCATACAGGCCACCCAGCCAAAAAAGCAAAATAATCGTACCCACAACCCAGACCGTGGGGTGAGGATGCAACCCTTTCCACCCCGATTGCGGTACCCCCAGTAAACGCCAATCCCCCGAGGGCAAATTGACCGTGACCGTCTCAGGCGACTGGCTGAGTACTGACGTGTCACCATAAACCGTCGTGAATACTGATTCTGATTCGCGTTTTTCTTGTAATACCGCGCGGACAGGATAGTTTTCACCTTGCTTAAAACTGGCGGAGAACAAACCATCAATATCTAACACCGTGGATAACACCCCCCAAGGCAGACCGGTGTTTTGGTTAACGATTGACTGCCTGGCAATCAACGCCGTCCCGCCTTGTATAAGCTCAACAGGGCCGGAGATGACCGGCTGTCTCGAGCCATAGGCGGCACGAACACTCTCTAGTTGCTCGGGAATATCATGATAATGGGTACCCAATACGGAAGTTTCTAACGTGTTGGGGTAAACGTGGCTGATCACCCAGTTTCGCGCGGCACCAAAATTAAGAATATAGGGGGTTTTGTCTTGAAGCTGGCCCGCAAACTGAGAAAAATCCTCTTGGTCCAAATCCGGATTAAGGCTGATGTAGGTGGCAAGCCCGTGGCTTAAATCCAAATTCTGCGTCACTTTCAGCTCAATACGAGAGCGATAGGCCAATAGCGCACGCTGCACTTCTTTCACCTCTTGGTCATGCGCTTGCTGGTAAAGCCAAAACTCCACCGAGACCACAGAGAAAGCAAAGACCATGATGGAGATAAGCACATTATAAACAAACCCCACTCGCGCGGAGCGGCGCGCGACTTTATCAAGCGCGGATGGAACAGCTTGCTGCATGACGTGATATAACCTTATTTCGCACGACTAATAGGGCGAAAATAACCAAACTTCAGGTGTAGCACGTGATTATAAAGGGCGTGAATAGTTTCGCCAGTATTACTATTAGGTTTCACAACATTGCGCATAAACAGTATGCTTGATGGGGCTTTTCTATCAAGCGGTTACCCCTTTCACTCAAGGTAACCACACCAACGCAGCGATGCAAAACAAGGAGTGTGCATGGCAATGACCATCGAGTATGGTCTGCTACTGGTCAGCTTAGGACTGGTCGCAGGGATTATTAATACGTTGGCGGGCGGCGGCTCGAACTTAACCTTACCCGCGTTGATGGTGATGGGCATGCCGGCTGATGTTGCTAACGCCACCAATCGTGTAGCGGTTTGGTTACAGTGTGTATCTGGCATGTCAGGCTTTCGCCAACACAATAAGCTAGAGACACAAGACATTATCCCCGTTTTGATCCCCAATTTACTCGGTGGCCTTTGCGGTGCATTAGCCGCCGCTTGGCTCCCGACCAGCTGGGTGAAACCCTTGTTGCTTGGTACCTTACTGACCATGACGCTGGTGATGCTGATTAAACCCGCGACCTTTGGCCCCCCAGAGGGAACACCGACAAAACGCGTGAAAGATACGCCCATGGCTTGGTTGGGTCTCTTACTGGCTGGCTTCTATGGCGGCTTCGTGCAAGCCGGGGTAGGATTTGTACTACTGGCAGCGCTGTGCGGCACACTGCACTACGACTTAGTGCGTGGCAATGCGCTCAAGCTGGCCTGTACGCTCGCTTTTACGACGTTATCCTTAGTGGTGTTTATTGCCGATGACCTGGTGCGTTGGGTTCCCGGATTAATATTGGCATTGGGCGCCATGCTAGGGGCACGGGTTGCGGTACGCTTTGCCATTTCCGCCAACCCCAAGGTGCTAAAAACCTTCTTATTTGTGATGACCTTGATCGGCTGCATCGCCGCCTATGCGTTCTAACGCCCGGCCTGTGTGTCAGGTGGCCGCATGACCAGGCGCGACACTTGCTCACCGGCTACGCAATATGCCGCTGCATGAGGCTATCTCGTGGCTTTGCGTGTGCGTTTTGTGGCACGCGTTGATGTCGCCGTTGACTTTTGATTAGCAGCCGGCTTTGCTTTCGTTGTTCGCTTTCGGTAGCCGGACGTACGCCGCCCTTTACGCGTGAAAGATTTAGAGGGGGCGGCAGGCAAGTCGCTTAACGAGGCCGGCGGTGGCGATGTTTTCACGGTTTCAATTAAGCCTGTCACTTGTGCCGTTAATCCTTGCATAAAAGGATGATATCCACACTGACGATCCGCCATATCTTGCAGTTGCCGCTCCCAATCCGCCGTCATATCCGGATACGTGGCACTGTCTGGCAGTGCGGCGATAAGCCCTTTACCACTGGCGCTGGCGTGTAACGTTTTTCCTTGCCGCGTTAATAACCCACGTTTCACCAATAACTCAATGATACCCGCACGGGTTGCTTCGGTGCCTAAGCCGTCAGTCTCACGCAATATCTCTTTCAGGGCTTTGTTTTGTACATAGCGACCAATGCCTGTCATCGCTTGCAGCAGGGTCGATTCCGTAAACGCCGCAGGCGGCTCTGTCATGCAATCTTTAATCTCACCGCGTTCACAGCGTTCTTGATCGCCTTTATTCATCAGCGGCAAGGGGGCGGCGTCACTGTCAGCCGTTTGTCGAGTCGGCAACAAAGCACGCCAGCCTGCTAACGTCAGCACCTTCCCTTTGGCGATAAAACAGCCGCCTGCGATATCAAATATGAGCTTGCCTTCCGCGTATTCGGCAGCAGGGTAAAACTGCATCACGTATTGGCATGCGATGAGCTGATAAATCTTTGCTTCATCGGCTGACAAGCTTGTCGGCGCGACTTTCGCCGTGGGGATGATCGCATGGTGAGCGCCTACTTTACTGTCGTTCCATGCCTTACCTTTACGCTGAGGATCAGCCTCATCACACGCCTGGCTAAGCGCCTCACAGCCTTGCTTAATGGCACCGAGTATCTTATTTGCCTCGGCGAAGTGGCCTTTGGGCAAATAACGACAGTCTGAGCGCGGGTAAGTGATCAGTTTGTGGCGTTCGTAAAGCTGTTGGCACACATCCAGTGCTTTTTGCGCACTAAAACCAAACCGCTTTGAAGCGTCAATTTGTAATGCCGACAAATTGTACGGCAACGGCGCGGTCTGTTTGCGTTGTTGACGCTCCGCTTCAGTGACGGTCGCGGTTTGTCCTGCGATGCGTTGTGCGACATTTTCTGCCAAGGGACGAGACAGGACGCGTCCCTGTTCATCTTGCCACTTTGCACATGCCTCACTGGGCTGCCAACGTGCCCGTATCTCTCCCTCTGGATGAGCAATGATCGCATCCAGTTGAAAAAATGGGTGTGGCACAAAGCTGTCTATCGCCTGATCACGGCGCACCACCAGCCCTAACACTGGCGTTTGCACACGTCCGACTGATAACACGCCTTGGTAGCCGGCCTGTTTCCCTAACAAGGTATACGCACGAGACAAATTCATCCCATACAACCAGTCGGCCCGTGAGCGCGCTAAGGCAGATACGGACAGTGGCATGTAGGCTTTGTTGTCTTGCAGTTGCGCGAGGGCTTTCTTCACCGCAGAAAGGTTTAAGTCACTGATTAAAAGGCGCTTAATGTTAGCTTTTTTGTTAGCACTGACCTTGGCGTAATCAATCACTTCATCAACCAACAGCTGCCCTTCTCGATCGGGATCGCCCGCGTGCACCAGTTGGTCAAACTGCTTGATCAGCTTTTTAACAATAGCCAGTTGCGCCGCGGCGGCTTGACGAGGACGGAGCTGCCATTTTTCAGGCACAATAGGCAGATCAGCCAGATCCCACTTTTTATAGCGGCTGTCATACGCATCCGGCTCAACCTGCTCCAGTAAATGGCCAATACACCAGGTCACCACGTCGCCTTGAGCGGTCTCGATGTAACCTTTGTGATTTTTGTGCGGTTTGGGTAATCCAGCCGCAATTGCGCGTCCGAGACTGGGTTTTTCCGCTATAAACAATCGTGCCATGACAAAGCCTTTTTAACCGTCGCTGAGCGCATGGTATGCAAAGGCCGATCAGGGCGCAATAAAAAACCTGTACATATGCACAGGTTTTTCGAGGTGAGCGCGATGGGTATTCACTCAGAGATAAGTGACATACTTGCTGGCATCGCGCTTTGGGGCATTGGCTGGGGCGCAATCTGGCGTTCCTAAGTATAAAAAGCCCACAATCTGATCGTCACCTTCTACCGACAGCGCGTCGCGCACAGCAGGGTGATAAGCAAAGGCGCCAGTGCGCCAAAACCCTTGAAAGCCCTGCGCGACAGCGGCCATTTGCATCGCTTGCGTGGCACATCCCGCCGAGATATGTTGCTCAATGGTAGGAACTTTATCGTGCGGACGCGTACGGGCAATCACTGCGACCACCATAGGCGCTCGAAACGGGGCATTACGCGCTTTCTCAATCGCCGCCTCATCCGCGCCATTGGTTTGTGCGGCGTCGGCAAGAATGGTGGAAAGCCGGGTGAGCCCCTCACCTTCACAGATCACAAATTGCCATGGCGTCAACGCGCCGTGGTCAGGGGCGCGCAGTCCTGCTTGAATGATGTTTTCAAGCACGTCACCGCTCGGTGCAGGCGCGGCAAGACGCGGTATCGAGCGACGCTGTAAGAGCATTTCAAGTGCGTCCATGATTCATCCTTTTTGCCGTTAAACGGCCATGTATAACTCGGTTACAATAGATTAACACAGCTGTGAACAGATAAAATCGTGCAATGTGTATGGATTTAGAGTGCCAACGCCGTTTCAATCCCTTGGCGAATCGCGCGTTTCGCGTCCAATTCGCCCGCATGCTCTGCGCCGCCAATCAAATGGTAAGACACCTTCGCCTCATCCAACTGCTCAGAGAGCTGGTTAACGGACTCTTGCCCTGCACACAAGATGATCTCAGTGGCAGGAATCAAGTGCGCCTCGTCTTTGATACTGACGTGCAGCCCCTCATCATCAATTTTGTGATAGGTCACCCCTCCTACAAGATTCACACCCCGTTTTTGCAAGGTTTTACGATGGATCCAGCCAGTGGTTTTGCCCGGCCCTTTGCCAACACGTCCCTCGCGACGCTGTAGCACCCACACCTGCTTATCGCTATGGGTATCATGGCCAGGATACAAGCCGCCTTCGTGGCTTATGGTTTTATCAATGCCCCACTCTTTAAGCCAATCATCCAAGCTTTGATCGCTGGGCTCGGTGATCATGGTGGCAACATCGACCCCAATGCCTCCCGCACCAATGATGGCAACATGGCTGCCAAGGGCTGGCTTCTCGCGAATAAACGCTTGGTAATCAATCACTTTTGGATGGTCGATACCTTCAATCGCGGGGCGGCGCGGTTTGACGCCTGTTGCGATAACAATGTCGTCGAATTCGCGCAAGGCGTCCACATCCACAGACTGATTGAGTGTCACCGTCACCCCCGCTTTTTCTAGCCTTCGAAGGTAATAGCGAATGGTTTCTTTAAACTCTTCTTTTCCTGGAATGGCCATCGCCAAATTAAATTGCCCGCCTAGACGATCCGACTTTTCGAATAAGGTCACGTCATGACCCCGCTCAGCCGCTTCGGTGGCACAGCTAATCCCCGCCATGCCTCCCCCAATCACCGCTACTCGTTTCACTTGCCGAACAGGCGTCGCCACTAGTTCCGTTTCGTAACAGGCTTTCGGGTTCACCAGGCAGCTTGCCCGTTTTCCTTTGAACACGTGATCTAAGCAGGCTTGGTTACAAGCAATACAGGTATTGATGTCATCCGGCTGTCCCGCCTTAGCTTTGGCAACAAACTCCGCATCGGCCAAAAAGGGTCGTGCCATCGATACCATATCCGCCTGCCCGCTCGCCAAAATCGATTCGGCGACCTCCGGTGTATTAATGCGGTTACAAGTGACTAGGGGCACCGACACTTCACCTTTAAGTTTTTCGGTCACCCAGCTAAACGCACCACGTGGTACCTGGGTGGCAATGGTGGGCACGCGCGCTTCATGCCAACCGATCCCCGTATTGATAATGGTCACGCCCGCTTGTTCAAGGCCTTTGGCTAAGGCAACCACATCCTCGAAGGTATTGCCTTGCTCGACCAAGTCCAGCATCGATAGGCGGAATATCACGATAAAGTCGTCGCCAGCAGCCTGACGGACCGCACGCATCACTTCAACGGCAAAGCGCATTCGATTTTCAACCGCCCCGCCCCACTGGTCATACCGACGATTAGCGCGGTGACAGAAAAATTGGTTAATGAGGTATCCTTCCGATCCCATGATCTCGACGCCATCATAGCCCGCTTCTCGGGCGAGCGCGGCACTGCGACCAAAGGCTTTAATCGTGCGCCAAATCGCCCGCTCACTCATTTCAAACGGGGTGAATTTACTGATAGGTGCGCGAATGGCTGACGCACTTTGCGCGAAAGGATGAAAGGCATAACGCCCCGCATGCAGAAGCTGAAGCGCAATTTTCCCGCCATTGGCATGGACCGCTTCAGTGATGGCACGATGTGCACGTGCCGCGCGTCCGGAGCTAAATTGCGCGCTAAATGGGGTCAAGCGACCGCGAAAATTGGGCGAGAAGCCACCTGTGACAATCAACCCTACATCGCCTTTCGCACGCTCGGCGTAGAAGGCCGCTAGCTTTTTAAAACCATCGTTTGCTTCTTCAAGCCCAGTATGCATAGAGCCCATTAGGACCCGATTTTTTAGGGTGGTAAACCCAAGGTCGAGTGGGGCTAGCATGTGGGGATAAGGGTGCTGTTTCATTGCTTGCTCACTTATTGTTTGTGGTCTGACCAGACTATAGCGCTGACAGATACGTGATTTCAAACATTCGTTTACAAGTTAGCAACATGGTGTCGCGATTTATGATCTAGGTAGGACTTTCACCCAGTATTAGCGTATATCGACAATCGCTAGCACCTATCGCTCTGGGCTCTGATCAGCTAGGATATCAGCGACATGCACCGATGGACTCAAGTATGAAAAAACTGTTCCGCTTTATTGCATCCCTTTTTAAATGGCTGTGGCGTGCGCTCAGTTTCGCGCGGCAGCTTTTGTTAAACGTCCTTTTCATAGGCGTGATTGTTGCCATCTACTTTGCGCTCACCTCAGAAACACCCCTAACGCCCAAAAAAGAGGCAGAGTCCGTGAAGGTGGCACAGTCTGATCCCGAGCCACGCGCGCTTTTACTGAATATTGATGGCCCGATTGTTGAACAGCGTCAACGGCTTAGCCCAATTGATACGCTGTCGCGCAACGCGCTCGGCCAGCCGGTTGAAAGTGAAAATGTGTTGTTTGACATTGTCGACACCATACGCCATGCCGCCACCGACGAGCAGATCAATGGGATTGTACTCAGCCTAGGCGACATGCCGTCCACCAGCTTGACCAAGCTGAGGTATATCGCCAAAGCCATCAATACGTTTAAAGAGAGTGGCAAACCCGTGATTGCCATCGGCGGCACCTATAGCCAAAGCCAGTACTATTTGGCGAGCTATGCCGATGAAGTGTTGATGTCACCTGATGGCATGGTGATGCTGCAAGGCTATGGCAGCTACAACCTTTACTGGAAAGACTTACTCGATAAATTGGATGTCTCTACCCATGTGTTCCGTGTGGGGACGTATAAATCGTTTGTTGAGCCTTACACGCGCAACAACATGTCTGATCCCGCCCGCGAGGCGAATCAAGCCTGGCTATCTCAGCTGTGGGATGCTTATGTGCGCGATGTCGCGGAGAACCGCGGTATCCAAGCCGATATGCTGTCTCCCAGCGCTGAGCAACTCCTCACGCGATTACGCCGTTTCGAAGGTGACTTCGCCGCGTTATCTAAAGACGTGGGAATCGTCGATAAATTAATGACGCGCCAGCAAATCCGTCGCTATCTCGCCGAGACGTTCGGGAGCGATGGCAAAGACAGCTTTGAATACACAGGTTATTACGATTACCTGCCGAAGATACAAAATGGGTTTAGCTTGCCAGGTAACAATAACATTGCCGTCGTCGTCGCCAGCGGCCCCATCATGGACGGGCAACAACGCCCGGGTACGGTGGGGGGGGATACCACCGCAGCCTTGCTTCGCGATGCGCGTCTAGACAACAGTGTTAAAGCCGTGGTGCTACGTGTTGATAGCCCTGGAGGTAGCGCTTTCGCCTCTGAAGTCATTCGTAATGAGGTGGATGCATTGCGTGAGGCAGGCAAACCCGTGGTGGTTTCCATGTCAAGCGTCGCCGCTTCCGGTGGATATTGGTTATCGGCCAGTGCCGACCAAATCATTGCCCAACCGACGACGATCACTGGTTCAATTGGTATTTTTAGCCTATTCACCACCTTTGAGAACACGCTAGATGATTTGGGTATCCAGTCGGATGGTGTGGGCACCACCCCGTTTGCCGGAGTGGGGCTGACTCGCGCGCTCCCTGATGAGGTAGGAGAAATCATGCAACTCGGCATCGAGCACGGCTATCACCGCTTCCTCTCCGTTGTCAGTAACCACCGTAACATGTCGATGGAACAAGCCGATCAGGTCGCGCAAGGCCGCGTCTGGACGGGACAAGACGCATTGAATCTCGGCTTAGTGGATAAGTTGGGTGACTTTGACGATGCGGTATCAACCGCTGCCGAACTCGCTGGCATTGAGAGCTACCAGCTCGATTGGATGCAACAGCCACTCACACCCTTCGAGCAGTTTATTAATGACATGCTCGGACAAAGTGCGAGTGTGCTTGGCAAGACGGTCCAGGCGAACATGCCATCGATAGCGCAACAACTGGCGTCGTCACCACAGTGGCAGTCATTGACCTTGTTGGAAAAATTTAACGACCCGCAAGGGCGTTACTTATTCTGCTTGAACTGTCAGTACCAATAAAATCGACTAGCCCTGACCATACAGTCAGGGCTTTTTCCTGTTTTTCTTCTATTCTGTGTGCCGCTCGGTGTTATCGATGTAATCGTTACATGTATACTGTGCCCACGCTCATTTAATGCAGATTTGACATGATGGAACGTAAACACATTTATATCGCTTACACAGGCGGCACGATCGGTATGCAAAAATCCGATCATGGGTATGTCCCTGTGTCAGGTTTTCTTCAACAACAATTGGAGAAAATGCCCGAATTCCATCGTCCAGAAATGCCGCTTTTTACTATTCATGAGTACGAACCACTCATTGATTCATCGGATATGACGCCAACGGATTGGCAACGGATTGCGGACGATATTGGCGAGAATTATCATCAGTACGATGGCTTTGTGATCTTACATGGTACCGACACCATGGCTTACACCGCGTCAGCCCTGTCGTTCATGCTTGAAAACCTAGAAAAGCCAGTGATCGTGACCGGCTCGCAAATTCCGATCGCAGAGTTACGCTCAGACGGGCAAGCCAATCTATTAAATGCACTTCATATTGCGGCCAATTATCCGGTCAATGAAGTGACCTTGTTTTTCAATAACCAGTTATTACGTGGCAATCGCAGTACCAAGTCCCATGCCGATGGCTTTAATGCCTTTACCTCGCCCAACCTACCCGCGCTGCTTGAAGCCGGCATTCATATCGAGGTAAAAGCAGATAAGCTTAACCAGCCATCCGTCGGCCCGTTTAAAGTGCATACCATCAATGATCAACCGGTTGCGGTGATCATGATGTACCCCGGCATCTCTCCCGATGTGGTGAAAAACGCACTCAAGCAGCCGGTCAATGCCATGATTTTGTTAACCTTTGGGGTGGGCAATGCGCCCCAGCAGCCCGAACTTCTGGACTTGCTCAAACAAGCCACCGATCGTGGCGTCTTGGTGCTTAACTTGACCCAGTGTTTGGCGGGACGCGTGAATATGGGCGGTTATGCCACAGGCTGTGCATTGGCTGACGCTGGCGTATTGAGCGGCTACGACATGACGCCAGAAGCGGCGTTGGCTAAGCTTCATTTCCTGCTTAGTCAGTCCTTGCCGTTTGAGACCCTACGTACCTTTGTACAAAAAGATCTCCGCGGTGAACTCAGCTATTACTGATGCGTTGCTATCCAAGCAAATCACTCAGTGTGTGACGCCGGCAAGGTTGCCGGCGTTTTTATTTGCTAACGTATAGACAGAGCCAATCATTTTATATTGGTTGCCACTCAAAGGAGCGCAAAATGAGGGTATTACATGGTGACTCATTGTCGCCGCATACAAGGAAGATCGCACTCGCATTGAGATTGAAACATCTCACCTATCAACTCGCGCCTACCTCGCCCTTTGAGGCGCATGAACGTGTCATTCATCACCCACCGATGCAAACGGTGGTCGCGCTCGCCGAAGCATCACATACCATTTACCAAGACACAGTGATTACGGCCTACCTAGATGATGCCTATCCTGATCCGCTGCTTTATCCCGGTAACCCCACCCATCGCGCCGAGATTCGCTGGATTGAATGGTTTTGTCGCTATCAGCTTGATCCCTTAATCACAGATACCTTGTTTTATCAGCGGGTAGTACGCGGGCATATTTTAGACAAAACGGTGGATCACCAAGCGGTGAACCAAGCCCTGCAAACATTACCCGCATGCTGCCAATATTTAGGTGAGCAGGTAAAGGCAATGCCCACCCAGACAGTGACGATGGCGAGTATCAGTGTGTGGAGTCTGTTTCGTTGCGCAAAAATGGCAGGATTGGTGCTGGACGACCGATTCGCCGCACTGAGTGATTACCTCTTAGCCCTCGACCAACACCCTTTGTTCGATGCCTATGCGCAGGAAGAAAATCATCAATTAACGCCGTTTTTCGCCAGCCCGATTAGCCTAGCGACAATCTAGGTATCAGCATGCTAATGGCCGATTCAATGATAGATGCGGCCATCGCCGTGATCGCTGATCGCTAGTGCTTTGTGTGACTGTCCTGAGTCGTAACCTCAATTCGAGCTTCGTCTGGACGAGCGAATTCACGCTTCAGTTCCGCTTTCGATTTCCACGTCACATTGCCCCCTTTCGCGACGGTCATGTGTTGGGGCTGGCTGTTGTGACGTGATTGATACAACATAACGGCTTGCAAGGCCTGGTCACGTTGCGCTTGGTTTAAGCTGGTACCGTCTGGCCATTTGCCCGTCTCCACGGCATAGCACAACCGATCATATACTTCAGGCGTCATTGCCTTTAACACTTGTTCAATATCCATGATTACCTCTTGGCGATCCTCATTAGACTATTATGCCTGAACTTGGTGGGTGGACGGCATGCTTGGTTCAGTGCGCTTTATCACGCTTTAGACCATCAACTACACTCAAAGATCACGTATACTCATCGCAACTGACTCAGGATACGATAAACCATGGATTTACGATTACTCACGCGTTGTTTTTACCCATTGGGTCTGATTGCGAGTTTACTGCTACTCGCCGGCTGTGAAGGTGAACCGACCACGAATCAAGTCTGCGAAACCCACCCAGAGCTATGTGCAGGACTGAACACCGGTGATGGGCAATGCCGATTTGAGCGCTCTGATTTGATTTTCGATCGCTTATCTGTCTATCAAAACCCCACCGATATGAACAAGCTGGCCGAGCTTAAACAAACCAAAGTCTACCTGCGCTGCATGGAACTGGTGGCAGAAATTGAGCCCACCACCTTAAAACAGCGCAAAACTAAGCGTACCGAGGCGGTATATCATGCTTACGACGCCATTGAGCGACTAGAGAACGAACTGAAAGAATCTTACCAACCGCCCGTGATTTACTATCGCTGGTCTCAAGGCGATAACAGTGCGTTACCACAGTTTTTAAAGCTAGAGGGAACACGCCACCTCGAAACGCCACAATTGCAGCTCGGACTTGCCACCTATTATGTGTCACGCAACAAAGCGAAAACGGTAGAGATCCTACTCCATGCATTGTCGCTTTATGACGGTGAGAATGACACGGTTCGCAAAGAGGTGATCCCAGAAGCAATTAAGTCACTGGCGACCACTAATCATGCGCTAAAACGCTTTGAACATGCTTACTTGTGGGCAAAAGTGGGGGAAAGTTACAATCTTCCGATTGCGCGCGGTGATCGCCTCGCTCGGCTCTATCCATTGACAGAGCAGCAGCAAAAATCGCTACAACGTCTGGCGTTCGAGATCGCCGCCGCCATCGAAGACGGTGAGTTCGAAGCAACCTTGCTACAAGCAATCGACAAAGAGACTCAAGCATCCTCGTAGACAGCTAGCCTCACCACTTCCGTGCAGCCCTTGTACCCGCATGCTGCACGGATGAGGCCGCCTTTGTTCCCGACTATCGCTTGTCATACCAGTTTAACTTTCACGATCGCGGTTCTACTTCTACGCTAACAATTACCAGCAGTCGCTCCGTGTCTGCAGCCGATGCGTTAATCGCTCGCGGTTAAAGCGCATACAGACATGGCCGCAAGGGCGTCAAATGTTTAGGCGATGTAAAAAAAATCCGTACTTTTTTTTGACTTTAAACAATTTTGGCTGCGATTACCCTTGCATGGCGGGGTCCTATTCTGTAATTTTACTACCAGTTTCATCTCACTAGAAATTAAGTTGTGGAGCAACATAATGACTATCAAAGTAGGTATTAACGGTTTTGGCCGTATCGGCCGTTTCGTATTCCGTGCATCTGTCGAGCGTAACGACATCGACGTAGTAGCAATCAACGATCTTATCGACGTTGAGTACATGGCTTACATGCTGAAGTACGATTCAACCCACGGTCGCTTCAACGGCACAGTTGAAGTAGAAGGTGGTAACCTTATCGTTAACGGTAAAACCGTACGCGTCACTGCAGAGCGCAACCCAGCAGACCTTAAGTGGGATGAAGTGGGTGTTGACGTTGTTGCTGAAGCAACCGGTATCTTCCTAACTGACGAAACCGCGCGTCAACACATCCAAGCGGGTGCGAAGAAAGTGGTTCTAACCGGCCCATCTAAAGATGCGACGCCAATGTTCGTTATGGGTGTTAACCACAACGACTACGCGGGTCAAGACATCGTTTCTAACGCTTCTTGCACCACCAACTGCCTAGCACCTGTCGCGAAAGTACTGAACGACAAGTTCGGTATCGTATCTGGCCTGATGACCACCGTTCACGCCACTACTGCGACGCAAAAAACCGTTGATGGTCCGTCTGCGAAAGACTGGCGCGGCGGCCGTGGTGCTTCTCAGAACATCATCCCATCTTCAACCGGTGCTGCAAAAGCGGTTGGTAAAGTATTGCCAGTACTAGACGGCAAACTGACTGGTATGGCGTTCCGCGTACCAACTGCCAACGTGTCTGTTGTTGACCTGACTGTAAACCTTGACAAAGCAGCGTCTTACGACCAAATCTGTGCGGCGATGAAAGAAGCGTCTGAAGGTGAGCTGAAAGGTGTTCTAGGTTACACCGAAGATGCCGTAGTTTCTCAAGACTTCATCGGCGAAGTACAAACATCAGTATTTGATGCCAAAGCAGGTATCGCACTGACCGACAACTTCGTGAAAGTGGTTTCTTGGTACGACAACGAAATCGGCTACTCAAACAAAGTATTGGATCTGGTTGCACACATCGCTAAGTAATGCGCATGTAACCCTATCCAACGTAAAGGCGGCCATTGGCCGCCTTTTGTTTATCAGGCCCCATGACTCGGGACCGCGCTTTCTGTGAACGTGTCTTCGATAACTGATTAAGGAACACTTACCCAAGAGGATCAGGCTATGACTTCTCCCACTCTGCATGTTGAGCGTCAACTTTCTGCATCTGTCGATCTGTGCTATCGCCAGTCCGTTCCGATTCTTCGTGTTACTCACCCTGCGTGTTCAGCCACTATTAGCCTATTCGGCGGACACCTCATCACGTTTGCTCCTGCAGGTGAAAAGTCACTGACTTGGATGAGTGATAACGCTATCTATGATGCCAACACCCCCTTACGAGGTGGTGTACCCATTTGCTGGCCATGGTTTGGTCACACCGGGCAACCTTCTCATGGCTTTGCTCGTCGTCAAATGTGGCAGTTAGCGAACATTGAAGAAACAGCGAAAGGCGTCACCATTCAACTGCAGTTATCCGACTCAGACGCTTCGCGAGCACTATGGCCACATTGTTTTCAGGCGACAGTGACCTTTACGCTCACTCATCACGCCGACATCGCCCTAACCGTGACCAATACAGACCAACACCCTTGGACCATGGGTGGCGCCTTGCACAGCTACCTTGCGGTAGAAGACAGCGAGCAAGCCAACGTGGAAGGGCTCGGTTGTCAGTATCTTGATAACTTTGCGGCAGGCAACGCCGTGCCAGCGACGGGGAAAGTGACCTTCGAGGAGCCAGTTGATAGGATTTATACGGGGGCTAACGACACCCTCACCTTAACCGATCCAGTGGGAAACCGCCGTCTCAAGGTCAACAACCAAGGGGCAACCAGCGCCGTCGTCTGGAATCCAGGCCAAGCGGCGTCCATTCAGATGGCGGATATGGACGATAACGGATACCTTAAATTTGTCTGTGTTGAAGCGGCGATTGAGCAGCCCACACAAGTTGTCCATCCAGGACAAAGCTACACGTTAGCAACCCGGTTAATGGATGAGCGCTACTCAAGCTAAGCGCGCGTCACAGGCCGCTTTACACCCAAGCGGCCTGTTTAAATGGGTAAAACTACATAAAAATGTAGTTTACCCCCAAGTAACCCGACGCGGCGGTAGATTGATCCACCATTGGGCTATCGGCAATATCATCATCCAAATTGGTGTAGCGCACACCACCCATTAGCTGAATACGCTCGGTCAGCATAAAATAACCACTGGCACCAATAAAATAATGGCCAGCCGAACCCGGCTCATAAGCAGATAACCCCGACCGTGCCGCTTCGTCTTCGCTGATCCCATACAAGTGCTGATTGAGCTCATGGCTGTTATAGGAGTAACCCACTTCCGGTGATACGCCCCAACGAGCGTGGTTAAAGCCATATTTCCAGCTTACTTCGCCATACACCCCGTCTCTGTCATGCGTGACGCCTTCCCCAGCCAGCACCTGGAAACGACCTATCGGCGAGTGGTACTGATAAGCTAACGCCGCCACAATCGACGTATCACGTTTGTCGAGCTGGCTCAGTTGCGGATCATCGGTATCGGCGGGGTCAAAACGGCGTGGATCATAGGTCGCTGATAAAACAAGATTGTGTGTTGAATCTTTCGGGGCTAGCCTTGCACCTGCCGTCAGCCCGCGAAAATAAAAATGGTCGGTATCAACATTGACCGTGGGGACCACAAGCGGGTCGGTATCCGTGTCTTTATAGACCTGAGGTGAAAATGCGCCTATCACACCAGCAGAAACACGCGTCTCCGCGTAAGCACTGCCGGTGGCTAGCATAAAGGCGCAAGCGACCCAAGCCGTTTCTCTCGCTATGTTCATCATCTATTCCCTTCTTGTTTGACGGCTGGCAACCGTCAGCCTAATCGCCCTAACGGGTAAAACTATCACCGTTAGCATACCTCACTCGCTTGAACGCCAGCTGTCAATATATTGACAAGACAAGTGTACGGATACGGCAACAAAAATTATCGAAAAAACAAACAATTCTTTCACGCAAAATCGGCAAATCAGGTCTAACCTTATTAAAAGGAAAGGGACCATTCAGCCAATTTTGCACCTTTTCTTTTTGAGTTATTAGACGATTTAGGGGGCAGGACCATGACTATTTTCGATCACTATCGTCAGCGTTACGAAGAAGCGAAAGACGAGGAAATGAGCCTTCAGGAATTCTTGGATCTTTGCCGAGAGGATCGCGGCGCGTATGCCAACGCGGCAGAGCGTTTGCTGATGGCAATTGGCGAACCTGAAAAGATTGATACCTCGCTTGATCCTCGACTCAGCCGTATTTTTTCCAACCGAGTGATTTCCCGCTATAAAACCTTTGAAGACTTTTATGGCATGGAAGACTCGATTGAGCAAATCGTCTCTTACCTCAAGCACGCCGCCCAAGGGTTGGAAGAGCGTAAACAAATTCTCTATTTACTGGGCCCGGTCGGGGGCGGTAAGTCGTCCTTGGCTGAAAAACTGAAAAGCTTGATGCAGCAAATGCCTATCTACGTGCTGACGGCGAACGGCGAACGTAGTCCAGTGAACGATCACCCATTTTGTCTGTTTGATGCCGAAGAAGACGGCCATCTACTCGAGAAAGAGTACGATATTCCCCATCGTTATATTCGCCATATTATGTCACCTTGGGCGGCGAAGCGGTTGAAAGAGTTTGGTGGGGACATTAGCCAGTTTAAAGTGGTGAAACTGCGCCCATCGATTCTCAACCAAGTCGGGGTGGCCAAAACAGAACCTGGGGATGAAAACAACCAAGATATTTCTTCACTGGTGGGTAAAGTTGATATCCGTCAGCTTGAACACTATTCACAAGACGATCCTGATGCCTACTCCTACTCTGGTGCGCTGTGTCGCGCCAACCAAGGGATGATGGAGTTCGTCGAAATGTTCAAGGCGCCTATAAAGGTGCTCCACCCGTTATTGACCGCCACCCAAGAAGGCAACTATAACGGGACAGAAGGCCTATCGGCTCTGCCATTTGATGGCATCATTCTCGCACACTCAAACGAGTCCGAGTGGCAATCATTCCGCAACAACAAAAACAACGAAGCCTTCCTCGACCGTGTCTATATCGTCAAAGTGCCCTATTGCTTGCGCGTGTCAGACGAAATTCGAATCTACAATAAGCTGCTGTCTTCCAGTGAGCTACGCCATGCACCTTGCTCACCCAGCACACTGGATATATTGGCACGCTTCTCTGTGCTTTCACGGCTAAAAGATCCTGAAAACTCTAGCATTTATTCAAAAATGCGCGTGTATGATGGCGAAACCTTGAAAGATACGGATCCCAAAGCCAAGTCCTATCAGGAGTATCGCGATTTTGCTGGGGTCGATGAAGGGATGGACGGGCTCTCGACACGCTTTGCGTTCAAGATCTTGTCGCGAGTCTTTAACTTTGACCACGCAGAAGTCGCCGCAAACCCCGTACATCTTTTTTATGTGCTGGAACAGCAAATTGAACGTGAGCAGTTTCCGCAAGAGATCGCTGAACGCTATCTTGAGCACCTCAAAGGCTACTTGATCCCCAAATATATCGAGTTTATCGGCAAAGAAATTCAAACCGCGTATCTCGAGTCCTACTCAGAGTACGGGCAAAATATTTTTGACCGCTATGTCACCTATGCTGATTTCTGGATTCAAGACCAAGAGTTTCGCGATCCAGACACAGGTCAATTGTTTGACCGCTCGGCGCTCAATGCGGAACTGGAAAAAATCGAGAAGCCCGCTGGTATCAGTAATCCAAAAGATTTCCGCAACGAAATCGTCAACTTTGTCCTCCGTGCACGCGCCAATAATGAGGGTAAAAATCCGGCATGGACCAGCTATGAGAAGTTGAAAACCGTCATTGAGAAGAAGATGTTCTCCAATACCGAAGATTTGCTTCCAGTGATTTCCTTCAATACCAAAACGTCGAGCGAAGAGCAGAAGAAACACGACGACTTTGTCGCTCGTATGATGGAAAAAGGCTATACCCGCAAGCAAGTTCGCTTGCTCGCAGAGTGGTATTTGCGCGTGCGTAAATCATCGTAGCCCTCGGGCTGACGCAGATGACGGGAGAGAGATATGGCGCATTTTATTGATCGTCGTCTCAATGGCAAAAATAAAAGCACTGTCAATCGACAACGCTTTTTACGCCGACACAAGCGGCAAATTAAAGAGTCCATTGCTGACGCCGTCAACAACCGCTCGATCACGGATGTTGAAAGTGGAGAGGATATTTCTATCCCTTCTCGTGACATTCGTGAACCGACTTTCCACCAAGGCAAAGGGGGACAGCGTGATGCTGTCCACCCTGGTAATGATCAGTTTAGCCCAGGGGATCGTATCGCTCGTCCCCCTGGTGGCGAAGGGGGCGGTGCCGGAGAAGGACAAGCCAGCCCTGATGGCGAAGGTCAAGATGAGTTCGTCTTTCAAATATCAAAAGACGAATATTTGGATCTCTTGTTCGAGGATCTTGAGCTTCCGAACCTGAAGAAAAACCAAATGAATAAAATGGTGGAGTACAAAACGCATCGCGCGGGGTACACCTCAAATGGGGTGCCCTCGAATATTGCCATTGTACGTTCACTACAAAACTCACTGGCACGACGCACGGCGATGTCAGCCGGCAAACGCCGAGAGCTGGCAGAGCTTGAAGAGGCGCTTGAGCGCGTGCGCGAGGCCGAGCCTGCACAACCGCTTGAAGTGAAACGACTCGAAGAAGAAATCACGGCATTGAAGCGTAAAATCGCCGCGGTTCCGTTCATCGATACCTTTGACTTACGGTATAAAAACTACGAAAAGCGGCCACAGCCAAGTAGCCAAGCCGTGATGTTTTGCTTAATGGATGTGTCCGGCTCGATGGATCAAGCGACCAAAGATATCGCGAAACGGTTTTATATCCTGCTTTATCTTTTCCTTACACGCACCTATAAAAACGTGGAGGTGGTCTTTATTCGCCACCACACGCAGGCGAAAGAAGTCGATGAGCACGAGTTTTTTTACTCACAGGAGACCGGCGGCACCATTGTATCCAGTGCCCTACGTCTGATGGATGAAATCATCAAAGATAGGTATGACCCGACAGAATGGAACATCTATGCGGCACAAGCCTCGGATGGCGATAATTGGGCCGATGACTCACCCGGTTGCCGAGAACTACTGCAAAACACTCTGTTGCCGGTCAGCCGTTATTACGCCTATATCGAAATCACCCGCCGCGCGCATCAAACACTGTGGCGTGAATATGAGGCGTTGGCGCAAAGCCATGACAACTTTGCAATGCAAAACATTCGCTCAGCGGAGGAAATTTTCCCCGTGTTCCGCGAATTGTTTAAGCGTCAGGTCGAAGCCTGACGCCATACCGGCATAGACGTATTTTATCAGGGAGACATGGTATGGCTGTCACCAAAGGTAAACGTAACACTCCACTTCATGATGGACCCGATTGGACCTTTGACCTGCTCGAGCAGTATCACAAGGAAATCAAACGCGTCGCTGAACACTACAAGCTGGATACTTATCCAAACCAAATCGAAATCATTGCCGCTGAGCAAATGATGGATGCTTACTCAAGCGTCGGGATGCCCATCAATTACAATCATTGGTCGTTTGGTAAAAAATTTATCGAGACCGAACGCAACTACAAACACGGGTACATGGGGCTCGCGTACGAGATAGTGATTAACTCCAATCCGTGTATTTCTTATTTGATGGAAGAAAACACCATCACCATGCAAGCGCTGGTGATGGCACACGCCTGTTATGGCCATAATTCCTTTTTCAAAGGCAATTACCTGTTTCAAACTTGGACAGACGCAGGCTCCATTATTGATTACCTGCTGTTTGCAAAAAATTACATCAGTGAATGTGAAGAAAAGTACGGCCTGGCAGAAGTAGAAAACCTGATCGATTCCTGCCATGCCCTGATGAACTATGGGGTCGATCGCTATAAGCGACCACAAAAGATCTCTCTTGCCGAAGAAAAAGCACGCCAAAAAGCCCGAGAAGACTACCTGCAAACGCAAGTCAATGAACTCTGGCGTACCATCCCGAGTGGCCAAAAAGAGCAAGAAGAAGAAAAACGCCGTTTTCCTGCCGAGCCACAAGAGAACCTGTTGTATTTTTTTGAAAAGCACTCTCCACTGCTTGAGCCATGGCAGCGAGAAATCGTGCGGATAGTGCGCAAGGTCAGCCAGTATTTTTACCCGCAAAAGCAAACTCAGGTGATGAACGAAGGCTGGGCGACATTTTGGCACTACACCATCCTGAATCACCTTTATGATGAGGGGCTGGTGACTGATAGCTTTATTATGGAGTTTTTACATAGCCACACCAATGTGGTGGCACAACCGCCTTACAACAGTCAGTTCTATTCCGGCATTAACCCCTACGCACTCGGGTTTGCCATGTTCCAAGATATTCGTCGCATTTGCGAAAATCCCACTGAGGAGGATAAGTACTGGTTTCCTGATATCGCCGGGAAAGACTGGCTCGACACCGTTCATTTTGCGATGGCCAACTTTAAAGATGAAAGTTTCATCAGTCAGTTTCTCTCGCCTAAAGTAATGCGGGATATGAAGTTTTTTGCCGTCAATGACGATGACCGGCAAAGCTACATTGAAGTGACCAGTATTCATAATGAACAAGGTTATCGCCAATTACGTGAAGATCTCTCCGCGCAGTACAATCTCAGTAATCGCGAACCGAATATTCAAGTCTTCGATGTCGATTTACGTGGCAACCGTTCACTCACGCTTCGCTATGTCCCTCATAACCGGATCCCACTCGCGAAGTCTTATGAAGAGGTGCTCAAGCACGTCCATCGGCTGTGGGGGTTTGAAGTGATCCTCGAAGAGGAAACCAATGAAGGACGCGGAAAAATACTGAGTAGCTGCCCCAAGCGGCCGCAGTTTGATCCTGACATTTTGATGGGCAGCCACTAACCTTGTCGAGCCATCCATAAAAAAAGCCGCCATGGTCATCAGCATGGCGGCTTTTCTTGATACACATGGTTTCACTCATTGGATCGCGTTAGGCTTCTTCTTCAGCCATATGTGCCGCAATTGTTTCACGGTTACTAAACCACAAGCCACCGCACTCACGTCCGTATTGTTTGACTCGATCGCCAATCATTGGGTGCTGATTATTGGCTATCATATCACGTAAGTCATTGTAAAAGCTCAATGCATTTTCACAGGCGCGGCGATCCATAAAGTAATATCCGCCCACACGCGAATAAATCTGACGCATGCCATTAATGGTTAACACATACACCTTGTTGCCAGAAAAATGCGCCATCCCTTGGAACAAACGATAGTCAAAGTGATTAAACGCGCGACCCATACAAATGCGCTCGCACAAGGCGGGATCTTGCTTACCGTATTTGTCCTGGATCTTTTTAACGTCTTTTAAGACTTCACCTTGTTCATCGATAAGTCCCAAGAACTGCTCAAAGCTTTCGCACTCAAGCACTTGCTCACAACGTTTAATCACATGGTCAATAAGGTTTAAGCAGTCATCAGCTCGGTTTTTCGCTGCATAACGCATGTACACGCCACTGATGTCGGTGCGTGCCGCGAGTAAGTCCTCAAGCACACCATGCACATCTTGCCCTTCTAGGGTGACTAGCGTATCAAGAATGCTCAGTCCTGACGTACGCATATAATCATTTACGCGTGTGGGTTTGCCATGTTGAATGGTTAACCAGCCATCACGCGCCAGGCGCTGCAACACTTCACGTAAGGTGGTGCGAGTGACCCCAATCAGTTCAGACAGTTCACGCTCTGCAGGTAAAATGGAGCCTTTAGGAAAGTGATTATTCCAAATACTTTCAATTATATATTTTTCAGCAAATGTTGCTGGGCTATCCGCCTTTATAACCATTGAATCTAAATTCCAATTTGCTTCTTGCTCTGATTAATAACTCATCATACCACCAGACGCCATCAGCAGAAACCGCTGAGTGAGATCACCGGATATCGCGTGACATCTGCTATCCTTTTGTACCAGATCAATGAAAAACTGGGCATAAATCGCAAAACTAACCCATACAAGATGTAACAAAATATGTCTTAGGCAAACTAGCGCACACTTATTCGTGACAAGGCTATCCATCCACGCATTGTGAACCATGCGTCTCGATAACCCTTCGTCACTGATATCTGTCACCCTCTTACTGTGCCCATGCAGCCGTTCGCCGATGGCGCGTTTGTGTTGGTGCACGTTACTCGCCCATCCGCGCGCTAGGTAGGCATAGATAACAATGAGACTTTCACTATGGCGAAGACCATGACACTCAGAACTGCGTTTCTTAAGAATTTTCTCGGCAAAGCACCCGATTGGTACAAACTAGCCATTGTTGGCTTTTTGATCCTTAACCCAATTGTTTTCGCGATCGACCCTTTTATCGCTGGCTGGCTACTGGTGGTCGAGTTTATTTTCACCCTCGCGATGGCTCTGAAATGCTACCCGCTGCAACCCGGTGGCTTATTAGCGATTGAAGCGGTCGCCATCGGCATGACCAGTCCCGCACAAATCAAACATGAATTAGTGGCCAACGTTGAGGTTCTACTACTCCTCGTCTTTATGGTGGCCGGGATCTATTTTATGAAACAGCTACTGCTGTTTATTTTCACCAAAATCCTATTGGGCATCCGATCGAAAATCGCCTTATCATTGGCCTTTTGTGGCGCGGCGGCGGCGCTCTCTGCCTTTTTGGATGCCTTAACCGTGATTGCCGTGGTGATCAGTGTTGCCGTCGGTTTTTACGCCATTTACCACCGCGTGGCGTCCGGAAAAGAGTTCGGCGCTAACCATGATCATACCTCGGATGAAAGCTTAAGCGACGAGCTTAGTCGCAACGATTTGGAAAACTATCGAGCGTTTTTGCGCAGCCTACTAATGCATGCTGGCGTGGGTACCGCACTAGGCGGGGTAATGACCATGGTCGGCGAGCCGCAAAACCTGATCATTGCCGACCAAGCTGGTTGGCATTTTGGTGAGTTTATTTTACGTATGGCACCGGTCACGCTGCCGGTTTTCTTTGCCGGCTTGCTGACATGTGCGCTGGTCGAGAAGTTTGGCTTGTTTGGCTATGGCGCACATCTGCCGCAAAATGTATTAAAAATATTGGTGGAGTACGATAACGCACAGCGAGCAAAACGCACGCCTCAAGACATCGCCAAGTTGGTGGTGCAAGCGCTGATTGCGGTGTGGCTAATCACCGCATTGGCTTTACATTTGGCCGCGGTCGGTTTAATTGGCCTAAGTATCATTATCCTTGCCACCGCGTTTACGGGCGTTGTTGATGAACACCATATCGGCAAAGCCTTTGAGGAAGCGCTACCGTTTACTGCGCTATTGGCGGTCTTTTTCTCTGTGGTGGCAGTGATCATCGACCAACACCTGTTTGCACCTGTCATCGACATGGTGTTGTCGCTGGAAGGTCACCTGCAACTGACCATGTTTTATATCGCCAATGGCCTGCTTTCCATGGTGTCAGACAACGTGTTTGTCGGCACCGTGTATATCAACGAGGTGAAAACCGCCCTGCTCAATGGCGTGATTGGCCGCGAGCAATTCGATATGTTGGCGGTTGCGATTAACACGGGCACCAACTTACCCTCGGTCGCCACGCCCAATGGCCAAGCGGCTTTCTTATTCTTACTGACTTCCACACTCGCGCCGCTGCTGCGCCTTTCTTACGGGCGCATGGTATATATGGCGTTGCCTTATACCATTGTCATGGGGGTACTGGGGGTGATTGGCATTGAGTTTTTCTTGGTGCCCGCTACCGAGTGGATGCTACACCAAGGTTGGATTTCCGAAACCATCCACATGGGCCAGCAAGCCATACCGAGCGCTCACTAACGCACTTCTATCATTGACCTTCGTCTCAACAAACGATTGAATAGCAAGGCTCTCAATATAGGGCCTTGTTTTTTATCAGGAGTGAGTTATGTGGCGCGCCTTAAACCAGTTTTCTCGCAGCCGAGCGTCCTGGCTGTTGTTGCTTCTATGCGTTGTGGGGCTGGAAGCCACCGCGCTTTACTTTCAACATTATCAAGGGCTGGCACCTTGTGTGATGTGTATTTATGAACGCGTTGCCCTATTTGGAATTGGCGTGGCTGCCTTGCTTGGTTTAATCGCGCCCAACGACCCTTTTTGGCGTACTCTCGGCTTGCTTGGCTATGGCGTCACAGCTGGATGGGCGCTCAAGCTCTCATTAGAGCACGTCAGTTATCAATTTCCTGATCCGAACCAACTGTTCGGTGCCACCTGCGATGTGGCGGTGAACTTCCCTACTTGGGCGCCACTCAACCAATGGCTGCCATCCGTCTTTGAAGCCTACGGTGATTGCAGCAAAGTGGTGTGGCAGTGGCTAGGCTGGTCGATGCCCCAATGGCTAGTGGGGATCTTTTCCGCGATGTTAGTTGTCTGGACGCTAGTGGTAATTGCCCAGTTTATTGGCCGTCCCCCACGCCGCATTTTTTCATAATGGCGGGTGACGGATCGTGCAAGATAGCGTCGACTTCATCGGCGCTTTCGCTCCTTGCGACGTGGTTGAACCGCTCACAAAGCACCTTGATTAAAGGGCGATCTGCGCCACTAAAAACCCCAGCATCAAGGCGATGAGGCTCACTCCAATAGATGGCCTGATGTTGGTGTAGCACGGGCGGCCCATCAAGGATGTCACACCAAAAACTGCACAATAAGATCACCTTGTCGCCGTAATCGAATTCGGTTTCCACAATCGGTGCCCCGACATGGATCTCTACCCCAAATTCTTCACGCCACTCGCGTTTGAGAGCCTGCTGGTCAGTCTCGCCTTGCTCGACTTTGCCGCCGGGAAATTCCCACCAACTAATAAACTGCCCATCTGGCTGCCGTTGGGCCACCAGCACTTGCTTGTCGCGCATGGCAACGCCGGCCACAACACGTATTGGCGAGGATTGTTTTAACGATTTCATGTCATTAACGCCCACAGCACTTTTTGAACTTGGCACCACTGCCACATGGGCAAGGATCGTTGCGACCTATCGACTTAAATGGGTTAACCTGGTGCGCACCATGCGTGCCTTGTTGCGCTTCATCCGCCGCTTTCGCCACGTCTTGGATCATTAAATCCAGTTGATCCATATATTGGCCCGGCTCAACATCAATGCCAACCTCTTTCATCTGCGCTAACGTGCCTGCTTCATCGTGTAGCAGCAGCATGCTAGTGACTAAGGCGGATAGCATCCGGCGACTGCCATCATTCATGCTCACATCGTGCCAGTGCGGCTCAACATAGGGCCACACCGCTAAAAAACCCTCGGCGAAAGCTTGGGCGTGCTCACCGCGCATCGACAACATTAAGCTATCCGGCAATACATAATCATTACGCATCAAGGCGTGATATTGCTGCTCGAGGTGCGCCAGCACTGACTGTTTATCGTCTGGATGGAGACCGGCCGCCTCCTCGTCGTCTTCTACCCCTGCGGTCACTAATACCGACAGCCAAGTGTCAGGGTCTAAAGGAGCCGGACAAATGTTCGCGGCCAGCAGTGCACCTTCCACAAAGCTGGCAGGCATACCGTCCCAGTGCTCAGAGAGCGTCATTAGTGTTGACATAAACTTTCCTGTGTCATCAATTCTGTTTGTTCACGTGCTTTATCGAGTGCACGCACTATCTCATCGGCGCGATTAAGAACGCGAATCACCTTAAAGCAGGCATCCGCCTGGGGATAATATTGGCGCAAATACTTGAACCATTGCTTGATGCGGTTGGGGAAATACTGCGCCTTATCACCTTGGCGTTCTTGATCGGTATAGCGAATCAGCAATGCTAGCACCGCAGGCCAAGGCATGGGCACGACGTTATCACGGATATGCTGACCCAGATTGGGCATGTTTAACGCCCCACGGCACACCATTAAGGTGTCGCAGCCGGTCATTGCTTGGCAGCGCAGTGCATCCTCACGGTGCCAAATATCGCCATTGGCCGTGACTGGGATGGGCACGTGTTGATTAATGTCAGCAATTAAATCCCAACGAATGGTACCCGCTTTGTAACCATCGCGCTTGGTACGTCCGTGAACCACTAACTCATCAGCGCCTGCCTTTGCCACGGCCTCGGCAATGAACAAGTAATCATCAAGATCATTAAAGCCAAGACGTATTTTGGCGCTCACCGTATAGGCAGGATCCACCGTATCGCGCACCGCTTTAACCACATCAAACATGTGCTCCGGGGTTTTGAGCAACGCCGCGCCCCCACGGTTGCCATTCACCGTTTTCGACGGACAACCAAAATTGATATCAATGCCTTGCGAGCCCAGTTGGATCGCGCGGACGGCATTGCTCGCCATCGCCGTTGGATCTTGGCCCAATAGCTGTACACGAACCGGGGTCCCCGCCGTCGTGGTGCCCCCATGCACTAACTCAGGACAAAAGCGATGAAAGACTTTTTCCGGCAAGCGTTGGTCAACCACGCGCACAAACTCAGTGACACAGAGGCTGTAGTGATTAATCTCCGTGAGCAGCTTGCGCATTAAGGGGTCCAGGACACCTTCCATCGGGCCTAATACAATGCGTGGGGATTGATAATTCGTGTGACTCATGCCGTACCTTTACCGTTAAGGCGCGCTATTTTGCCAGCTTTTCCACCAAAGCGCAGCTAACAAAAAAAGCCAGTCGCAATAGGACTGGCTTTCAACGCATTAGCGACGCCGATAAGGGCTTAGCCTTCAGCTCTCGCCGCTTCAACCATGGCTTCGAGCTGTGGGTACGGCAAATAGCCGGGCGCGACCTGATCGCCAATGATCATCGCGGGCGTACCTCTTAGCCCTAGCTCAACAAACGCGCGATAGTTCTCAGCGACCGCTTTTCCGGTCATTTCTTTGCCGGCAAGCAATGCTTCGGTACCGGTTTTCTGCGCGATTTTCTCTAACGAGCGCGCATCATGCATACCGCGCTTTTTCATCAATAATTCATGGACCTGCGCAAATGTCTGTGGCTGTTCTAGCCACACGTTCATCGCATACACCGCGGAATTAGTGCCGAGCGATTCGATACTCTGCTGTTTGAGTGGTACAGCAATATTAATCACCTTGACATCGTCATGCGCGGCCACCAGTTTCTGCAATTCTTCTTCCAGTTTTTTACAGTATGGGCAGTTGTAATCCATAAAGTTCACCACGGTGACCTCAGGGTTCTCAGCACCAATCCAGCTGTGGGTGTCCGATTCAAACCAGTCACGACGTGCGGCAAGGTTTTCCTTTAACGTTTTTTGCTGTTCAACAAACTTTTGCAAACTCTGGTTGAGGTTGGCGATCAGTTTGGGGTTCTCTTCTAACAAGCTGACAATCTCATCCAGTTGTGCTTGCTCCGTATCCGACAACGCGTGGGCACTGACCGGCAGCGCTAAAAGCAGTAGAGCCCACATTGGGGCGATATAGCGAGATAAGGACATTGGGTTTCCTTTTGATAAATGTAAATTCATAACACCAGCCTTAACCATAGGCCAAACGGTGTTGTGAAGCCTGTTGTTATTGATGTGATTTCTCCTTGCTCGACCACCATCACGGTAGGCGTCACTTTCACCGCAAATGCGTTAGAAAGCGCCCCGCTTTGATCGTTCACTACAGGAAAATCATAACCATGATGCGCAAGGTATCCGGCAATGTGTTTGTTTGAGCCTGAGCGTAACGCGATCGAGACCACCTGCGCATGACCACTTAACCAATCTACCGAGGGGGTCACAAAACGGCATACACCGCACCAGGTTGCCCATACATAGACAAGCACGGGTTCGTGTTGCGACATCGCCACCAAATCCTGTTGGCGGCCATCCAGCAGACGCATTGACGCGACAGGGACCTCACTGGTATCGATATCGCGGCTTCGCCACCAATCCACCGTGGTGCTAGATATCAGTACAAACACGGTGAGCCAGCACAGGTCACGGGCACCGCGTTTGACCCGCATACGCCAAGACCGTTTTGTTTGCTTGGCCGTCATGGCGTTTTCGCCTGCTCAATGGCCGCCATCACCGCCTTGTCAGTCAAAATGACGGGTAAGGGGATCCCCTCTGGTGCACCGGGACCATAGACAATGTTAAACGGTACGCCATAACGCTGGTGCTTTTGCAAATACTGAGTCACGCTATCACTCGGACGGGTCCAATCTCCTTGCATCGTCACCACATTCGTTCCGGTAATGGTGTCATACACGGGCGATTGTAAAATCACCCCCACCTTATTGGCATGACAGGTAATGCACCAATCCGCAGTGACATCAACAAACACCAACTTACCCTGATCCACCGCTTGATCGATCGCGGCTTCATCCAGGCTCACCCAATCCGGGTCAGGATTGAGCGGCGTTGCCCACCGCTGTGCTGTCAATGATGCACCGATAAGCCCCAGCACGATAACCAGCAGCAGTCCTGCCGCGCCTTTAATCGCAGCCATCTTGCCGAGGGCACGATACGTCAGCCAGATACTGGCAGCCAGCAACAGCGTCCCCATTACGATTGCGCCTAACACACCGAGGTACGGCATCCACAGCCAGAATAGCCACACCGTGGTGCCGGCCAGCAACAGCGCAAAGACCCGTTTGACATGATTCATCCACGGGCCAGGCTTGGGTAATACGCGCGTCAGCCCTGGAAAAGCGGCGACCAGCAGCCACGGTAGCGCCATACCAACCGCGAGCGCGGTAAAGATCAGCCAAAGCTGCGTCAACGACCCACCCAGCGCGTACGCCACGGCCGTGCCGAGGAAAGGGGCCGAACACGGTGTGGCCAGTAATGTGGCAAACACGCCTTGAACAAAATGCCCGCTACGGGTGTGACCACCACGTGTCGCTAGCCACGTCTGCCAACTGGGCGGTAAATCAATACGCAGCACATCAAATAAGCTCAGGGCGAACAGCCAAATCACCAGCGTCATCACCCCAATAAATATCGGGCTTTGGAACTGGATCCCCCAACCCACGGCTTGCCCCGTCAGTTTTAAGATCATCAACAACCCAGCAATCGCCCAAAAGGACACCAGAATCCCAGCGGCTGACGCCAAAAACTGACCACGAATGGTGCCACGTGTCGCATCTGGGTTGGCAACGATACTGTTGAGCTTAAGGCCCAGCACCGGGAGCACACAGGGCATCACGTTAAGGATCAATCCCCCTAGCAGTGCGATACCGCCAATCATCCAGAACGATAATCCGCTTTGCGAAACCACACTCCCCGCCCGCACGGTAGTGCTGTGCTCAGCCAGCAGCTGCTTATCCATGACAGTCACTTGAATGGGTTTATCGGTAAGGTTGGGGGGCTCAATCCAATTGGTCACGTCAAACGTGGCGGTCAAGGTATCGCCATCACGGTGGATACTGGGCACGCCAAAGGTATCATCGATAACGGCATCACCATCCACCAGCATATCGGGTTGCTGCCAAGCTTGGCTCCCAGTCACAGTGACCGCGATCTGTTGCTGGTTGGCATCCCACACCGCGGATTCAATCTGCACACTGGGAAGTGGCTTAGGTACCTGACTCATCGCTTGGTTGAACTGATACATCCGCTCGCCATCCGCCTCAAGCGTGCTCGGGGTAAAGTCGAGCGAGATAGGGTAATCAGTGATCACACACACACTGGTGCACGAGGACAAGCGCAAGGTGGCATCGAGCGAAACCGGCTGTTGCCAGGTTTCAACCTCAAAGGTCAGCGGGAAAGTCACCTGCCCTTTGTAGCCCAGCATGGTCAGGCCAAGTAGCTCATGTCGACTAGGGGCCGGCCAGTGCCAGGTAATATCACCCAGGTTTTGGCTGTCGTTGATGATAAGTTCCGGTGCGACTCCGCCCTCACCTGGCGAGCGCCAATAGGTTTTCCAGTCACCTTGTAAACGGATAGAGAGCAACCCATCGAGATGCTGAGTCTGTGGATGACCTTGTCCGGTTAAGGCGAGGCGCGCCTTAACGGGTGGATGGTCGGGGTTACTGAGCCAACCTGTATCAGGCGCAGTGGCCCGTACCGCCGGGCTGAGTAGCAGTAAGCACAAAAACAAAAGCGGCAGTAAAGCAACGCCTTGCCAAACATGACCGTGTTTAAAAGCGTGCCAATAGTCATTGAGTCGATTCATAAGTCTGTTCCTTGTTAAGAATAAATACGCTATTTAGGAAGCAGGCGCTTTATTCTCGGAACACACAAAAGCAAAGATGCCGTCGTCGATAGGTCGGTGGATCGTGAGTGGGTAAGGTGATCGATACACTAACGGTCGCCATCACCGCAAGTAGCACAATCAGCCACCAAAGTGGTGACGGTAGCCAGTCTAACGCCAACGCAGACGGATGCATCAACTGCTCAGAAAGCGAACATTTTTTACCCAGTGCGCTTTTTGCTTCCTCGGCGTCACCAATATTGACTGCTTGGCAAGTCGCTTGTACCCCTGATTGCCAACTCAGTTGGTTTTGCAAAGCACACACGGCCAGTACCCAAAGCGCAATGGCGAGGGCCCAGCCAGCTTTTGAACGACGCGTGTACCTTTGCATGTCACCTCCTGTCGAGTTGGCCATCATTATGCCCAACAACAGAAATTAAACAATGGGGAGTCTGCGCCATAGGGTGACAATGTGCTGGGGTTACCGCAGTTGCTGAGTCAGCTGGATATGATCTTCCCAATCAATCACATCGATTTCGTACACCACGCTGCCTTTTACCGAGATCCCCGCTTTATGCATCGCCGCCTTTGATCCTGTGATCAGCGGATGCCACTCGGGTAAGGGTTTATGTTCAGCCAGCAAGCGATAGGCACAGGTTTCCGGCAACCAATAAAACTCATCAATCTTATCGCGGGTAAGCTTCAAACATGACTCTTCATACGAAAAGCGGTTGGGATAATCTTTGCACGAGCAGGTTTTATCATCGAGCAAACTACAGGCGACATTGGTGTAGTAAAGCTCGTCTGTCTCTTCATCAATCAATTTGTGTAGGCAGCAGCGGCCACAGCCGTCACAGAGTGATTCCCACTCCTCATCACTCATTTGTGCCAGGGTCTTTTGTTGCCAAAAAGGCGTGCTCATGGTGTTTAATCTCTTTTTTATTGCCGCCTTTTCACGGCAACGACATTGCGCGCTTGTTATAACCATCATAGCCGTAAAGTGCAAGCAAGCCTTTGTGTGGGTTGGATAGTCCAAAAGTGAGTGGTAGAGTGCCCGACTTTGCACGTTGACGGAGGCCATGATTATGCCAACTGCATCGCCATTTTCGTGCCGTCTTGGCTGTGGCGCTTGCTGTATCGCGCCTAGCATTTCGTCACCGATCCCTGGTATGCCAAACGGTAAACCTGCTAACACCCGTTGTGTACAGCTGGATGAACGCAACCTCTGTCAGCTGTTTGGATCCGACGCCCGCCCCGAGGTGTGTGCCGCATTCGATGCAGATCCCGAGGTATGTGGTGATACGTACCAGCAAGCGCTCGATAACCTTATTTATCTGGAAGCGGCGACATAAAAAACGCTGGCTTATCTTAGCCAGCGCTTTATCTATCAGCGTGTTTTCACCGCGAGCTTGTTAGCTTTGAATCCCCACAATCAACCAAGGCGCATTGGGCTGGCTTAAGTCACGTTCTAAGTGCCAAATATCCGTAATGTCTTCTTCGACCCCCTCCACGCGGTCACAATAACGACCGGTGAATTTTAAGCTCAATTGTGCCCTGCGGCTGTCATAATCGGCGCGAACAATCTCGGCATCCACATACATGACTTCAGTGTGTTGCTCACTGCCCAATCGTGCACGCTCGGCGGCGAGATCGTTATAAAGCTCAGGCGTCACATACTCTTGAATTTTCTCAAGCTCGTTATGGTTCCATGCGCCTTGCAAAATCCGATAATGCTCACGGGCTCCGCTCAAGAAACTTTGCATGTTGAACTGAGGCGGAAAGTTAAATGGCACATCGTTTTGCATGCCCCCAAATCCACCTGACGTCGCGCCTGTGCCTGCCGCGTTTTGTCGAAATGCATGAGGCTTTTCATGATAATAACCTTTGTGTTGCCCCGCGTAGGCCGGCCCTTGCGCCTGAGCCCCTGCTTTGGCTTGGGTGAGCCCGCGGAGAAACTTCATGGCGAAGTAGGCGATCAGGCCTAGAATCAAGATATCCATAAATTGGATACCCTCAAACGCCCCGCCGAAGAATGCGGCCAACAAACCACCGGCGAGCAAACCGCCGAGTAAACCACCGGCGAGCCCTTTTTTACTTGTTTTCGAGGTATTCTGTTTGAGGGTGTTGGTGTTAGTGGTGGTATTTTTTGGCGCAGGCGCGGTTTTAAAGCTTTTACCAAAAGACTTGCCGCCGCCGAAGCGTTTCGCTTCTGCGTAAGGCGCTGTCACAACAAAGACAACCATCAAGGCTGCAACAGAGAGTAATTTTTTCATCATCGCATCATCTGTGGTTTAAGACCGTTATCATGCTAGAGTCTCTGGTGGTGAAGTCAATTGGCAGAGCGGGAATAATTGTTACCAAACGTCATCCAAACACCACTGTTTTGGCGTCAGTAGGAACCATTTGCCACGCAGGCACTCCAAGCCATTAGTATTCTTTTCACTGCAATAGGACCAAGCCATGAATGATACCCACAGTAAATTTGTTGGTTACTTACTCTGGATCTTTGGTTTTCTCGGATCCCACCGGTTTTACTATGGAAAACCGGTAACTGGCACCCTCTGGTTTTTCACCCTAGGCCTGTTCTTCGTTGGCTGGATTGTGGATTTGTTCTTGATTCCTTCCATGGATAAAGAAGCCGATCTCCGTTTTCGCAGTGGCCCCACGGATTTTACCATTGCCTGGCTATTACTGACCTTTCTGGGTGTGTTTGGCATTCACCGTATGTACATGGGTAAATGGATCACCGGCTTTATCTATCTATTTACCGGTGGCTTTTTCTTAATTGGTGTGCTGTATGATTTTTGGACACTCAATGAGCAAGTGTCGATTAAAAACATGCAAAAATTCTCTTAGTCCTCTTTGTTTGACAACTAACTGAATGATGCGCAACGTATTCAAGGTTGCGCATACCTCGCTCGCTGCTAGTATAAGTCGCTTATTGCAACGCGAAATGGATCTGCCTAAATGAGCCAACAGTTTCAGCTTTTACGCGAGCGACGTTTTTTGCCTTATTTCATTACCCAGGCATTGGGCGCGTTTAACGATAACGTTTATAAGAATGTGTTGGTGATCATGGTCGCGTTCGCCTCGGCCGATCAACTGCCGATGGACGCCACGCTGTTTATCAACGCCGCTGCTGGGCTGTTTATTCTGCCTTTTTTCTTGTTTTCTGCCTTTGCTGGCGAGCTTGCAGACAAATACGACAAAGCCCTTATTATGCGACGGGTGAAATGGTTAGAAGTGGTGATCATGTCGAGTGCCGCTGTCGCGCTGTATTTTCACGCTTGGAATGTGTTACTCGGCTTACTTTTTTTGATGGGCACCCAATCGGCTTTTTTTGGCCCGGTGAAATACGCATTACTACCACAAACGCTCAATGACAAAGAGCTTGTTTCAGGCAATGCCTTGGTGGAAACCGGCACCTTCTTATCGATTCTGCTCGGTACCTTGCTGGCGGGCTTTATTGCCCATCACCCTGACTCTAACCTGATATCTGGGATAGCCGTATTTAGTTTTGCGTTGCTCGGCGTCATGTCTGCCCATGCCATCCCTCCCGCCCCCGCGGGTAACCCTGGACTCAATTTACGTTACCGACCCGTTGCTTTAATGCGACAAACGCTGCGTTTCGCGCGTAAAGACAAGGTCACCTTACAAGCGATTCTCGGGATCAGCTGGTTTTGGTTTCTAGGTGCCAGCTATTTAACCCAGTTTCCCAAATTCACCGCCTCGATCGGTGGCGGTGAAATTGGCGTATCATTTCTGCTCACCTTGTTTTCTGTTGGCATCGCTGTGGGGGCATTGCTGTGTGATAAGCTTTCTGGTCATCGTATCGAGCCCGGCATTGTCCCCTTGGGCAGTTTAGGATTAACCGGCTTTGGCTTACATTTGTTTTTTGCCACGCCGGCGGCCCCGACCCTTCATAGCAACCTGCTTGCTTTTATCACTGATCCAGCCCTGACCTGGGTGTTTATCGACCTATTGATGATTGGCGTGTGTGGCGGGATTTTTATTGTGCCACTGTACAGTCTGATGCAACAACGCGCCGATAAAGCCGCGCGTGCGCGTGTGATTGCCGCCAACAATATTTTCAATGCCTTGTTTATGGTGGCCAGTGCGATACTCGGTATCACTCTCTTGGTCGTGGTTGAGTTATCTATCGCGGAATTCTTCTTAGTATTGGCGGTGCTCAACTTCTTGGTGGCTATCTATGTCAGCAAACTGGTACCGATTTTCGCCTTGCGCTTTTTTACCTGGATGGTCACCCATACCCTGTATCGAGTAAAACACCAAGACTTACACCATATTCCTGAAAAAGGCGGTGCCTTGCTGATTTGTAACCATGTCAGCTATATGGACGCGCTCTTGTTAGCTGGCGCGTGTCATCGCCCTATCCGCTTTGTAATGTTTGAAGATTTATATCAATTGCCCGTGCTACATTGGTTCTTCCGTACCTCAAAAGTGATCCCCATTAGCCATCGGGGCCGCACGATCCGGGCCGCCATGAACGAGATTCAAAAGGCGCTTGATAATGGCGAAGTGGTACTGATTTTCCCAGAAGGGCATCTTAGTTATGACGGCGAAATCGACCAATTCCGCCGCGGGATGGATATGATTTTGCAACGCTCTCCGGTGCCTGTGGTACCGATGGCGTTACAGGGCCTTTGGGGCAGCTACTTTAGCCGTCATGGCGGGAAAGCCATGTTAAAACTGCCCAAGCGGTTTTGGTCTAAAGTCACCGTCGTCGCCGGTCCAGCCGTTGAGCCTGAGCAAGCGACCTCAGAGCATATGCGCAATGAAGTCATTCGCCTGCGCGCCGACCGGCCTTAGTTAATCGCTTGGCGTTGAGCCCATTGGGTTAATTGCGCTCGAGACGGTTTAATCCCCGCCTCGGGCGATAACGATGGCCAAGGTAAGAACGCGACCGGGCGTTGATAAGCGGGCAAGCGCCGACAATAGTCAGCCAGCTGCTGGGCGTTGAGAAGGCACCGACTCTGGATAATCGCCAACGGACGCGCCCCGAATTCGCGATCGTTAACCGGAACGACCATGGCCTGACGAATTTCGGCACACTGTTGCAAGTGTGCCTCAATCACCTCGGGCTGAACGTTCTCCCCACCGCAGATAAATTGATTATCCTTACGCCCGATGATACGTAGCGTCGGCGGGTGAACGTCTGTACACCAACTCGCTAAATCGCGCGAGGCCAGCCCTTTGGACGCATCAAGCGGTTGCAATGCGCCCGCTTGCCAAACCCCTAAGGCTAACGTCTCCCCGCGGTGGATTACCTCACCGTCATCCGCCACCATCACATCGCGATACGGCAAGGTGGTGCCCACATCATCCTGTCCATCGGCTCGCTTTAAAGTGACCGTCGATGCCGTTTCCGTCATCCCATACCCACACCAACAGCTTATCCCTTGTTGTTCTGCCTGCTCCGTCAGTGCACTTGAAATAGCAGCGCCACCGAGCAACACGTGAGATAAGGTGGAAGTATCTGGGCATTTTCTCAGTGCAGGCAACACGCGATAGAGCTGCGTGGGCACTAACGAGGCGTGGCTAACATGTGTGAGCGCCGATGCCATGCTTTCCCCACGACATGGATAGATAGCCAGCTGTGCGCCTTTATACAACCAACGCCATACAATGGCTAAGCCGGATATATGAAACAGTGGCAACGATAAGAGCCAACGATCGACGCGGTTTTCTAGAGAGGTCGTCTTATCCGCCAAGCCCAAAAAAGGCAGCATTTGGGTTAAACCGGCAGCACTGGCGAGATGCTGATGAGCCGCGTGAGCAATCACCTTAGGCGTACCGGTTGACCCGGAAGTTAAGGTTAAGGTTAGAGGCTTATCGGGTTGCCAATGGGTTGCAATGGGCAGCACATTGACACGCGGTTGGCGCGAGCGGTCAGGCAAAAATTGATAGACGCCAAGTTGACTCAGCACGGAGGCTTGCACCTCGTCACTTAAAGCTTGATTCAATACCAGCGTTTTTTTCCCCGCCTGCCAAGCCGCGAGCATCCCCACAATCAGCTCCCTTTGTGACAATGCGCTGTCGAGCACCACAATGGGCGCCTCACCCAGTAGATCTTGCTGGCCATCCACGAGCGTACTGAGTGCATCCCATGTGAGCGGCGTCTCGCTATCAATCGCTTTCGCGTTCGGTGCTACAGCCGCCCAATGGCGCCATGGCCACGTATCAAACCCAAACATGCGTTGACTCACAAGGTGTTTATCCACACGAGTGGCTGATCGTGGAGTGGGATCAAGGGCTGCGACGCCCCTGGCCAGGTGCGATCGAGTTGATGCTGATAAATCCCCAATGTATCAAGTCCTGGCACGACACCTGGGGTCAACCAATCGGCCAATCGTGATAATTGCGTTAAGCCCAAACTGGTTTCTAATGCCGAGCTAATCACCGCCGTTTTGCCCAACGCATGCGCCCGACTCACCCATTGCTCAATGGTGGCCAGATCGCCGAGTAAACTGGGCTTAATCACCCAGGTCGAGACCCGATCGTTTTCAAGCAACGCCATATTTTGGCTATCGATTAGGCTCTCGTCCCACGCCAGGGGGTAGCCTAATGCCTGTGCTTGTACGAGCGATTGGTTAGGATCGCGACAAGGCTCTTCAATCCAGTGAATTCGCGCTTGGTGGGCTTCACTGAGCCCATTCCAAAAGCTGGCAAGTTGCTCAGGTTGCCAACGACGGTTCGCGTCAAGGCGCAGCCTCAAATCCGGCAACGCCTCTAACATGGTCGCGATCATTAACCGATCGCGGGCGACCTCATACTCCCCCACTTTAATTTTTGCCTCATAAGGCTGGCCCGCCGGTTGTTGCCCCAGCGTCACCAACAAGGCATCAGGATCCCCCGTACACACGGGCACATGACGAAAGCCTGACTGAGTGGGCAAACGCTTGTCTAACTCGGCTTGCGCGATACTTAGCCCCCATGCCACAGAAGGAGGCAGTTGTGGCATGGCAATATTACGATGATCACACCAAACCGCGGTGGCAGCAATTAACGCATGACGTGCCTCAGCAAAGGTTTCTTGGCTAAAACCGGGGAGCGGCGCCACTTCGCCCCAACCACGTTGTGCTCCCTCGCTTAATTCAACCACCAAGCCCTCTCTCTCCGTTAACGGCTGATCACGGACAAATAAACCGGCATTGACTGGCAAGGTGTAGTGATAAATCCGTGCCTGTCTCATAGTGACCTCTATGGATTACGTGGGAAACGATCAAATTCAGGGCGGCGTTTTTCATTAAAGGCATTGCGCCCTTCTTGCCCCTCATCGGTCATGTAAAACATCATGGTGGCGTTACCGGCCAGTTCTTGTAGACCCGCCTGCCCATCGCAGTCTGCATTCAACGCCGCTTTTAAGCAGCGCAACGCCATGGGGCTGTGTTGGAGCACTTCCCGGCACCAACGCACTGTCTCTCGCTCAAGCTCATCCAGTGGCACGACGGTGTTCACCAATCCCATGTCTACGGCTTCTTGCGCATTGTAGAAACGGCACAAGAACCAGATTTCACGGGCTTTTTTCTGCCCCACAATCCGTGCCATATAAGACGCCCCCCAGCCACCGTCAAAGCTGCCGACCTTGGGACCCGTTTGCCCAAACTGAGCGTTGTCGGCGGCGATGGTTAAATCACACATCATATGCAATACGTGGCCACCACCGACGGCATAGCCTGCAACAGCGGCAATGACGGGTTTGGGGCAGGTGCGGATCTGACGCTGAAAGTCCAGCACGTTCAAATGGTGCGTGCCTTCATCATCTTGATACCCGCCGTAGTCGCCCCGCACGGACTGATCGCCGCCGGAACAAAACGCCTTCTCTCCCAGCCCAGTGAGGATAATCACGCCCACTCGGCTGTCATAGCGCGCATCAGCCAACGCTTGCATCATTTCTTTTACCGTTTGAGGCCGGAATGCATTGCGTACCTGAGGGCGGTTAATGGTGATCCGAGCGATACCATCGGTGGATTTATGGTATAGGATATCGCTAAACGCATGCTCAGTCGGTTCCCACTCAATCGGCGCGTAAAGCTCTTTTTCTGTCATTCCCGGCGTGACAGCCATAGTGTCTCCCCTTCCTCGGTTGCTTGGGACAAAGCCCGTCATAAAGATAAAAAGTCAAGCGAGTGCGTGACTTTGCGTGAGTACCTGCACAAACCTATCTGGATTTTCAACATGGCTGTTGTGCCCTGCCCCTTCTATCGGCGTGGCGGGGATCCCGGTGTGTTGCCATAGTGAATGTGCAAGTGAGGTAAATTTGTTGTCGTGCTCTCCACAAAGGTAGTCAATCGTGACGCCTTGTCGAAAGGCTTCACCCAGCCCCGCGCGTAAATTCGCCTGGCGACCCAAAGAGGTCGCCAATAGCATTTTCGCCACGGCGGGGCCGTGATTATTTCCCCGCTCAAGCACTAAAGCGGTACGCTGGTCAGACGTGAGTGACTGGAAGACGGTTTGCTGGTACCAATCATTTAACACCTCTGACAGGGTTTGATGCGCAAAGCGCGCCGCCCACTGGCTATCTTGTGTCAGCCGCTTGCGTCGTTGGTGGCTATCCGCCAAACCTGGGTGACCCGCTTCCAAGAAGACCGCGCGCCAAAGACTGGGTTGAGTGCAGACAAGATGCATGGCAAGGCGCGCGCCGAGCGAGTATCCGACTAAACATGCCTTTTGATGCCCCCACACCTGGTAACACGTTTGTCGTATTGCTGCGACTGTCGTGGCAAAGTCAACGGCTTGATAGCTCACACTGCTACCATGACCAGGCAAATCAATGCACAGCCAATGACAATGGTGCATTTTATCGGTCACCGTACGCCAATCTTCTCCGCTACCTAAAAAACCATGGAGAAACACCACTTTCTTTCCATGCCGATCGCCGCCTTGTTGGTAACTAAGCATGTGTCCCCCTGGCTGCCATGGCAGCTAAGCACTCGCTGAGTACCTGTCCCGCTTCTCCGGCCGGTGTCACCACTTCAATCACATCAGCCCCAGGGGTGGTGAGTGCCTGACTCACGCTTCGCACGAGATCATCTGGGGTCACGGGTTGATGGAAACCCAAAGAGAATTGCGCCGCGATGTGTTCAAAACCTAGATCATGCGGCATCCGGTAGTAGGTATCACAAAGGGTTTGATCAACCGGCAGCGCATCAAAAATGCCACCGCCATTGTTATTCAGGATAAGGATGGCGGCCGGCGCAGACGTCTCCCGCCATAATGCGAGGCTATTAAGATCGTAAAGTGCACTGGTATCACCCAACACCACTAACATTGGCTGAGCGCGGTATCGCTGCACCCCAGCGGCACAGGCGAGTAAACCATCAATGCCCGAGGCGCCACGGTTGGCAAATACCCGATGGTGAGCAAGGTGAGACCAAATATCCGCTAAGCGGATCGCCAAGCTGTTACCGATAAAAACATCCGCGTGGTGAGGCAACATCGCCGGCAGAGTTTGAAAGACATTGTGTTCCGACAAAGGGGAAGTCGGTATGGCGGCGGCCGCCAGTTGCATTTGATACTTGGCACCGTTGACTAGGGCGCATTGCCACGCGCTCACATGCGTCGAATCAGCTATCGCGTCAGAATGTGCACTGTCGACGGCATCAGTCAGTGCATTTAACCACAACCGCCACTGGGACGGCGGCACGACAAACTGTTCGACAGACAAATGATGAGGGGCAAGTGACTGTGTGTGTTCGCTGATCAGCCAGTAGTGAGCTTGCGTTTGCGCCAGCCATTGGCCAAGGCGTTTAGACACCAACCGCCCACCGAGCTGAATCACCCATTGGGCTTGATTCAATTGCTGGAAAAGATCGGGATGGTTAAGCCACAGATCGTAGCCAGGTGCACTGCTCGCCACCCCTGCCTGTGGATCGGCCAAGATAATGGCATGAAGCGAATTCGCTAACCGCTCCACGGCCTCGGACAGCCCCTCTGGCACGGCACCAAGTACAATTACCGTTCGTGGTCCTCCATCAGTCGGCGTCCACCAAGGCGGCCATTCAGGCATCGCAGAACAGCGAGCTTGATGGTGGCGGGTATAACGCTGGCCGCTTTGCCACCAGTGGGCAACAGACTCGCGAAGCTTTTCCTCCTCTGTCTCATCGCGATTGCCATAAAAAGGCTCACGAAACGGACAGTTAATATGGACGCTCCCCCCTTGCTCAGCCTGACGTGCAAGTAGCTGATCCACTTTGGTGAGTAACGCCGGCAAAGGGATCTCAGCGGTCGGCGCCGGAAGCGCCAATTCAGCGGTCACATGAGAAGAAAACAGGCCTGATTGGGTAATCGCTTGGTTCGCGCCACAATCCATTAATTCAAACGGGCGGTCAGCAGAAAGAATCACTAACGGTTCACCGGTTAAGCCACTCTCTACCACGGCAGGCAGCAAATTTGCCACCGCAGTGCCTGAGGTCACAATCACCGCGACAGGCTCACAGATACTCTTGGCCAAACCAAGGGCAAGGTAACCCAGCCCGCGCTCATCAAAGTGACGGTGGATTGTCACCGGACGTTGGGGATGCTGACTTTGTTTCACCGCGGCCAGCGTCAAGGGTGTGGAGCGTGAACCGGGCGCGACACAAATATGCCTGATGCCTAGGCGCGATAGCTCTTCTATCACAACCTCTGCCCAGGTGTGTGTGAGAGAAAGCGACATTAGCAGGCTCCGAGTCTGATGGCGTCTTTTTCAGGCACCGTGCAAGCAGGCAAACACTGACGGAGAGTCGTGAGCTTATTGTCCAGCTCTTGCCACTCAGCATCCGGATCCGAGCCAGGGACAATACCGGCGCCGGCATATAAGTCCACGGTATTCTCTGTCACTTGTGCACTGCGTATTGCCACACAAAACTGGCTTTCACGCTGAGAAAGATAACCGACCGCACCGCTATAACGGCCACGAGCAATGCCTTGCTCGGCTAAAAAGGTACGCGCATTTTCACGGGGCAATCCGGCCACCGCGGCGGTGGGCTGTAAGGCACTGAGCAGCACAGTATCATCAACACCAGGCCCGATGATGGCGCTGATTCGACGACGTAAATGCTGAAGATGGCGAAGCACAATCAGATGCGGTTCAGGGTCAACCGTAATGGTTAACGCATGACGGCGAAGTCCGGCGAAAATATCGTCCACCACCAGCTGATTCTCGTGCACGTTTTTCGTGTCACTTAATAGCCACTCGCCAAGATGATGATCTTCACTAAAGCTTGCGCCACGACGAACTGTCCCTGCTACCGCTTCTGTGGTCACACGACAATCGCGACGGCGGTATAGCCGCTCTGGGGTTGAGCCAACAAAAGCGTCATCAGGGCCGGTTGCAAAAAGGAAGTGAAAACTCTCGACATTGTGCTGTTGGCTATGCTGTAACAGCTGGCCGGCACTGATCGGCGCATTGAGCGACAGACGCGTTTGACGTGCCAGCACCACTTTTTGTAGTGCGGTCTGCTCCATGTGTGTCAACGCACAACGGACAGATTGACACCACTGAGCGTGGTTGGGGGTATGTGTCTCTTCACGGACAACCGCTTGCCCTGCTGCCAAAGGACGGCCTTGCCAAATCACCTGATTAAGTACCGCTTGGCTGTCACACGCCGTGGTGAGATTAATACTCAGCTGCCATTGCTGGTCACGCCTGACGAGCTCAACCACTGGCAAGAAAAAATCACCACAGCCGGGTGCATCATCAAAGGCCACACAGCCCCAAATGCGCTGGTCAGGCAACAGACTGGCTTGGGCCGCATGAAGCTGAGAAAACTGATGGCTAGCGCCCAGTGCCAATACCTCTTCACGACCATCGCGTGATTGCCAGTAGGTTTTCGGGTAAATAGGCTGTGCATCCAACCAAGCAACGGGCGACAAATCACCTGGCCAAGTAAACGCCATGGTCAATTGTGCAGGCGCTTGACTGATCGCTACTTGGCTTTGTAAATGATTAGCCGCTTGAATCAAGGTAGTCACGACATCCTCCAACCGCCTAGGCGGCAGTGCTCTTTGCAAGTCAATCCGTACTCTTTTATGTAGCACGTTATTCTTGCTTATCAGTCTACCTGTGAGCGTCTTTTACAAATATGCGCTAGATCAGTTATCTGTCAAACTTGGTCGATTTTTTTGCGCCATTCCTAGCAGTGAAACTTTATCTGCCCAAGTCTTTCGAATTGGCAAACAAATAGTGTAAGTTACCAAAAAAGCCTAATAACAATTTTCACCTTTTTATTTACAGGAACGTTAATGCAACCTATTGGAATGTCCGCCAAGCTGGATGATGTCTGCTACGACATTCGCGGTCCAGTGATGAAAGAAGCGAAACGCCTCGAAGAAGAGGGCCACCGCATTCTTAAGCTGAATATCGGTAACCCCGCCCCGTTCGGTTTTGATGCCCCCGATGAAATCTTGGTGGATGTGATCCGCAACCTCCCCACCTCGCAAGGATATTGCGATTCAAAAGGGCTCTACTCCGCCCGTAAAGCCGTGGTGCAACACTACCAAAAGCGCGGCTTGATGGACTTAGACGTTGAAGACGTCTATTTGGGCAACGGTGCCTCCGAGCTTATCGTGATGGCCATGCAAGCCCTGCTTAATAATGGTGACGAGTTACTGGTGCCCTCACCCGACTATCCACTTTGGACGGCGGCGGCATCTTTATCAGGGGGCAAGCCTGTCCATTACCTTTGCGATGAAGAGTCGGACTGGTATCCAGACTTAGACGATATCAAACGTAAAATCACGCCCAGCACCCGCGGGATTGTCCTGATTAACCCCAATAACCCAACGGGGGCTGTTTATAGTCGCGACTTTTTGTTGCAAGTGGTGGAGATCGCGCGCCAGCATAATCTGATCATTTTTGCGGACGAAATCTACGATAAAATTCTCTACGACGGGGCGCAGCACTACTCTATCGCCACCTTAGCACCGGATGTACTGTGCTTGACCTTTAATGGCTTATCCAAGGCCTACCGAGTCTGTGGCTTTCGCGCCGGCTGGATGCTGGTCACAGGGCCGAAACAACATGCACGCGGTTACATCGAAGGCCTTGAGATGCTGGCATCGATGCGGCTTTGTGCTAATGTCCCGATGCAGCATGCGATTCAAACGGCGTTGGGGGGATACCAGAGCATCAACGAGCTTATCTTACCCGGCGGTCGGTTGCTGGAGCAGCGCGACAAAGCCTATGAGCTTATCAACCAAATTCCAGGGGTGAGCTGTAAAAAGCCGAAAGGCGCGCTCTATCTCTTCCCGAAAATCGACACCAAACGGTATAACATTCATAACGATGAAAAGTTAATGCTCGACTTTTTATTGCAAGAGAAAGTGCTCATGGTGCATGGAACGGGCTTTAATTGGCACCAACCCGACCATTTCCGGCTTGTCACCTTGCCGCGCGTCGATGACTTGGAGATGGCTATCAGTCGCTTTGAACGCTTTCTCAGCGGGTACAGCCAAGAGAGCTAGTGGGTGTTACCTGTCGATAACGCAAGCACGTGCGACACGGCTTGCGTTATGTTATTGATCACCGTATTCCGTTTATAACGCCCTTATTCGTATGTCTCGATACTGCTCTCGCTGCCATAAAGCCCACGCCATCTGCATTTGCGATGCCATCACCAAGATTGATAATCCCAATCCCGTGATCCTGCTTCAGCACCCTGATGAAGTCTCGCACCCAAAGAACAGTGCCTGCCTGCTGAGCCTTTCGCTACAACATAGCGTGACCTTCGTCGGAGAAGATTTTAGCCAGCATTCCCCGCTGAATGCGTTATTGGCGGACCCGGACATTACTTATGCCGTGCTCTACCCCGGTGAAAACGCGATGGTACTCAGTGAGATGACGGCCCAAGGTGCGAGTGCCAAACAAGGGGTTATTTTGCTGGATGGGACCTGGAAAAAAGCCTACAAAATGTATCAGTTGTCGACCAATTTACAGGCACTTCCGAGTATCCGTATTGACGCCTGTGCGCCAAGCCAGTATCAGATTCGTAAAAGTCGGAAGCCGGGTGCCCTGTCCACCCTCGAGGCCGGCTATATGGCACTGAGTCAACTCAGTGGCGACCCCACACCCTATCAGCCGTTGCTCGACAGTTTTGACCTTCTCGTTCAGCGCCAGCTCGCCTTTATACCCAATGCGAGCAAGCGCCACGACTGAGAGAGCGACTGGCTTAGTGTCCCGCACACTGAGGGCGTCATCACCCACGCTCGTCCCCGATCGCTAGCGAATCGCGTACAGCGGACCATTACTGGCAGCGGTAAACATGGTGCTGTGGAGCTTTTGCGCAAAGCTGTCAGTCATCGACGACAGGTAATCGGCAATCACTCGCATCCCTGATTGGCCGTTCGCTCGGGCGGCCAGCCAGTCGCGTCGATAATCCGTCGGCAACAAACGCTCGGGATCAGAGGCAAAGGCATCAAACAACTCCATGACCAACTGTTGGCCCTTGTACTCCACCACCTGAAGCTCTGGCTGTTTAACCACAAATTCACTGACAAAGCGCTTTAGCACCTCCAAAACACCGGCCATGACCTCAGTCAAATAGGCATTCCACGCCAATAGCGGAGAGGTAAAACTGTGGGTGCCATCTTGATTGGTCGGCGCGACCTCCACTGAGGTCAATAACGTATTGACCAGGGCGCCAATCGCGTCCTTACGCTCGTACGGAGGACCAAACATTTGCTCACTTAGCTCACCAATGTTGGCCTCGAGCCATGGGTCACCACACTCTGCCAAATGGCTTGCTACTGACTCTTGCCATTGCTCCCTCGTCACTAGGCCCATCACGATGGCATCTTCCAAGTCATGGACGCCATAAGCGATATCATCGGCCAGCTCCATGATGGAGCAATCGAGAGATTTATAGCGTGTTTTGCGGTGTTGGTCGGCGGCCGTGTGATCACGAAACGTTAAAAATAACGCGCGATCCGCTTCATTAAGCGGCGCAAGCACCCAATCTCGCCGCGCTTTATCATCATCATAAATGCCCTTAGCAGGTTGCCACTCCCGCGCTTTAAGATGGCGAAAGTCATTAACCGGCGCAGGCTGATTGCCATTGTGAGCGGCACTGATCAACGCAGGGTACTTCATCACTCCCAGTAAGGTGCGACGCGCCAAGTTCATCCCGTGAGCTTGTGTATAGGGCTCAAGCAGCGTAACAATGCGAAAAGTTTGCGCATTGCCCTCAAACCCTCCGTCATTGCGCATCATGTAATTCAATGCGATTTCGCCCCCATGGCCGTAAGGTGGATGACCGATATCGTGAGCCAAACAGAGGCTTTCCATCAAACCGGTCGACGGAAGTAGTGGGCGAAATGCTGGTTGTTTCTCTTTGAGCTGCGCGACGATGCCGGTACCAATTTGCGAGACCTCAAGTGAATGGGTTAACCGAGTCCGATAAAAGTCGCTGTGCTCGGCACCGAGCACCTGGGTTTTTGCTTGCAAGCGTCGAAAGGCAGCTGAGTGCAGAATCCGCGCACGATCGCGTTGGTACGCCGTGCGTTTATCATGACGACGCTTTTTCTGCTCATTTGTCATCTGGCGAATTTGCCAGGCGTCAGATAGGTCAAAATCCATCATCACTGATCTCATCCAACGACAGTGTAAAACTATCCACAAAAGTGGCCATAAAGTAATCGCTCGCCGGAGAGCGCCTTTTCTCTAACGAGGCTTCCAGCCGCTTCTTCGCTTGCTCAAACTCATGGTTCCCTGCTGCAATCTCTTCCAGGCATTTTAAATAAGCACATAAGGTGTCGGCCTGTTTCACCAGTTGGTAATCATCCGGCGCGATGTGGTCTGAGTCTATTAGCCCGCTATATTCCTCTTGTAACTCAGGCGGCAGCATCGCGATAAGCTTTTTCTCGGCCATTTTCTCTATTTTTTTATACTCCCCCGCAATGGATGGATTGAAGTACTTTACTGGGGTAGGCAAGTCACCCGTGATCACTTCGCTGCAATCATGGAACATCGCTAATACCGCGATACGCTCGGGTTGATAGTGACCATTGAAGCGTTTGTTATTGATTAACGCTAACGCATGCGCCACAAAGGCAACCTGTAAACTATGTTCAGAGATGTTTTCGGCGGAAACATTGCGCATCAGTGGCCAACGATAAATCAGCTTCATTCGCGCAAGGTGGGCAAAAAAGTGGCTTTGTTTTTGAGTCATCGCATCCTGCTACCATGCTACACATCGCTGTCATTGTGTGCATTCAAGCCAGCAGACACAAGTATTATTCGCGCAAAGCGCCAAACACCACTTTGCGCGAGTATGGTTACACCTTTATGAGGTCTCGGTTTTTATCCAATGTTGAGGGACCAATGCCTTTGACCTCCATCAGTGCGTCTGGCGAGCTAAATTCACCGTGGGCTTGGCGATACTCAATAATGGCCTTGGCCTTCGCCGGGCCAATCCCCTTGAGTTGCTCTGATAACTGCTGCTCACTCGCGGTATTGATGTTAACGGAAAGACGTTCAACTTGCTCAGTCGCTTGAGCGGCGTTTTCATCAGCACTCCAACTCACCGGCGCCGTCACCAACGCAAGGGCAAAGAACAGACAGGATAAAAGGTGTTTCATGATTTCACTCCTTGTAGAAATGTCAGCCTTACCCTAAGTCTGCGCTCGCCTATTTGCATGTGAGCGATAAAAGAAAAACGACGCAGGACAAAGTCCTAGCGCCGTTTTTCTTACTCAAGCAAAGAGGGTGCGAGAGAGATCGAACTCCTGCTGCCCACTCGCTTACTGGGTATCTGACTCCGCGTAAGTCACATCCACCTCTTCGCGCAACGCTTGTAAGGTCGCAGACAGTGACATGTTACTCATCGCGCGTTGAACACGCGCCGCCATTTGGCTTTGCGGGCTGATATCTGGCACCTCAGGCACCATCACCTTATCCAGTGCCACAACCACCACATCACCTTGACGGTTTTGCGTCACGCCATAGCTGGCGTTGTCAGATGCTGGCTGTGGCAGAGAAAACGCCAGCTCAGCGACGGCTTGTTGCTGAGAAACACGGTTGAGTGTGATGGGGGCACTGAAGGTGTAATCGCTCCCCGTTACCTCACCGCTTTCTTCGAGTTGGGCAATCAAGTCACCGGCGGTTTCTTTTGCTTGCTCTTGGCCTTTCTCGGCGGCGAGCGTTTCGCGAACTTGGTCTTTCACTTCCGCAAAACTAAGCTGTTTTTCCGGCTTCACATCATCAAGGCGCACAACAATCGCATGCTCCCCAGACAACTCAATCAACTCTGAGTTAAGCCCGTTTTCACGTACGTCATAGCTGTCAAGTGCTTGCTGGATCTGAGGACGAGCCATCAAGCCAGTCGCCGCGTCTAACGCAAAATAATCGGTATACTGCACCTTGCTGTTCACCGCATCAGCCGCAGGCTCCAAACCATTCGCCTCTTCAAAAGCGACTTCAGCCAGTGTGGTAGACTGCGCGTAGAAACGATCCGCCGCGCGCGCTTGTTGCAATTCGGCTCGGATATCGTCTTTTACCTCTGCAAGCGGTGTCACATCCGCCGGATCAATATCGTCTAAACGGATAATATGATAGCCAAAGTCAGATTGAACGAGCCCAGAGACATCGCCTTTCTCTGACAGCGCATACGCCGCGTTCTCGAACGCCGGATCCATCACATCAGGTTCAATCCAGTCCAGCGACCCACCCTGCTCAGCACTGAAGGTGTCATCAGACATTTCCTTCGCTAAAGCAGCAAATGCGGCGCCTTGATTCAGGCGCTCTAGCGCTTGCTGGGCTTTGGCTTTAGCCTCATCACCTGTCCCTTCAATCAGGATGTGGCTCACTTTACGACGTTCTTGTGAGCCATACTGAGACTGGTTCTCTTGGTAATAAGTCGCGATGGCTTCATCCGAGACCTGAACCTCATTAGCCAGCCCCTCCCCCGTGAGCTCTACATAAGCGACTTTGACCATGCGAGGCTGGATATAATCGTCTCGGTTAGCTTGATAGTATGCTTCCAGCTCGTCGTCCGTTAGCGATACCTGCTCTGCAAAATCAGCCACTGGGAGCGTGATGGTGCGCACTTGGCGGCTTTGCGCCTCTAAGCGATACAGATTCTCTAACTCACTGGGCAAGACAAAGCCTGAGCCTTGTAGGCCATTAACCAGCTGCTGACGCATTAAGTCTGTGCGCATATAGTTGGCAAATTCATCGGCACTCATGCCCGTTTGGCGCAGAGCGGCCTGATAACGATCGTTATTAAACTGTCCGCCTTGACGGAACTGTGGCATCGCTCTAATCGCCGCTTTGACTTGCGCATCACTCACACGTAAACCGAGTTCGCTAGCCGCCTGCTCTAACAGCAAGTCATTGATCATTCGATCTAAGATATTTTGACGAAAACGCTTCACATACTCTGGGTTGCCCAGCAGTTGGTTAAACTGCTCTCCGGCTTGTTGCTGCATACGAGCACGTTCGTTTTGATAAGCTCGATCGAGCTCTGCACGGCTGATTTCTTTATCACCGACGGTTGCAGCGGGCGGGTTGGAACCGCCTGCCAGATAGCTGCCGACACCGGCAAAAGCAAAGGAAAAGATGATAAGGCTTAAAATGATCTTCACCGCAAGACTATTGGTGCCTTCGCGTATACGTTCCATCATAACTGGCCGGTACTCCAACTGGTTTGGGCTGGTTGTCTTTCAACTAAAAAGGCGCATCATGTGATGCGCCTTTACGCTCTTGTGCGCCGAATTATACGCGGTTGTTAGTGGCTTTGCAGCTCTAGCGCCCCGTCAAACGCGAATAATTCGGCAGCGAGTCACGAGGATTACTCGTTAACGGCGTCTTTTAACGCTTTACCCGCTTTAAAGCCTGGTACTTTGGCCGCCGCGATATCAATTTCAGCGCCCGTTTGTGGGTTACGGCCCTTGCGTGCAGCGCGTTCGCGTACAGAGAAGGTGCCAAAGCCCACTAGCGCGACCTGGTCGCCTGACTTCAACGTGTCAGACACCGCCTCGACGAAGGCATCCAATGCACGGTTCGCTGAGGCCTTAGAAATATCCGCACCTTCTGCAATATGATCAATCAGTTCCGACTTATTCACTTTTTCATCCCCTTAGATTACATCTCCGCAAACCTATCAATGTTGCGGTATTCAATAACAGACGCTTTGTCGACGAAAGACGTTGAAAGCGCGCTTGCCCGCCCCATGCAGGCAATGCGTCAAAGCAACGTTAGCGAGCAAAAAAAACGCTGACAAGCCTTTTACTGCCTGTCAGCGTTTTACGTTGCTTAATTTTGCTGCATGTCACTCTTTTCGGCGTTAACCAGCTCAATACCGAGCGGATTATTCTCTAGCGCAATGGTTAAAACCTCATCAATCCAGCGCACTGGATGGATAGATAAGTCCTCTTTGACGTTGGCAGGAATGTCCTCCAGATCGCGCTCGTTCTCTTTTGGAATGACAACGGTTTTGATACCCCCACGACGCGCAGCCAATAGTTTTTCTTTCAAGCCACCAATCGGGAGCACTTCACCACGTAAGGTGATCTCGCCGGTCATTGCCACATCGGAACGCACGGAGTTACCGGTTAAGCTTGAAACTAACGCGGTACACATCGCGATACCTGCGCTCGGTCCGTCTTTCGGGGTAGCGCCTTCAGGGACGTGGACATGAATATCACGCTTCTCGTAAAAGTCGCTATTGATACCCAGTTTGTCAGCACGGCTACGCACCACGGTCATCGCCGCTTGCACCGACTCTTGCATCACATCGCCCAGCGAGCCTGTGTGCGTCAGTTTGCCTTTACCTGGCATCGCTTCGGTCTCGATAGTGAGCAAGTCGCCACCCACTTCGGTCCAAGCAAGCCCAGTCACTTGGCCAACCCGGTTTTGCTCATCCGCTTTACCATAATCAAAGCGGCGGACGCCTAAGTAATCTTGCAAGTTCTCATCCGTCACCGTCACTTGCTTGAGCTCGCTATTAAGCAGAATTTCTTTGACCGTCTTGCGACAAAGTTTAGAAATCTCGCGCTCAAGGTTACGCACGCCCGCTTCGCGTGTGTAGTAACGAATAATGCCGACAATGGCCGAGTCTTCAATCGTGATCTCATGCGGTTTCAAGCCATTACGAGCCACTTGCTTGTCAATCAAATGCTGCTTAGCAATGTTGAGCTTCTCGTCCTCGGTGTAACCAGACAGGCGGATCACTTCCATCCGATCCAGCAGTGGGCCGGGGATATTCATCGAGTTAGATGTGGCCACGAACATCACATCCGAGAGATCGTAGTCAACCTCTAGATAATGATCGTTAAACGCATTGTTTTGCTCAGGATCAAGCACCTCAAGCAGCGCCGATGAGGGATCGCCACGCATGTCAGACGACACCTTATCGATTTCATCGAGCAGGAACAGCGGGTTACGGACGCCCACTTTCGACATCTTCTGGATAAGCTTGCCAGGCAATGAGCCGATATAGGTGCGACGATGGCCACGGATTTCCGCTTCATCACGTACGCCACCCAACGCCATACGGGTATATTTACGCCCAGTGGCGCGAGCAATAGACTGCCCTAGCGAGGTTTTACCCACCCCTGGCGGTCCCACTAAGCAAAGAATCGGGCCTTTCAGCTTCTTCATCCGATTTTGTACCGCGAGGTATTCCAAAATACGGTCTTTGACGCGCTCAAGGCCATAGTGGTCGGCATTGAGCACTTCTTCCGCGCGGGCTAAATTCTTTTTCACTTTTGAGCGTTTTGCCCATGGCACACTAATCATCCAATCGATATAGCTGCGTACCACGGTGGCTTCCGCCGACATCGGAGACATCATTTTCAGCTTTTGCAGTTCTTGCTCGGTTTTTTCCCGCGCCTCCTGCGGCATTTTTGATTCTTCGATTTTCTGCTTCAGCGCTTCAAACTCGTCCGGCGCATCATCCAGCTCACCCAGCTCCTTCTGAATGGCTTTCATTTGCTCATTGAGGTAGTACTCGCGCTGGCTCTTTTCCATTTGCTTTTTAACGCGTCCACGAATGCGCTTCTCAACCTGAAGCAAGTCAATCTCAGACTCCATCATGGTCATCAGGTATTCGAGACGCTCGGAAATATCAACGATTTCCAACACGTTTTGCTTGTCTTCAAGCTTAAGCGGCATGTGGGCAGCAATGGTATCAGCAAGACGCGCCGCCTCTTCAATGCCATTTAAGGATGTCAGTACTTCTGGCGGGATCTTTTTGTTGAGCTTGATAAAGCCTTCAAACTGGCTGATCGCCGTGCGAACCAACACTTCCTGCTCACGCTCATCCAAGCTTGGCGTGGTCAAATACTCGGCCTGCGCAGTGAAGAAATCATCTTCACTAAACTGATCGATGCGCGCACGCTGCATCCCTTCAACCAGCACTTTCACCGTGCCATCTGGAAGTTTAAGAAGCTGGAGAATGGTTGCCACCGTCCCAACGGTGTATAAATCTGAGATACTTGGATCATCAGTGGCGGCATCTTTTTGCGCAACCAGTAGAATCTGTTTGTCGTTGTCCATCGCCGCTTCAAGGCAGCGTATCGACTTTTCCCTTCCCACAAAAAGCGGGATCACCATGTGAGGATAAACCACCACATCCCGAAGTGGCAGCACCGGAATGTCAATGCGCTCGGAACGCTCCAAGTTCATATGCTTCTCTCTTCCGTTCAATCTGATTATGAGTATATGGGGTCTGTTGGACAGGTTTCAACGGCTCAACCGTCAGAAAATAAAAAAGGGAGTTGTCACTCCCTTTTTCTATATCACTGATAACCTTGTGTAACGATATTACTCGCCACCCGCCGCTTGGTTATCCGTGTGTTCATACATCAGTAGAGGTGCAGATTCGCCTCGGATCACTGAATCGTCAATCACCACTTTGCTCACGTCTTTCATTGACGGTAAGTCGTACATGGTATCCAACAACACAGCTTCGACAATCGAGCGTAGGCCACGTGCACCCGTTTTACGCTCCATCGCTTTTTTGGCGATAGCACGCAGTGCGTCGTCTCGAAACTCCAGCTCCACCCCGTCGAGTTCAAGCAACGCGCCATACTGCTTGGTCAACGCGTTTTTCGGCTCGCGCAGAATTTGCACTAAGGCATCTTCGTCAAGCTCTCTCAACACCGCGGTGACGGGTAGACGGCCAATAAATTCAGGGATCAGGCCATACTTCACCATGTCCTCGGGCTCAACTTTGCCGAAGAACTCATCGGCTGAACGGTCCGTGGCGCCTTTAACCTGCGCACCAAAGCCAATGCCAGAGCCTGTATCGACACGCTGCTCAACCACTTTATCGAGCCCCGCAAACGCACCGCCACAGATAAACAGGATTTTCGACGTGTCTACTTGCAAAAATTCCTGCTGTGGATGCTTACGTCCTCCCTGAGGAGGAATCGACGCGACTGTTCCTTCTACCAATTTAAGCAGTGCTTGTTGCACCCCTTCCCCAGAAACGTCTCGGGTAATAGACGGGTTGTCGGATTTACGAGAGACCTTGTCAATCTCATCGATATAGACGATACCACGCTCCGCTTTGGCGACATCATAATCGCACTTTTGCAACAGCTTCTGGATAATGTTTTCCACGTCTTCACCGACATAACCGGCCTCGGTCAATGTGGTGGCGTCTGCCATGGTAAATGGCACATCCAAAAAGCGCGCAAGCGTTTCGGCCAGTAATGTTTTACCACTACCGGTAGGGCCGATCAGCAAGATGTTACTCTTGCCCAGCTCCACGCCATCTGCGCTTTTGTCACCGTTTCGCAAGCGTTTGTAGTGGTTGTAGACTGCAACCGAGAGCACTTTTTTCGCTTGCTCTTGGCCAATGACATAATCGTCAAGGTGTGCACGAATTTCACTCGGCGCGGGTAAGCTATCTCCCTCGCGCTTTGGCATCACTTCTTTAATTTCTTCACGGATAATGTCATTACACAGGTCAACACACTCATCACAAATGTAGACCGATGGCCCGGCAATTAACTTACGAACTTCGTGTTGGCTCTTACCACAGAATGAGCAGTAAAGCAGCTTTCCGCTTCCACCGTCTTTTCGCTTGTCTGTCATTCGCTAACCTCTTTGGGGCCTTTGCCCGTCGTTGCCTTATGTTGAGTTTACAACAAATCGGCCACTTTTTCCGACCCAACCACTGACAAGCTTTGCGCTTGTTCACGCAGCTTGCTTGATTTCAACGCCCTAAGGCATGTTGGGTTTAGTCTCGTTGACTTAATACGGCGTCAACCAAGCCATAGTCCACCGCTTCCTGTGCCGCCATGAAGTTATCACGGTCGGTGTCACGTTCAATCACTTCCATCGGCTGGCCTGTGTGCTCAGCCAACAGGGTGTTGAGGCGGTGCTTGGTTTTGATCATTTCTTGGGCATGAATTTCAATGTCAGACGCTTGGCCTTGGAAGCCCCCCAGCGGCTGGTGAATCATGACCCGTGAATTCGGTAGGCAATAACGTTTGCCTTTGGCTCCACCCGCCAACAGGAACGATCCCATTGAGCACGCTTGGCCCGTACACAGGGTGCTGACATCAGGCTTGATAAACTGCATGGTGTCATAGATCGCCATGCCTGCCGTGACCACGCCACCTGGCGAGTTGATGTACAAATAAATGTCTTTTTCTGGGTTTTCTGACTCTAAGAACAGCATCTGCGCCACAATCAAATTTGCCATTTGATCTTCCACTTGCCCAGTGAGGAAGATGATGCGTTCTTTTAGCAGGCGAGAGTATATATCGTAAGAGCGCTCGCCGCGCGAGGTTTGTTCCACCACCATAGGAACAAGGGCGTCCATAATTGGCGGCATGGCATTATTGTGTTGTTGGCTCATAGCGTAATATCCCTAATCGAATTCGTTATAACTCTTGCCTTAACCAAGGTTTAGCACAAAACGCTGTAACAGGTCACTAAAATCTTAAATCGATGCACGCAGCTTAATGATCCAGCGAGGTTTTTTATGGCTAAAACGTCTCGCACTCTTGACGGTTAAGCGGCCAATATAGCGACGCAGTAGATGGAAAAAATGGCCCAAATGACAAGTCATTAGGGCCATTGTAAGCAAATCCATTTACGCAGTGTCAATGCGACACAAACGTTTTTTAACCTTGATTAAGCTTGCTGAGAAGCGTTCATCAAGTCACTAAAGCCGACTTCAGCTTCGGTGACAGTGGCTTTTGCCAGTAGCGCATCAATCGCTTGCTCTTCTAGCGCGACGTTGCGCATGTTTTCCATCAGCTTCTCGTCTTTCTCGTAGTAAGCGACAACTTCTGCTGGATCTTCATACGCAGATGCCATTTCTTCGATCAGTGCTTTAACACGCTCATCATCAGCTTCAAGCTCTTCTGACTTGATCACTTCCCCAAGCAGAAGACCGACGCTTACACGGCGTTTAGCTTGCTCTTCGAACAGCTCACGTGGTAGCTGAGAAGCGCTATCCATGTTGCCGCCAAAGCGTTGTGCCGCTTGCTGACGCAAGGTGCCAATTTCTTGCTCAATCAGCGCAGACGGTACGTCGATTTGGTTTTGCTCAACCAAGCCGTCAAGTACCTGCTCTTTCACCTTGTTCTTGATCGCTTGCTTGAGCTCGCGATCCATGTTTTTACGCACTTCCGCTTTCAGGCCTTCTACGCTGCCATCGGCAATACCAAAGCGCTGTACAAACTCTTCTGTCAGCTCAGGTAGCTCTTGCTCTTCCACCTTGTGCAGTTTAATCGCAAACTGCGCCGCTTTACCTTTTAGGTTCTCAGCGTGGTAGTCGTCTGGGAAGTTCACATCGATAGTGAATTCTTCACCCGCTTTTTTACCCACTAGGCCGTCTTCAAAGCCTGGGATCATACGACCTTGGCCCATTTCTAGTTGGAAGCCTTCAGCTTTACCGCCTTCAAACTCTTCACCGTCGATGGTACCCACAAAGTCTAAGGTGACACGGCTGTTGTCTTTCGCTTCACCGTCTGCTTCTACCCAGCTCGCTTGTTGCTTGCGCAGGGTATCAAGCATCTCGTCCACATCACTTTCTTGAACGTCTGCTTTTGGCTTCTCAACGCTGATAGCATCTAGGCCTTGAAGCTCAACCTCTGGGTACACTTCAAAGTCAGCTTTAAAGACCAAATCTTTACCCGCTTCGTTTTCAACGGGTGTAAAGCTTGGCGCCCCTGCTGGGTTCACTTTTTCTTGAATCATGGCTTCGATGAAGTGACGCTGCATCACTTCGCCCAGCACGTCTTGGCGTACTGTGTCACCGTACATGCGTGACACCATCTTCAATGGAACTTTACCTTTACGGAAACCATCAAAACGACGATTCTTAGCGATATTGCGTAGCTCTTTAGTGACTGCGTCATCGATGTTGGCAGCAGGCACTGTGATGGTCATTTGGCGCTTAAGGCCTTCGGTGGTTTCAACGGTAACTTGCATTATAAATTTAACCTCAAATTTACTCAGGGGTACTGAGTGATGTTTACCAGTTTTACTGGTGGCATCATCTGAGCTATGAATCCGTCATAGCCCCTGCGAATCCGGATACACGCAAATGGCGTATCGAGCTATCTCATCCGAGACTGAAAATTAAGACGCGCTATTATAGCGGCACCCGTCAACTGAGTCGAGACAAGGGGCGACCGATGGCGTTTCAATATCAAAATTGGGGTGATATCTCACAATTCAACCGCGTGGGATCACACTTTTTACGGTTTTATGTGTGTTTGGTTATTTTCAGAGCAGTTCGGTGAGACAAACAGGGAAAAAAGCAGAATGGCGCGCCCTACAGGATTCGAACCTGTGACCCACGGCTTAGAAGGCCGTTGCTCTATCCAACTGAGCTAAGGGCGCACTGTCTTTACGCAGCGTGGATTATAAAGCGACGTTAGGCGTCGTCAACGCTTTTCCCTAAAATCTTGACGTGGTTGCTCAAAACCACATCATTTACTGGCTATGTATTCATGCGACGCGGTGAGGCGAGAACGCGAAATTGATGCTTTTCGTGTTTCAGTTTCGTCAAGCATCGTGCGAGCATGATCGGCTGAGTGCTTTTTTTTGCCTTCCCCCTCATTAAACTGCATTAGCAAACGTTTGCGTAATAGCTTTTAGGTGCGTTTTTTGTCACACTATTGCCAACATTGCTTTAGCCGAAGGATAGTTATGGCCGCACAACTCATTGATGGAAAGCTGATCGCGCAAACCGTGCGTCGAGAGGTTGCCGCCCGCGTTTCCGCTCGCACTCAAGCGGGACGTAGAGCCCCCGGATTGGCGGTAATTCTGGTCGGAGACGATCCTGCCTCCCAGGTTTATGTTGGCAGTAAACGTCGTGTCTGCGATGAAGTCGGTTTTGTGTCAAGGTCTTACGACCTCCCGGCTTCGTGCTCTCAACAAGAGTTACTCTCACTCATTGACACCTTAAATGCGGATGACAGCATTGATGGCATTCTCGTCCAACTGCCCTTACCTGCAGGGATTGATGCCACGTCCGTATTGGAGCGCATCCGCCCAGACAAAGATGTCGATGGGTTTCATCCCTACAATGTCGGTCGCTTGTGTCAACGCATGCCAACCCTGCGTTCTTGCACACCAAAAGGGATTATTACCCTCCTAGACCGCTACAATGTCCCTCTTCGTGGTAAACATGCGGTGATCGTGGGTGCCTCCAATATTGTTGGCCGCCCGATGACGTTAGAACTGCTATTGGCGGGCTGTACAACCACAACGTGCCACCGGTTTACCCAGGATTTAGAAGCCCATGTTCGACAAGCCGATGTGCTGGTTGTGGCGGTCGGTAAGCCTAAGTTTATTCCTGGCGATTGGATCAAGCCCGGCGCCATTGTGATTGATGTGGGCATTAACCGCATGGAAAACGGCAAGCTTATCGGCGACATCGAATATGAGCTTGCCTATGAAAAGGCTAGCCATATTACCCCTGTCCCAGGTGGCGTGGGCCCCATGACTGTCGCGACCTTGATTGAAAATACGCTCATGGCCTGTGAGCAATACCACGATGGTCACTAGCATGAGAGAGGGTCAAACTGGCCCTCTTTTTTTTTCAGGATACTAAATCCGTTTGTCCATCTTGGATGAGCTGATTTCGTCCCCCTGCCTTGGCTTGGTACAAACACCTATCTGCGCGCTGAACAAGTTCATCAATACGGGCATCGGCATGGACCATCCCTATACTGATGGTGATTGAAAACGCCTTATCATAGGGTGACCAAACGGTCTTTTCCAATTCTTCTCGCATCGCCTCAAGCCGGCGCACAAAGCTCTGCTCGTCATTGCCGTAGAGGATACAGAATTCCTCCCCACCGAAGCGAGCGACCATGTCCTCCGGAAAATAGCGTTTCATCATCTTTGCCAGCTCAATCAGCGTAATATCGCCGATATGATGCCCAAATTGATCATTGATCTTTTTAAAATGATCGACGTCGACCAGCGCCAAACTCCTCGGTCCCTTGTGTGAGCGTGTGTGAGGGTGCTCGAAAAAGTAACGTCGATTCCACACTTGGGTTAAATAATCCGTATTGGCCATATTGAATAGGCGACGCTCGGTATCGAGCGCATTCAGTGTGCTGTGCAAGCGACAATAAAATTCCTCTTGGTTAAACGGTTTGGCCAAAAAGTCATTCGCACCCGCTTTTAAAAACCGCGCCGTTAAGCTGGGATCTTCCTCACCCGATAAGCCTATAATCGCCAACTGGCCGTCTGTTTTCAGTTTGCGTAATGCCTTAACCACACTCACTCCATCCATTTCTGGCATGGTGTAATCGGTAATCACCAAAGAAATTCGCTTATCGCGCCGCACCATAGCCAATGCCTCTTGGCCATTTTGGGCCTCAAGGACATTGAGGTATTGCCGCTCTAATAAGCTGCGCACGTAACGACGGGCTGTCAGCGAATCATCCACAACTAACACATGGTGCTGATGGTTCTTTTCTAGGCGGTTGAGTAACGGCGCTATCGATGACACGCACGAGGGACTATCTTTGGGGATGTAATCAATCACGGTTTTGGCTAGCACACGTTCCCGAGTCCGAGCATCCATCATCGCAGTGAGTACAATCACTTTTATGTCCAACGACAAACATACGTCAATGATTTCACCGTCCTGCCCATCAGGCAGGCAGTAGTCGAGGATAGCACAAAGAAAGTCGGTCTCTTGGTTGAGGATCGTCTCTGCTTGTTCGATTGAGTTTGCTATACATGGGATGTATCCGGCCTTTCGTATCTCGGCTTCAAGTAACCGCCTGAAAGGTCGACTATCTTCCACAACCAACACTTTATATTCCATCTGCAACGCACCACGTCTTCACGTTAATTTTGCGCGACAATGCACGCAACGGGGCAAGAAGCGGTACAGGGTAAGGGCAATTGAGTGCGTGTAGACAGAAATTGCGCAAATTTCTCAACAATGACACACATCTCGCAGATATTTGACGCAACACCAACAACCGATCGCACACTTTATGCGTTATTTCGTGTCACTTTTTAGACAAAATAGACATTTACCCTTGATGCACCACCATTTGATTCCGGCCAGATGCTTTTGCCTGATACAAGGCTTGATCTGCAGTGTGTAAAAGGCGTGAGAGAGAGGCCGCTTGAGAGTCCACGCCAATGCTCACCGTTACTTTCAGCGTCTGATCTGACACTCGTACGGGGCGTTCGGCGAATGATTGGCGATAAGAGTCTAGCGATTGCTGAAACACCGTCAAATCACGAAGCGATAATACACAAAACTCTTCTCCTCCCAATCGGGCGACCGTGTCTTCCGGAAACGCGTCTGCCAGCATTTGCGCGACCTCAACCAACACATCGTCACCGATATGATGACCAAAGTCATCATTGATACGTTTAAAGTAATCAATATCAATAATCGCCAAATGCTTACGCGCTTCATTTGCAAGCTGGTCACCCCGCTCAAAAAAATAGCGTCGATTCCAAAGCTGCGTGAGAAAATCTGTATTCGCCAAGAGAAATAACCGCCATTCGGTATCAATCGCATTCAAACAGCTATGCACGCGGCAGAAGAACTCTTCCTGATTAAACGGTTTGGGCAGATAATCGTTCGCCCCTGCTTTGAGAAAACGTGCCGTTAGCGCACTATCATTATGTCCAGACAAGCCTATGATTGCCTGTGAGCACTCGGTATCTTTCTTACGAAGCGCATACACAAGCTGAAGGCCATCCATTTTCGGCATTTCGTAATCAGTGATAATCAGCGATATATCTGGCGTTTTTTCCAGCACGTCAAGTGCCTGCTCACCATTTTCAGCTTCCAATACGGTTAGATACTGACGCGCTAACAACGCAGAGATGCGTTTACGTATCGAGGCAGAGTCATCAACCACCAGCACACGGTGCCCTTGATTGTCAGCCAATCGCTTAACGAGTCGGCAAACCGCATCAATACAATGACTACTGTCTTTGGGGATATAATCGATAACGGGCTTTGATAGTATCTCATCACGCGTTTTCTCTGTTTGCGAGGCGGTGAGGACAACCACTTTAAGCCCGACGGCTAAACAGAGATCGATGACTTCGCCGTGGTGAGCATCCGGCAAATTATAGTCGAGGATCGCACAGAGAAAGGTTGTGTGGTGATCTAGCACATCCCTCGTTTCTGCTAGGCAGGTACAGGTCACAGTGGCAAAACCCGCTTTTCTCACCTGTTGTTCAGCCAGCATGCGAAACGACCGGCTGTCTTCAACGATAAGCACCGACTCCAACGACTGCCTCCCTCATTCAAAGCTATACCTTGATGAGTGTAGCAGCCAAACCGGGAGAGCGTGTTAACTGGAGGCGCTGATATCGGAGTTATTGATACAAAGTTCAGTTTGCTTGCTAAGTATATTTATCAGCAAAATGCAGCGTTTCTCGCCGTCTTTTTCTTTGAAGATCGCTTCCGCTCCAGCAAACTGCCCCTGCTCAATCATCACCGACTGTCCAGGCTTGAAGCCTTGGTAGAGTGCGTCACGTTGTTCGTCACAATCTTCCATCGTCATCAGCTGTTGGATCAACGCCAAGTCGACCTTGACCGGGTACGCACCTTGGCGAACGAAATCAACCACACCACGCGTGGAGCGAACACTTGTGTACTGCACAAGGTCGGGATCAAAGCAGGCAAACACATAGTTGGGGAAGAGTGGCTCTTCAACTTGCTGACACTTGCCTCGACGCAACTTTTCCACCGTCACGGTCGGGTAGTAACAATCAACGCCTTGGCGCTTCAAATTTTGCTCTGCGCGTTGCTGTTCCGCGCGCTTACAATAAAGTAAATACCAATGTTTCATGTCGTTCTGTCCCTGATGTCTATCGACAGTGGCAGCCTGTCCAGAGCGACGAGAGTATACGGATGTTAGGCCCACACAGCAACAAAGGCGAGCGCCAATCAAAGCCACTCACCTTTGCTTAGGGTTAACGATTCGACATGGTACCGCTGAATCGTTAGGCGATTTTTTGAATATCGACGCTAAAACTGTTCAAGCCAACTTCATTCAGCGACACACGCGCATCACCTGATTGAAGATCGACGCTTTGAAATTGGCTCGAGAACGCATCGCGCCCCAACCAATGATCACTGTGAACAAGGCTTGTCGCTCCACAGCTATCGACCGTGGCTTTTATCCCCGCCGGTAAAATATCAAGCTGATTATCGGTGGTGTTTAATACACCGAACATCGCACGAACCGGCGATGTGTAGGCTGAGGCTCGAATCGCATCCTCGATCCGTTTTACCAAGGTGAGAAATCCTCTTTCATTGACATCACCTGAGCGGACAAAATCATTAAAAAACGCACGGATCATCAAGGTGGTCGCGGTGCCGTCTTCCTCTGCGGAGGCAGAGTCGACCACATAAAAGGCCATTTTCCCGCCCATCAACCAAGCATAATCCAATACAATGGGGTTGGCATCTGCCGATTGCAGTGAATGGTAAGAAAGACGCCAAGCACCTTGTTGCGAATCGGGCTCTGGCATCAGCCCCATTAATAACTCACGTGCGCTGCCTGGGTTATGGCGTAAGGCATCAAGGTGCCACTTGAGCTCTGTCTCTGATGCCCCGCGATCCGTATCCTCGCTCACTTTAAACCATTGCTGACTAAAATCATCGCTGGCGTGAACATCGTCGTTCGCATCATCAACCACCGTCTCGATGGCTTTTTTAACCACATTAATATCTTCAATCGGTTTGATCAGAAAGTCTTTCACCCCAAAGCGAAGCGCTTGGGCGACATCAGCCATCCCCCCGGTGCCAGAGATCACGATCATAGGTAGCATTGGATATTCAAGGCTCACCTCCTCAACGAATTCTAAGCCTGTCATCACTGGCATCGACAGGTCACTGATCAATAGGTCAGGAATCGACTGTCTTAGCGCTTGCAACCCTTCTAAACCATTTTCAACCTCACGTACTACCGCTCCCTCTCTTTCGAGAAAAGACGCAATCATCCGACTGAAGACGGGATCATCTTCAACGATTAAGATCTCTTTATTATGCAACACGACGCTCTCCTCCAGGACTGCAAAGCAGCGGCTGTTTTCATTCTCACTGCACTAATCGTAGTTGAATTCAGACACACCTGTGACCGCTAATGAGATTTAATTCAGTAGCGCTCTATAAACAGCTGTTTAAAATAATAATTTTCTTAGCATTCAAGCAGGTGAATCGTCAAAGCCATTTATCGGCAGCATAAAAAAGGCTTGAAAATCAATGACACTATAAGAGTACGCTACTCTGTATTAAAAGTAAGACTTATAACAATTAATACATGATGTCTATCACAAGAATGTATATCGGTATTGTCTTAATATCGAGCCAGTCAGAAAAGCGCAGCAAGGCGATTTTTTGTCGGGAGGAAAACTTGCCAATTGAGACACCAACAACTATTCCTTATTAAAGAAGAGTGTATACGGCATCTGTCTCCGCACGCCAGCAGAGAAGACGTTTTACTTGAGGCGTCGTGCGCCGACCGTTGCACCTGACTTCACTGAGGGAATAACGAGCGGGGTTACTATGATATTGAGTCATTTATTGGGGTTATATACCCATCCCAAAAAGGAATGGAAAGCGATTGGCGAGCGGCACGAGGCCGCCTCAAACAGCATTGGTCACGCGTTGTTACTTGGGTTAATCCCGCCTGTTTGTGCCTATTACGCGAGCGTCCATATTGGCTGGCAGATCGGCGCAGGGGATCCCATCTTTATGACCCCGCAAAGCGCACTGTTCATCGCCAGTGCCATGTATCTCGCGTTATTGGGTGGTGTGGCCGCGTTGGCCTATCTCACATTGTGGATGAGTCGCACGTTCGGTTCTGCCCCAACTTACACTCAGTGTCTTGAACTGGCCGCCTATACCGCGACGCCCATTTTTATGGTAGGACTGGCCACGCTCTACCCGGTGGTGTGGTTTGTGATGATCGTCGGCTTGATTGGCATTGCCTACTCTGTCTACCTCCTCTACACGGGGGTACCGATATTGATGGAGATCCCTGAAGAACGAGGGTTTATCTATGCGAGCTCTGTCGTCACTTGCGGGTTAGTACTGCTGGTCGCGATCCTTGCTGCCTCTGTCATCCTTTGGAATGTCGGCATGGGCCCAGTCTTTACCCATTAATCGACATACACTCAACGGGCTAACACTGAAAAACGCCGCGATAGATATCGCGGCGTTTTCAATTAATCCTCGTTATGTATCTCTAAGTTAGCCAGCTCTTGCTGCTGCTCGCGTACCGTTTTCGCATCGTCGTTCCGCAAACTTTGTATATACTCGAGGTAAGCTTGATCGACATCCTGAGTGACGTATTCACCGCTGAATACGGACGTCTCAAAGCGCTCAATAGCCGGGTTCGCTTCGCCAACCGCTGTCACCAAGTCAGAAAGATCTTGGTAGACCAAGCCATCCGCACCAATCAATTGACCAATTTCATCGACTTCACGACCATGGGCGATCAGCTCGTTAACGCTGGGCATGTCGATGCCATAGACGTTAGGAAAACGCACTTCGGGGGCGGCTGATGCCATATACACTTCTTTTGCCCCGGCCTCGCGCGCCATTTCGATAATTTGCTCCGAGGTGGTGCCGCGGACTATCGAATCATCGACTAACAGAACGCGTTTGTCTTTAAATTCAGAACGAATAGCATTGAGTTTACGGCGCACCGATTTCCGACGCATTTGTTGCCCGGGCATAATAAAGGTCCGACCGACATAACGGTTTTTGACAAAGCCTTGGCGGTAAGGCTTACCGAGCACTTGGGCAATCTCCAAGGCGATGTCACAGGAGGTCTCTGGAATGGGGATCACCACATCAATATCAACATCATCCCACTCTCGTTGGATTTTAGCCCCCAGTTTTTGTCCCATACGGATGCGTGCACCGTATACGGAAACCTTATCTATAAAGGAGTCCGGGCGAGAGAAGTAGACAAATTCAAAGATGCAGGGGTTTAAACTCGGCGCATCCGCACATTGACTGGTATGCAGTTGTCCATCCAGCGTGATATAGATAGCTTCACCGGGTGCCACATCACGGACAAAATCAAACCCGACCGCATCCAACGCCACTGTCTCCGACGCCACCATGTATTCAGTGCCGGCCTCCGTATCGCGTTTACCTAAACAAAGTGGCCGAATGCCCTTAGGATCACGAAACGCTATCACACCGTGGCCAATGACCATGGCCACGACCGCATAAGCCCCCGACACTTGTCGATGCACGGACGCTACCGCGGCAAACATATCGTCAACCGTTAATGGATGCGATGTCGCGGTTGATAACTGGTGGGCAAGGACATTAAGAAGGATTTCAGAATCAGAGGTGGTATTAAGGTGGCGACGATCTTTCTCGAATAGCGACTGACGCAAGTCTTGCGCGTTGGTGAGGTTGCCATTGTGCGCCAGGGTAATACCGTAAGGAGAATTCACATAAAAAGGCTGCGCTTCTGACGCACTCGAACTCCCCGCGGTTGGATAACGCACATGCCCAATGCCAACTTGGCCTTGTAAGCGCTGCATATGCTTAAGTTGAAACACATCCTTTACGAGGCCATTGGCTTTTCTAAGCCGGAAACGATTGTCGTCAATAGTGACAATCCCGGCTGCATCCTGTCCCCGGTGTTGTAGCACCGTCAGTGCATCATAAATGGACTGATTGACCGGGGTGTTACCAACGATTCCAACAATACCACACATGTCAGCGATTCCTTGTTACGCGAATATCATCCTAAGATCCGGCGATCTCAGGTAAGAAACTGGAACTGTTCTCGAGATAGTGGAAAAACCATTCAATCACTACCGCAAAGTTAGGAATAAGTTGCGACTGCCCCCATGCTTGGGTGTGAGCCACCGACGTAAAGGCATCCAGAAAGAAGAGCATCGCGGCAATAATGAGTACACCACGCACACTCCCAAACACCATACCCAGCACCCTATCGGTACCAGACAACCCGGTTTTCTCTACCAACTGAGCAATCACATAATTGACCACCGCCCCCACAATTAAGGTGGCAATGAACAACAAGGCTATTGCGCTACCATTACGAATAACGGCATCTTCGATATTGGTCAGGTAAACCGCCAGTTGCGTATAAAACTGACTGGCGATAAAAAACGCACCAAACCATATCACCAATGACAATGCTTCTTTAACAAAGCCTCGAATCACACTAACTAGCGCCGAAAAACCAATGACGCCAATAATGAGGTAATCAATCCAATTCATCGTATTCACTTGCTCGAGACGTGCGCATTCTAACAGAAAAAATGCTCACGCAAACGTTTTCTTATTGGGTGAGTGGGTCAAATTTACGCAATTGACCCTTCAATCCTGTCAAAGATTGCAAATCAGTCAGTTGCGATTCTAGCGCCGATTTGGAGACGTGAGGCCCTACGACCACCTTGGCTAAGTCATCTGGCTGAATGTCTTTGGGTAAGATATGTGCTTGGTAACCTTTTTCGCGTAATTGTTTGACCAAACGTCGTGCGTTGTCTTGGTTGCGAAAGGTACCGAGCCGGATCATCCACGCCCCTTTTTGGTCACTGACTGACGAAGAGGCTGTTTCACTAGACACCGGTTTAGACGCAGGCTCGCTGTCCGTTGCGTTTGTTTGATGCTCTTTAACCTTGGTGTCTGGCGCCTCGACCTCAACCACTTGTGGTGCTTGAATCGGTGTTTGGCTCACCTCACTGTCAAAATCATCCCGTAGCGGGATACTCTCATAGCTCTCTTGATAATGCTCTTTTTTGCCATCAAGCACATCTGGCAGCACTATCACACCGATAGACACCAACACCAAGGTACCAACGATTCTTTTTTGTAACTTACTGGCCACAATGACTCCGTTTTAGTTAAGCTCGCTCATTACCTGTCCAACGGTATGAAACGACCCAAATACGACCACACAGTCTCGCGCAGGTTCAGCGTGTTTTAACGCCTGCTGATAGGCCTCGCTGGGTGACGCAAACTGTTGTGATGCCGATACAGGCAAGCTGTCGGCGGGGGCGCCTCGGGGCACAGATAACGATGCGGGATACCAGTGATCCACGATACCGTCCAGGCAGGCTAAGGTACCCGCCATGTCTTTATCGGATAACATGGCCACCACCGCATGCACGTGCCCGCCGCGTTCCGCTTTGCACTCAGCCAACTTCTCTGCCAAATAAGCGGCCGCGTGCGGATTATGAGCAACGTCAAACACAGTGTAAGGCGCCTTGGCGACAACCTGCATTCGCCCCGGTACCGACACCGAGGCTAACCCGTCAGAGATGTGCGTGTCTGCAATCTCCAAATCGGCAACGCCCAAAGCCATCAATGCAGTGGCGGCATTTTGTAATGGTATTGCAGGGATAGGCAACGCAGTCAGTTCAAACGCCCCTGCCGCCCAACACCAGGTATCATCAGTGAGCGTATAGTGATATTGATAACCCAGCTGGTGTAGCTCGGCGCCAATACTGTCAGCGTGTGCAGCCACGCTCGCCGGTGGAGAAGGCTGACCGCAAACAGCAGGTTTATCCGCTCGGAAGATACCTGCTTTTTCGTGGCCGATTTGGTTAATATCATCACCTAACCAATCACAGTGATCGAGCGCAAGGCTGGTGATCACCGATACGTCATGCTCAACCACATTGGTAGCATCAAGGCGTCCACCAAGGCCAACTTCTAAAATCACGACGTCCAATGCGTGCTGCTTGAACAGCTGCAATGCAGCCAAGGTGCCGAACTCGAAAAAGCTCAGGCTGGTCTCACCACGCACTTTTTCAATCGTCGCGAACGCTTTACTGTGCGCAGCATCGTCGAGCCATTTGCCATTAATGCGTACTCGCTCATTATAGTGAATGAGATGCGGGGAGCTATAGACACCTGTGCGATAACCCGCATGCTGCAAAATCGATTCTAGCAGCGCACAGGTTGTGCCTTTACCATTGGTTCCCGCGACAGTAATCACTGTCGGCGCTGGCTTAGTCAGTTGCGCTTTTTCGGCCACTGCCGCGACGCGTTCAAGGCCAAGATCGATGGCACTGGTATGGATGCTTTCGAGATAAGACAGCCACGTCGTTAAATAGGACGTGGCTGTTGGGTGTTGTTGTTCAGACATTGGCTTGGTCAGTTACTCCATGATGGGTAAATGATACCAAGGATAGCGCCGTGGGACACGGTCAATTATTGCTCTTGAGAAGGCGGTGCCGCTTCAGGCTCAAGATCAGGCTTGCCTTGTTCTACATCGACCACCAGTGGTGAGTGACGATTATTCAATTTGGCAAGCAGACCCGCTAAGCGTTGACGCATTTCTCGGCGGTCGACAATCATGTCAATCGCGCCATGCTCAAGCAAGAACTCACTAGTTTGGAAATCTTCAGGGAGGTTCTCACGCACGGTCTGTTCAATGACTCGACGCCCCGCGAAACCGATAATCGCTTTAGGCTCGGCCACATTGATATCACCTAACATGGCAAAACTTGCCGTCACACCACCGTATGTCGGATCAGTTAATACCGAGATAAACGGCAGGTTGTGGCGAGAAAGGCGTTCCAATGCGGCACTTGTTTTTGCCATTTGCATCAGTGACATTAGCGCTTCCTGCATACGCGCACCGCCACTGGCAGAAAAACACACCAAACCGCAGTTGTTTTCGATCGCAGCATCCACCGCTTTAACAAAGCGAGCGCCCACAACGGCCCCCATCGAGCCGCCCATGAATTTAAATTCAAAGGCACAGGCCACCACGGGTACATCAAACACGCTGCCTTTCATGACCACAAGGGCGTCTTTTTCACCACTCGCTTTTTGCGCCGACACTAAGCGATCTTTGTACTTTTTCGAATCGCGAAACTTCAACACATCTTTAGGTTCAAGCTCACTGGCAATCTCTTCACGCCCGTCTTTATCCAAAAACACGTCGAGCCGGCGGCGTGCTGGCATGCGCATATGGTGTTCACACTTTGGACAGACTTCCAAGTTACGCTCGACATCAGCGTGATAGAGGACTTGATCACACGACGTACACTTGGTCCACACACCTTCTGGAATCGACGCCTTGCGTGATGAACCAATATTACTTTTGGTTAATATTTTTTCTAGCCAGCTCATGGACAACCTTTACTTAGTGATAACTCTCGCGAACGGACAGCTATCTTGGATTCGTAACAAATTAGACCGAATTAAATCACAAGTCCGTCAGACTTGGGATAAAAAACTGGTACTACCTATTCTGTCTCCGTGCTGTATGCGTACAGCGTACTTGCCGACACAATCACCTAATCCGGCAAAAACAAGGGGCCAATGGGTGAGCGAGGCAACCCAAATGTTTCGGGGTAGTCCACCTCAACCAAATACAAGCCTTCAGCTTTCGCGGTCGCAGCAGCCTGGGTTCGATCTTTTTGTGCCAGCAGCCAAGCCACCCACTCAGGAGGCTGCTCTTGACGACCGACCGCCATTAAACTCCCCACGATGTTGCGCACCATATGATGCACAAACGCATTGGCTTTAATATCAATCACGATAAAGCGCCCTTGACGGTTGACCGATAAATGCATCAAATTCCGCCAAGGGGATTTCGATTGACACTGAGCGGCACGGAATGAGGAAAAATCATTCTCCCCAAGTAGATACTGACCGGCTCGGTGCATTAAGGTTTCATCAAGTTCAGCGTGATAATGACTGACTCCCTTGGCTAAGATCGCCGGGCGCAAGGGATGATTATAAATGACATAACGATAGCGTCGCGCAGTGGCACTAAAACGGGCATGAAACTCGTCTGTCACGGGCTTAGCCCATCGCACTGCAATCGGATCCGGTAAATTCGCATTGACACCCATCGTCCAAGCTTTTAAAGGACGTTGATTGTCAGTGTCAAAGTGCACCACTTGTCCTGTTCCATGCACGCCAGAGTCGGTACGTCCCGCACACTGTACGGCGACAGGGTGATTGGCAACCGTCGATAAAGCACGCTCGAGGTGTTCCTGCACACTGGTGACTTCTCGTTGCCTCTGCCAACCGTAAAACTGAGCACCATCATACTCAATGCCTAACGCGAATCTCATGCCCTGCCTTCTCGTTACTCGTCAATAAGGCGCCGCATTATACCCATAAAGCCTTCGAGTTGCAGGTTAAAAGCGCGTGCTTCGCCATCACTGCCGTCATAAAGAAACAGGCAGCTCTCGCTACCTGTTTTTTCACTACCTCAGCTGTTCTAACAACTGACGCGCTTCTTGCTGCAAGGTCTTGTTGCCCGATTGCATCACTTTTTCGAGCAAAGAAATCGCCCCATCGACATCGTTCATTTCCAAATACGCTTTGGCGAGGTCAAGATTCGTTGATGCTTCAGTACTTGCAGTATCACCGTCCACATCAATGGCACTAATATCTTCTAACACATCAGGAAACTCATCTAAACCCACATTCAGGTTCATTTCCGCTTTATCAGGATCGATATCTGGCGTAGAACCATCATCTCGCATAAGCTCTTCAATGCTGATGTAGTCATCTTCTTCTTGCTCTTCACCAATCAGCTCACTTTCTGCTTCCCCCTCACCCAGTAGATCCTCGTCTAAGGCTTCTTCGAGTTCAAAGGTTTCCAGTGAGGCAGGATCTATTGCGGGTTGCTGACTCCAGTCTTCACTCTCTGCTTCAGGCTCAGGTTCATTATCAGCCTGCCACACTGCCGCTTCTTCATCGGACAGTGAGGAAAGGTCCAGTGGCGTGTCATCGTCTGACTCGGAGAGCAGTGCCTCCATGTTTAAGCCACCCACTTGGTGATCGTCATCGTCGAGATCACTGATATCTCGCTCATCACGCTCAGGCGTTTCCGTTTCCTTGGCGGCGTCACCCTCTTGCTGCTCATCTAAATAAGATTCTAGCTCGCGCTGCTCTTCAAGCGCAGCGCTTAGTGCGTCATCCTCGCCAAACTCGCCCAACTCATCAAGTGAGAAGGAGTCAAACTCATAGTCACGCTCATTGCTTGGCTCTGGCTCTGGCTCTGGCTCTGGCTCTGGCTCTGGCTCTGGCTCTGGCTCTGGCTCTGGCTCTGGCTCTGGCTCTGGCTCTGGCTCTGGCTCTGGCTCTGGCTCTGGCTCTGGCTCTGGCTCTGGCTCTGGCTCTGGCTCTGGCTCTGGCTCTGGCCCCTTTTTCTACGCGTCGCCTAAGACCTCACACGGTCCAGTCGT
>NZ_RSAM01000005.1:0-217613 GCF_009377945.1 Salinivibrio sp. VYel1 | reverse complement strand
CCGACCAAGATCAGCTTGGTGGCCAAACAGAAGCGCTGTCTCATGAATCCCAGTTTCTTAGAAAAGGTTTTAGCCGCAGGCATACCGGCGATGGTTGAAAAATAAACACTCATGCGCTCGCCCTGAAAGTTTAATGGCCCTTACTTTCCTTACTCACATCCATCACTAGAACAGTTTGAGAAATCTTCATTTCAAAGATTATTAAATGGTTCAGACTTACAGTTAGTCACTGTAGATGATGTGCCTGTTGGGACAGTAAATTGTTACTGGGAATGTGAAGAAACTCGCTGGCTTGAAGCTGGTATCATCATTTACGATTCTGAATGTTGGGGTAAGGGTATCGCAGCACGAGCCATTCCTCTCTGGGTTACGTACTTATTTAATACTAAAGAAATTGAGCGTGTTGGTATGACAACCTGGTCGGGTAATCCTCGTATGATGTCGCTAGCATTGAAATTAGGCTTTCAACAAGAAGCTAGATTGCGAAAAGTTCGTTATTACGAAGGCAAGTACTACGATTCAGTTAAATATGGGATGCTGCGCTCGGAGTGGTTAGCACGCAACTGGCAAGGCATTTAAGAGAACTTTTCAGCGCTTGACATTTTCAGTTTTAATCAGCTTTGGTACTTACGCACAATGGATTAGCTAAGGGATAAGCGTTGTTCACACCTTAATTCGGTTCACTTTATTGGAATATTGAACGTTATGGATGATACTTTAGCAACTTGGCGTCAGTACTACGAAAAATCATTGTTACGCCCCCACAATTCACGCACTGAACTCGCCATTGAGTTGGATCAGTCTGGACTGAAAACCGCTGTCGATTGCGGTTGTGGAACCGGAAGTGAAATAGCATATCTAGAGCAGCAAGGCTATCAGGTGTATGGCTTTGATATTAATCCAGACTCTATTGCGATATGTTCAGAAAGGTTTAGTTCAAAGCCGCTGATTAAACTTTCAGAGTGCTCATTTGAGTCTTTCAATTATCCTTCTACTGGCATAGTGATAGCAAACTCAAGTTTGTTCTTTGCTGATCCGATAGAGTTTAAAAATACATGGCGAAGAATGGCTTCTTCTATCGCGGTTGGTGGTGTTTTTGTAGGTGATTTTATGGGGCCTAGAGATACTTGGGCAACGAATTTTCGGTTACCGACGGCACCGTTGAGTAAAAAACAAGTTGAGATCTTATTTGAAGAGTTTGAAATAGTCAGTTTCAAAGAACGTGATGAACCTGGCGCGACAATGGTCGGAACCCCTAAGCATTGGCATATTTTTTCAGTGGTTGCTGTAAAACGTAGATAACAATGGCAGTAAAAAGAGGGGTGCCGTATGGCATCTTTGGTTTGCAGTGAGTTTTGGTGATTACAGTGGCTGTAAAAGCGATGGTATGAGACTTTTGGAAGTACTTAGGGGTAATTAACATAGAAGTTAAAACATATAAGACAAATATCCATGTTGGTAGGGAAAAACCATTTATATGAGGATATAATGAATACAATAAATGTCCAGTATTATAAACACCCTTATGCCGAATTTATCCTTGGTTCGTATCAAGGTAAGCTTTGCTTGTGTGACTTCCGGTATCGCAAGATGAGAAGTGTCGTCGATGAGCGTATTAAACGGATTCTTAACGCTGAGTTTGTAGAAAAGAGCGATGATGTTTTAGCGGCTACTCAAGCTCAACTCGAGGAATATTTTTTGGGTGAGCGACAAGTTTTCGATTTGCCTTCACTCTTGGCGGGAACCGATTTTCAACAGTCGGTATGGAATGCATTAAGCAACATTCAATATGGTGACAGGGTGACGTATCAAGAGCTGGCAGTATCGATTGGTAATGAAGCCGCAGTACGTGCGGTTGGCAATGCTAATGGCGCAAATGCGTTGGCGATTATTATTCCTTGCCATAGGGTTATCGGCACCCAAGGGGAGCTTATTGGCTATGGTGGCGGTCTGTCACTGAAAAAGCGCCTTTTAGAATTAGAGCAGAACTTATTTATTTAAGGATAGAGTAGGGGCGTATGAGAGCGGAGCTGAGAGCGAAAATCCTGGCAGTATGTGATCAAAAAATCAAAGCGAAAGGTGAGAATGTCGGTGTGTCATTTTATGCGTTCTTCAAAAACAAAAATGACGATCCAGAGCAGTTGATGGAAGCCGCAACCTGGTGGATACAGACCCATCAATTAGATCATTTTGTTAAGGCAAGAACCATCAAAGAAATGGTGAAAAATAATTTATGACAACTGAACAAAAAATAGCCTATTTTGCCGACAAGGTGTAATTCAGGTTCACCAAGATGACAATGGATAGCGGGGCACGGGCCCAGATAGTCAGATTGGCTTGAGCACACGGATGTTAGAAATCCCGCGACGGTTGAGGTAGCATTGCCGACTTTTTCAGCGGTGAGAGGCATTTATGTATATCGGCTTTGACTATGGTACAGCCAATTGTTCGGTGGCAAAGATTGAAAACGGTCAGCCGACGCTGTTGCGTCTAGAAGGGGACAGCACGTTTATTCCTTCTTCCCTTGCCGCACCTACGCGCGAATCGGTGTCTGAGTATTTGTTTCGTCACCGTGGCATCAAGCCGCTGGATACGATTGGCGAGCAGATGTTGCGCCGCGCGATCCATGTAAACCGAGAGGAAAGCATTGAACTTGAGGCGGAGGACATGGCGTTTGGTCAAGCGGCGCTCGATCGCTATCTCGATGATCCGCGCGATATGTACTACGTGAAATCCCCTAAATCTTTCCTTGGCGCATCAGGTTTACGTGATGCTCAGCTTCGGTTTTTTGAAGATCTCGTATGCGCAATGATGGATAACATCAAAACCCAAGCCGAATACCAAACCCAACAGAGTATCACTGATGCAGTGATCGGTCGGCCGATCAATTTTCAAGGCCGTGGAGGCGAGACGGCAAACCGCCAAGCCGAAGGTATTTTGCTCAATGCGGCTAAGCGGGCAGGCTTTAAACAGATTGAATTTCAGTTTGAACCGGTCGCTGCCGGTCTGGACTATGAAGCGACGCTGAGCGAAGACCAAATCGTTCTGGTGGTCGATATCGGTGGGGGAACCACAGACTGTTCGTTGATTGAGATGGGACCATCATGGCGCGGTAATAGCGATCGCAGCGCAAGTTTGTTGGCGCACAAAGGCCAGCGTATTGGCGGCAATGACTTAGATATTGCGCTGGCATTCAAACAAATGATGTTCCCGTTTGGGATGGGCAGCAAGATGGAATCTGGCATTGAGATGCCGATTACGCAGTTTTCCAACCCTATCGCGATTAACAACGTGCAAGCGCAAAACGATTTCTATGCGTTTGAAAATTTGGCGGTACTCAAAGGGCTGCACAAGCAAGCGCAAGAGCCACATAAACTGGCCCGTTTGCTTGAGGTCTATCACGAGTCGCTGGGTTACAACATTGTCCGTCGTGCGGAAGAGGCAAAGATTGCGTTGTCGGATCATGCCGCCTACCGAGCGGGTATTAAGCTGTTCTCCGAGCGCGTGGACGTTGATGTATCGCGCGATGACATGATTGATGCGATTGAAGCGCCCAAACGTAAGATGACCGCCTTAGTTCACGATGTGGTCGCGCAGGCCGGTGTAAAGCCTGACGTGATTTTTATGACAGGCGGCTCGGCACGCTCGCCCTTCTTGCGGGAAGCTGTACAAGCAGAGCTGCCGCACATTCCTGTGGTGAGTGGTGACTACTTTGGATCAGTCACCGCAGGCTTAGCGCGTTGGGCGGAAGTCTGCTTTAAGTAAGCCGCAACGGCCGTTGCGGCTCGTTCGAAACATTAAGTAATAACTATGATTCAGGATGAAATAAACGGACAGCACTTACCTTTGCAGCAGGCATTGATTGAATCGGCCTGCGCCGCGTTTGCTTCAGAACAGGATGTGATTGCGGCAGTATTAGTCGGCTCTTTCGCCGCGGGCAAAGGCGATCGCGTGTCCGATGCGGATATTATCGTGTTTACACAGCACGGCTTTCATCGCTCGGCAGCGTCATGTTTTGCGCGCTTTGAGGCCGGGAAAGACATTTTCTATTGCTTGTCCGGTGATCACAATGAACAGGCGATGTTTAAAAAATATATTTTCACGGATCTAACCAGTGCCGAAATCCATTGCTTAGACGTGAGCGAGCCATTTCAGCTCTCAACGCCCTTTGTCGTTTTGTTTGATAAGGCAGGAATCATTCCAGCGCGAGTGACGGATGAGCCAGCCCCTAAGCACGAGAATTTTCCCGTCTATACCAGCGGTGATGAAGGGCTGATTTGGGAGCTGTTTGATTGCATCAAATGGCTGAGCCGAGGACAATACGATTTAGCCAAAAGCTACTTGAAAAGGCTTGTTGAGCAACTGTAGCTGGGCGAGTACCTATGTCACAGGGCGGGGCGTCGTTTCTCACTCAAGACATTTGGCTTTGCCGTTGTTCTATTGGCTTAACGTTGGTTTGTTGTTGTAGCCACGCTATTAGCTGCTCTTCCGGCATGGGCTTGGCGTAATAAAAGCCTTGGGCAATGTTAACGCCTAACTTTTTCAAATAACTGGCTTGATCCGCGGTTTCGACACCTTCGGCAACGGTTTGTAGTTTGAATGTTTTGGCCAGCCAAATAATGCTTTCAGTGATAGCGATATCATTTTCGCTGGTTAAGATGCTGTTGATGAATGAGCGATCGATTTTAAGCGTAGAAATTGGCAACGTGTGCAGGTAACTCAACGAGGAGTAGCCCGTACCAAAGTCGTCGACAGCAATACTGAGGCCACGCTTACGTAGTTGGCTGAGTTTCTCAAGGTTCTTTGATTTAGAATGAAAGAACACGCCTTCTGTGATTTCTAGCTCTAAGTTGGGAGGAGGGATGTGATTCTTCTTTAAAATATCATCAATAAAGCTAACAAAGTCATCCTCTTCCACATCGCATGCCGTCACATTAACCGCCACGCGCTCAATGCATAATGCCTGCTCTTGCCAGCGTGCCATGGTTTCACATGCCTGAATGATCACCCATCTGTCAATTTGTGTAATGAGCCCCGTTTTCTCTGCTATTGGAATAAAGTCACCCGGTGAGACGAGGTTACCATTCGGTAACCGCCATCGCACCAAGGCCTCGACACTGATTACTTTACCCGTTGCAAAGTCTATTTGCGGTTGGTACCAAAGCTCAAATTGCTGTTTGGTGATGGCTTGTCGCAGCAATGTCTCGGTCCGAATATAGCGCAGCGCATCCTGTTGAAGTCGCTTTGAATAGAAGTGAGGGGTGTTGGGGGCCTTAGTGTTGATTGCGTTAATAGCTGCATCCAGTATACGGCGAGTATTGACAGCATCATCGGGGTAATGACTCACGCCGATGGCGATATCAAGATGAATCAGGTCATGCTCAATGCTAACAGGGACACTAATGGCACTGATCAGTTGTTGGCAGACAGATAAAGTGTGATTCAAGCTGTTTTGGCCGGGTGGGTTAACCAAGCACCAAGTATCCGTCGTGAGGCGAAAGAGCTTATCGTTATCGGTAATCGCGCTGACGGCTCGTTGAGAGCATATCACCGCCGCTTGATCGAGCCCGGAATGGCCGAATGACTTAAAAACCTGATCGAGATTAATGGAAAAAACAATCACGTAAACAGGTTGATTTACTACTGACGCCGAGAGGATGGTGTCGGTGACGTGCTCTATACACCGCTGCTCGTTGGGGAGACCGGTCACCCTGTCATGGGTAGCAAGATAATAAAGCTTATCGCGTTGGCTAATGGCTAAAAAACGTGCTCTAAGTAGCATCACCACGCGTTCCATAAACTCTACTTTATCAACGGGCATGGTAATAAATTCATCCACCAGTGCCAGGTAAGGGCGAAGTTTGTGTTTGAGGTCGCGCTTAGAGAGCATGAGCATCACGGGCAAAAGTGTGGGCTCGCATCGGGTCTTTTTGTCTTGCAATGCGTCTTTATACTGCTCGAGAGAGGGGATATCGATGATCGCAAGGTCAAACTCGATATTGTCTATATCACTTGGATTTTCATAAATTCGGAAGTCGCTGCTCAGTTGTTCGCGCAGTAGCGCCAAGTTGTTGGGGTTATGGATAGCCAATAAAACGTTGGCACCCTGAATACGCTGTAATCCATCGTCTTTGCGTTCTGCTTTTTGTTCTGGGTTTACCATTATTGGTAAGGTTCTAACCGTACTGGTCATCGTTACTCCTCACCCGTGAAACCAGCAACGAGCTGCATCAAGGCCTTTTTGGCGACGGGTTTTTGCATGATACTAACTGCGCCATATTGGGTGGCTTGGCTGGAACTTGTCAGCATATCCTGTGGTGAGAGAACAATAAACGCGGTGTTCATCTGTTGTAGCTTTTCGCATAGTCGCCACACGTTGGCGCCAAATCCGCTGGTGTCGACCAGGGCAAGCTTTTTACCGCCAATCGCCGCTGCAGCCTGCATATCGGCTTCGCTATTCAAAGGTCGACAATGATAACCCGCTTCTTCAAGAGAATCGGCCAACACTTTTCGGTTACCCGATGATTTTACGCACAAAAAAACCGTTAATGACGCCGCGTTTTTATTCGTCACCTCGCTTACCTCTTGTTCAAACAGCTACGGCTTGCACTTTATCGGGGCCGATCAGGTACTGATAAGGCTTGCGATCAAAATCACTCAATCGTTTCTTCATCACCGAAATCTGTGAATGCGTGGTATCGTCCGCATAGTAAGACAGGGAAATAATCGTATCCGACAAGTAGCTGATGCCTTTTTCAGAAATGCTGTCTTCGCCGTAAAGCGCAAATGTTTCGTTTACCAGGATCACCGAGACATTGATTCTCGATAAACCTTTTGCGAGGGCATGCAAACGGTTTTGAATCGATTCCTCGCGCAAGGTCAGTTTAAAACCGGCTGTGCTATCAAGCACCACCAGGCGAGTGTTATTTTGAACAACATCCTTGTACACCTTGGCTGCAAACTCATCGGCTAAATATTGCAAAGGCTCGATCTGTTCGATGGTTAAACATCCTGCCTCCGCTTGGTGTTGCAGTGTGATGTTGAGTTGTCGTGCCCGGTGCAGGTATGAGGAGATTTCTTCCTCGAATAGGTAGATATTTACGTGACCTAGACTATGGCTATATTGCTCGGCAATACAGCTGCTTAAGGTCGACTTTCCAATGCCAGATGGGCCGGTGATCATCGTTACTGTCCCCATCTCTAGTCCACCGCCAAGCAGATTGTCGATAGATGCAATGCCCGTCGAGATGGGTTCAAACCGTCCTGGTACCAGCTCTTCGTTAGGAGGAAGTGGCCGTGGGAACACTTCAACCCCGTGAGCGCCATTGCGCATCTGATGACAGCCCTTCAAAAAATCAGACCCTCGGAATTTTTCTACACAGAGTTCTTGCCCCATCGGGGTTTGACTCAGTGAGAGCACGCCATCGGATAAAAAGCGTAAGTCGTCATCGGGCGAGGAGTCACTGTGTTCTGACGTGAACAAAACGGTGGCGCCACGTTCGGTGAGATAATGGATAAACGACAGTACCTCTTTACGATACTGAAAAACATCCGCGGTGAGAAAGCGCAAGTGGGTAAAGGAGTCGACAAAGACTCGAGTCGGCTTGAGGGTTTCCACCGTTTCTACGATGGCCTTGGTGACAGGCTCATGCTCTACGTCGTTGGAGGCGAATATGTCATAGGACTCGTTCTCCTTAAAAAACGTTTCGTCTGGCGCCAAGCTAAGAAAGGTGATGTTCGCAACGTCAATGCCAATCGCTGTCGCGTTGGTTTTGAGCTGATCCTCTGCCTCTTGAAAGCCAATAAACAAACTCTCGCCTTCTCGTGACGCCGTAGAGAGAAACTGTAAGCCTGTGGTTGTTTTACCTAAACCTGGCCCACCTCTCACCAATACCGCCGTTGAGGGGAGGAGGCCGCCATTCAAGACTTGATCCAGTCCAGGAATCCCTGAGGAGACTCTCTCTTTCATGTTGCTTCCCCCTATTGTGTTTATTCGTATTAGACCTAGCCTACCCAAAAGCACCTATAAAGATGCTTTTTAGGCATTACCGTCTAAAAAGGTAGTAGAGGTAAGAGCCACTGTCATGGCGGCTGTAAGAAAAAGCAGCATTTACGCCTCAAAACGTCTAGAATGCAGTACGCTGTGCGTTTGCTGCCGCAACACCTGTGGTGCAATGGAGAATCATCATTAATAGGAACCCATTTTCGCGAACACTTCCGTATTTTGATTAGAAATCATGCACCAAGGTGGGGGTGTTGGCGCGAAATAGCTTGGTCAAAGCAGATTTATATTGCCAACCGAGTGTGAGCAATCGCCTCGCTAGGCAAAGGTTTTGGATGGTGGCGACTTCAATGCCGCGGTAGTGATGCGGATGCGCTTGAATATAGTCGATAAACGCCGTCAGTACCCCTTGGCCGCGAACGCTGGGGGCAAATTGTAGCGACACAATCGAGAATCGCTGACTACCGATCGGACAGTGAACCAGACAATAGCCGAGTGGGTGCTTGATCGCGGTGGAGAGCTCTGGAAAAGCGCGTGTCTGGTGACGTTGGGCTAATTGGTCATAGCCGTGGCATAGGTGGTTAAGCAGTTGCCGAGCGTTATCATCCATCGGTGTGCCTCTGGAGAGGTCGAAACGTAGCCACCATATTAAAGACTTTATTTTTTCGAAAAACAGAAAAGCGCAAGCCACGTATTTGCCTCTTTTACTCGCGTTTTAGAGAGATAAAAAGCAAGCTTGGCGATTAGGCTGTCATAAAAGTGATGGCTTTGTGACCAAGTTGGAGTCATCATCCATGAGGTTAAGGTAGGTTAAAGGTATACCATCAATACACCTGTTTGGAGGTGAATATGGCGTACCTAACCTTAACCCCAGAAACCTTGGATGATGCGCATATCTGCTGTGCGTTCTCGGATAAAAAGTGCCAAGCTAGCTATCAGGCGAAAAAGCAGTGGCTAAAGCAGGAGCATCAGCACGGATACCGTTTTCGCCGTTTGGATGAACGCGCCAAAGTCTTCATCGAATATGGCCCAGCAGAGACCGCTTGGCAGCCCATACAAGCGGATGGTTATCTGGCTCTGGGTTGCTTTTGGGTCTCTGGGAAATACAAAGGACATGGACACGGCAAGCAACTGTTAGCTGACGCCATTGAAGCGGCTAAGCAGCAAAATAAGCAAGGCCTAGTCGCCGTGGTCGGTAAAAAGAAATACCACTTTATGAGTGATACAAAATGGTTAAAAGGCCAAGGCTTCAACGTGGCGGATGAAGCCCCTAATGGCTTTGTGCTGTTGTATTATCCGTTGAATGACGCGGCTGAAATACCGCAGTTTCGGGCATCCGTTCATACCGCTAAGGTATCAACCGAAGGGTGTGTGGCGTATTACTCCCATCGTTGTCCTTATGCGGAATACCATGTGCTGAACTCGTTACAACAGAGCTGTGCGCAGCGCGGTATCCCGCTTGAAGTACATCATTTAGAGACATTGAGCCAAGCACAAGCATGTCCTTCACCGGCCACCATTTTCAGTTTGTATTATCAGGGCGAGTTTATCACCACTGATATCAGTGCCTGTATGGAGAGCCGCTTTGATAAGTTTATTCCTCATCATTAACCCAACACTTACATGGACGTAATAACAAACAATGAATATTGGTATTTATGTGTATGAGCACGCAGAGGTGCTTGATTTTGCTGGCCCCTTTGAGGTGTTTAGCACCGCAAAACGTTTGGGAGCGGACAGTTGGCAGGTTGGACTGATTGCTGAACAAGACTCACCTTTGCTGGCGCGCGGCGGCTTGCGTGTCGTGCCGGACTATCATCTCGTCAACCATCCCACACTGGATGTGCTGCTGGTTGTCGGCGGCGTTCACCATGAGCAAGTTACTAACCCGTCGGTGATCGATTGGGTGAAGCAACAAGATGCGATCACCCAATGTACGGCCTCTGTCTGTACGGGGGCGTTCATACTGGCAGAGGCCGGACTACTCGATGGTCGAAAAGTGATCACGCATTGGGAAGATATGGACGACCTCAGCCGTGCCTATCCGCCATTAAGCGTGGTACCAAGTAAGCGCTGGGTGAGGGATGGAAAATATCTCACCTCCGCGGGCATATCTGCAGGCATTGATATGAGTTTGCAGCTGGTGGCTGATCTGCACAGCGAGGATTTAGCCCAGCGCGTGGCCAAGCAAATGGATTATTCGATAAACGATCGATAGCAAAAGAGTCTATTGCCTTTTCCCTTGAGCAATATCTACATAAACGAGGCCAGTGCTCTAAGCTTGAAGCGAAAGGAATATAAATGCATCGCTGTGATGTTATTTGTTGATAACCGTTGAGGAGAGAATGAAACAGTTAACTATCCTTATTGGTCTCTTGCTTCTATTGACAGGGTGCCAGTCGATTGCGAACTCGGATGATAAATTGCCTTCACATTTCTTGGGGTTTTATTCGGAGTCTTCCCTTCGCGACTATGTGGCTCGCCCAACAAATATTCCTGCTGACTATGCTGGTTTTCTCCCTTTAAAAACCGGTCGTGATGCGTTGTTAGCTCGCTTAGCAATGATAGAGTCGGCATCTCAATCCTTGGATGTTCAGTACTATATTTTTCACAGTGACGAAACGAGTCAGCTGATTATATGGCGACTTTATGAGGCGGCAGAGCGCGGTGTAAGAGTTCGAGTATTGCTTGACGATATGCAAAGTCGTGACGATAGCAGTTTGGCCTACCTTGACGCGCATCCGAATATTGAAGTGAGACTTTTTAATCCACATCAGTATCGTATCTCGCGTGTGCTTTCATGGTTAACCGATGGAAAGCGGTTAAATCGGCGCATGCATAACAAGTCTCTCTCTGCTGATGGTGTTTTTTCGATTGTCGGTGGGCGTAACATCGGCAACGAGTACTTTTCTTATCAATCATCGGTGGAGTTCAGCGACTTTGACCTTATGCTTTATGGCGATGTGGTGTCTCAAACGCAAAAGCAATTCGATGATTACTGGAACAGTGATTATGCTCACCCGATGTCAGACATCTTGCGCAGTGACAGGTCACCGAGTCGTGAGGATATAGAACAGTGGCGAAAAGAAGCCAATATTGAGAACCAATTTACACGCGAAAACTATAATTTTCACTCGCTGGCACTCTATGAGTCGTTAAAAAATCATCAACTGCCGATGAGGTGGGGGCCAATTAGGCTGATGTACGATCAACCGGAAAAAATCACGTTGAATGAAAGTGATATGACCACGGGAATCGTTGAGCTACTTCAAGGTGTAGAAAGCGATATGGTTCTGGTGTCACCTTACTTCGTGCCGACAGATACGGGAACGCAAGCGTTGATCAATGCGGTTAAACAAGGCAAAGACATTACGATTTTAACCAACTCCTTAGCGTCTAATGATGTTTTTGCGGTGCATGGCTGGTATGCCAAGTATCGCCATGCGTTGGTTAAAGGTGGCGTGCATCTTTGGGAAATGAAAAGCCAGCCGTTTATCAAACAAAAATCGCAATGGAGCGTCACAGGGAGTAGCCGCGCAAGCTTGCATGCCAAGTTAATGCTTCTAGACCTCCAGAAACTCTTTGTCGGATCGATGAACCTCGATCCGCGCTCTGCGGACTTAAACACGGAAATGGGTGTGGTGGTAACGCATCCTGATTATGTCAGGCAAGCATTAAGAGAGCTTCGCACAGGGCTTATGGTGAGTGCTTATGAGCTGAGACTCGAGGACGAAGATTTGATCTGGATTAACCATCAAACCGGAGAGCGCTTCCATAGTGATCCTGATGTTGGAAAGATGCGATCAATGGGCGCTTGGCTGAGTGGCTGGTTGCCGATTGAAGGTTGGTTATAGTTGAACCTAAAGGGTTCCAATGTAAAGTGGATTCATCCGCCCGCCTTGATGTAAGGCGGGCGGCTTTTTACTAGCGAGTTACCGTGTCAGGAAGACGAACACGGAACAATATGGCATAAAATAAAGGCACCACGACCAGTGTCAAAATGGTGGCGAATAAGAGACCAAACATAATGGTCACCGCCATACTTTTGAAGAAGGGATCAATCAATAATGGGGCGACCCCGAGAATCGTAGTCAGGGCTCCGAGCAGCACAGGGCGGGCTCGACTTAATGCCGCTTCAATGATCGCTTCGTAGGGCGCTTTACCATTCTGTCGCTCTAAATCGGCTTGATCGACGAGCACGATGGCATTTTTAACCATCATCCCAATCAAACTTAAGAAGCCGAGTATTGCCATAAACTCAAACGGTGTTTGAAAGACAATCAGCCCGACTGTGACGCCGATGATCGCCAACGGCGCTGTCATCCAAATCACCAGAGGCTGGCGCAATGCGTTAAACATAAACACCACGGCGAGAATCATGGCGGCAAACCCGTAAGGCGCAGACACCGCAAGCCCCTCATTGGCATCGTTAGAGGCCTTATATTCACCGTACCAGGTCAGGTTGTAACCCGCCGGTAACTCAATGGCTTCGATTTTGCTGCGAAGCGTGTCAAATGCGTCAGCGGTGAGCACACCAGGGGCAGGGTCTGCTTGCACAAGAATGGTTGGCATACGGTCAATCCGACGCAACAATGCATCTTGATACTCCACATCAATCGAGGTGATGAGCTGGCTGACAGGCACATATTCTCCAGCTTGGCGGCTATACACCTCGGTGTTTTCGATGGCGCGGATCTGTTGGCGTTCGCTTTCTGGCGCACGCACGACGATAGGAATTAAATCATTCCCCTCTCGATAAACGCCGACGCGTTGTCCCGTCAATGTTTGCGCAATGGCCTCACTGATCTCTTGTACGGTTAGCCCGTAACGTTGCGCTTGTGTTGTCGCATACTGGGGACGTAAAACGGGCACTTGCTGGCGCCAGTCATCTTGGACTGCGATTAAATCCGCATCATTCAGCATAATGGCTTTTGCTTGTTCTGCTAACTGGCGTAATACGGCACTGTCAGGACCACTAAATCCGGCTTCAATTTTTTTACCGCCACCACGGCCCAACATAAATTTCCACACCTTGATGGATGCGTCTGGATATTTACTATCAAGCTCAGTTTGAAGCTCGCTGAGTAGCGGGGCAATCTTGGTGTAGTCATCAATATCAATCAGCAGTTGTCCATAACTCGGGTTGCGGGGCTCCGGCGAGTAGGTCAGCATAAACCGGAGTCCGCCACCGCCAATAAAGCTGGTGATATTGGTTACGCCGGGTTTGGCTTGGACATCTTGCTCAATACTCGCAACAACCGATTCTGTCCGCCGAATGTCTGAGCCTTGCGGAAGATAGACATCTACCACAAATTGCGGGCGTTGTGACTCTGGCATGAAGCCAGGGGGAATAAACTGAGTTCCCCACAGGGCGAGGGCTAAGGTTCCGACTAAAATCCCACTGGTCAGGGCGCGATGCGCGAGGACCCAAGCGAGCAGCGCTTTGTAAGCGGTTACAATGCGTCCGGGTGCTTGCGAGGGAGCAACAGGCTTGGTTTTCAGGAAGTCGTGACAGAGTAGTGGCGTGATTGTAACCGCAAATAGCCAGCTGAGTAACATTGAATACAAGATAACCCAGAACAGAGAGCCGGCGTATTCTCCCATATCAGACGGGGATAGGCCGATTGCGCTAAACGCGAATATGCCCACAACCGTGCCACCGAGAAGTGGCCACTTCGTGCTATTAACGACGTCTGACACAATGGCTTTCTTGTCAGTTTCTGTGTCTTGTTGCAATCGGACGAGGACACCATCGGTCACGACAATAGCATTATCAACCAGCATGCCTAACGCAATAATCAGCGCGCCGAGTGAGATGCGTTGCATGGCAATATCGTCGATATACATAATGCAGAGCGTACCGGCAACCGTTAACAACAGGACAAAACCGATAATGATGCCGGAGCGGATCCCCATAAACAGCAAAAGCACGATAAAAACGATCGCGACAGCGGCAATTAGATTATCGATAAAATTGGCGACGGAATCACGTACTGAGTCTGATTGCATCGAAATGGTATGCAGCTCCATCCCTAGGGGGCGCTGGCTATCTAACTCCGCTAAGCGGGCTTTAACCGCATCTCCCATCTCGACAACATTACCACCGCTGACGTTTGAAATACCAAAACCAATGGCACGCTGACCGTTATAGCGCATTAGTATGGACGGTGGCGTTTGATAGCCACGCGTAATCGTTGCAATATCACCGAGTGTTAATACGGTATTATTGTCACCCACGGACACTTGCACGTTTTTAAGATCTTGGACGGAATCAATATCTGCGCGAGGGATCACCGGCACTCGCATGTCTTGGGCGTCGATGTTTCCGGCAACGGTAACCAGATTTTGCTTTTGCAGTGTTTGGAAAACGTTTTGAGCGGATACACCAAATTTCGATAGGCTATCGCCCGCTATCTCGATAAAGATGGTTTCATCTTTGTCTGCTAAGGTCGCCGTTTTCGCAACGCCAGGAACGAGCACGAGATTCCGTTTTAAGGTGTCGACATAATCTTGAAGTTGTTTATCACTAAAGCCTTCGCCAGTGACGGCAAAAAATAATGAGTAGACGTCAGAAAAGTCGTCATTAACGATGGACGAGCCGGCTCCGGGCGGAAGTTGACGTTGAGCATCCACAACTTTGCGGCGCATTTTGTCCCAGACTTGTTGCAACTCTGCGGCGGTCTTTGAGAAAGAAAGCTTAATGTCGACGGTGACTTCGGAGCGTCCTTGAAGCGAGACAGACTTGACCTGCTTCAGTTCCTGCATCGATTGAACCGCGCCCTCGATGACGTCTGTCACCTCATCGGACACTTCTTGCGCGGTAGCGCCAGGGTAGGGGGTAATAATGACCGCTTGGCGAATAACAAATTCTGGGTCCTCAAACCGCCCTAATTTCAGGTAGCTGATATAACCGCCCAGCAAAACAAGCGCAATGAGTACCCAAACAATGAAGCGCTTAGCGATCGTATAGCGTGCAATATCCATTATAACGCTCCGTGATTCTCTTCCGTATAAGGACGGACTTCCATGCCTGGTTTCACACTGGATACACCTGCAATAATGACTTTTTCGCCCACAGATAGATTACCAGTGACCACGATGCGACTTTTATTTAGTTCACCTATATTGATGGCGCGTTTCTCGGTGATGTTGTCTTTGTTTACCACCCAAACGAACTGTCCTCCCTGATTATCAGGCACCACTGCAGTAAGCGGTAATGTGATTAATGGGTTTGCATCCTTACTACTGGTTGGTATTGCAGGCATCACTTTTAGTGACATGCCTGGCAGAATGCGCTCACCCTTCAAATCGGTAAAAGATAAGACCACTGGGTACGTTTGTGACACAGGGTCAGGCTCGGAGGCGAACGTCTTTAACACCAAAGGGAATTGTTTATTGGGAATAGCTGAAAGAATGCCAATGGCGCGGGTGCGCTGATCACCAGAAATTACCACGCGGTGTGGCACGTGAATTTCCGCTTCTAAGTTATCGATATTTTGAACGGTGAGGACAGGCTCATTCGCTTGCAGCTGGCTGAAATTGTCGACATGTTGTCGCGCGACGATGCCATCAAACGGTGAGCGCAGCTGCGTATTCGCTAGGGCGCGCTTTGCTTCGTCGACACGGTTTTGCGCGAGGTCACGCCGTGATTTGATTTTCTCGAGATCCGCTTGGGAGATGGCTTGGCTCTTCTCAAAAATCGCTTTGGCGCGCTTGTACTCGATATTGGCATCGTTAAGCTCGATGTTTGCGGAATCGAGCGCGGTTTGCGCATCCTCCTGATCTAATGAGGCAAGCAGCTGTCCTTGAGTGATAGCGTCTCCTTCTTCCACTTGAAGCGACGTTAAACGTCCACCGACCTCAAAAGCAAGTTCTGCTCGCTCTGATGCTCTGACGATACCATTAAAACTAAGGTTTGCAATTGACTGCGCTTGTGTGATTTCGACGAGTGCTGGACGCGGCGCAGTTTTTGTGTCTTGCTGTTGCGGCGCTTCACTACACGCAGTAAGTGAATTGAGCATAGCGACACAGGCCGCCACGGTGAGGACGTTTCGCAGGGTAAACCCAAGCTTTGAATCTAGCATGACGCAGGGACTCCTCGAAGGTAATTGACTGGTTGTAGTGGTATGAAACAGCATCAGCGCCGCTATGTCAGTGTAAGTTATATTTATCAAAAACGTACGTTATTTATGTGATGAAAGTCACGAAAGAATGACGGCTCGTTTGAATCACTGAGCCGTCATGATTGTTAGAGAGGTGGCTCAATCTGACCGAGCCTCTGGCGCTGTCGAGACCCAATTCAGATGGACGTCTTGTTGCGGGAATGGAATCGAGATGCCTTCTTCATCAAAGCGCAATTTGACCGTTTTGGTGACATCCCAGTAGACGTCCCAATAATCATCGGTTTTCACCCATGGTCGGACAATAAAATCTACCGAGGAGGTATTCAGAACATGTACTTTGATCATGGGCTCCGGTGTACGAAGTACCGCAGGATGTGACTGGACAATCTCGGTGAGCACGGCTTCTGCTTTAAGAAGGTCATCTTTATAGCCGATACCAAACACCATATCCACCCGCCGAATCCGCTCTCGAGTGACGTTTTTAATCACATCGCCCCAAATTTTGCTGTTCGGCACAATGATAATTTGATTATCAAATGTGCGAATCGTGGTATTCACCAAGCTCATATTGCCTACTTTGCCATCCACGCCACCGGCGTAGACAAAATCACCCACATCGAAAGGGCGGTAGATCAGTAGCATCATCCCTGCAGCAAAGTTTGATAGTGTATCTTGCAGCGCAAAACCGATAATGACCCCAGCGATACCAAAGCCAGTGAGTACCGGAGTAAGATTTACCCCGATCTGGGAGAGACCGATCAAGATCCCAATTACCCACACAGCTTTTCCGGACATCGAGACGAAAAAGTCTTGCATCAACTGCGAAAACTTAAAGTTCTTGTTGGCGACAGTCGATTTCACCACGGAGCGCGTGAGTCTCGCGAGCAGTTTTGCCACCAACAAAATCAGCACAAAAATGATGAGCTGGAAAACCAACTGTGGTGCATTGTCTTCTGCCCAGTTCAGGGCATTTTCGGACCAATGGGAGAGGATCGAATACGCGACATCCACATCCAGAATATCTTGAGTGATGTTGCCGGTAACGCCAAAGAGTTGGCGTTTGTATTCTGCCGTTTCGATCCCTAATTCATCAGCGATTTGATAGGTGCGCTTTAGGCTATCGGTGGCGATCGTGAGGCGTTGTTGGGTGTTCAACTGCGTCAGCTGTAACCCGGGCTTTTCGGAATCAGGACTCGATTTAATTTGCTTTTCTTGCGCCGTGTATTGCTGACGCAGATAGTCGATAGATGCCGAAAGAAGTCGTAAACGCTGGTTAAGACGTTGCTCTAAGGTGTTTCGCGCTTCACGTGCGGGCTGCTCGAGCTGCTCAAGCCAGCGTATGTTTTCCCAGCTGGCCTCAAAGGTGGTGCTTAAATAATGTTGCAGTTCTGCATACTCATTAATCAATGGTAAGCGTTGTTCTTGGCTGGCTTGAGTGATTTGCTCATTGAGGCTATTGAGACGGGTTGTGATGTATTGATACGCATCTTGGGTATACCGCCGCTGCGCTGTGACTAGTTGAATCAACTGCGGGTTATCTAAGCTTTGCTGATTGATGGCGTCGGCGAGCAGCTCTCTTAGCTCTTCATTTTTGGTAAATAGCTGCAATTGGATTGCATCTTTGTCATCGCCTTTTGCCTGTTCAAGGCTCTCTACAAGGGTCTGAATATATTGTTTGGTGCGCGCTATTTGATGCGCTAATGAGGTGGTGTCGCTCGATGTGACATTTGGTTCGGTGGGCGCCGGCGCTTGGTCGGCATGGGCCAACGGAAGAAACAGAAGGGTGGTCACCAGTACTAACATGACTGTATTCATGCGTTGACGGTGATGCGACAAAGTTTTCATCCAATTCACGTTTGTTTCCTCTTGCCTGTTGGCGATAGTGATGGGCATCGATGGCGGCAATCCAATGCCCAACCGAGCCTTGCCCCTGAGCTTTAATAGCGTAGCGAGTTTAGCCTTAACTGCCTATACCGTCGCCCATTTTTGTGACGCACTGGTTTTTATGATGTGTTAGCTTATTGCTTGTGGATCGCGTGTGTCGGTGTCTGCCAACGGGCAATGAGAACGACGGTTTAGTGAACCAGGCGAGGCTGCTTTTTACTACGATCTCGATATGCGCAATGCTAGTCAGTATGTGTATGATGAATCACGCTGATGTCAGTCATCGACGGGCGCTAGCGGCTCATGATTAATGGCAGTCATGGGATTGAATTGAAAGGAAGAGGAGCATGTTCCCAGCCACATGGCGCTCTAAGCGTTTGTGTTTTAGTCCGTTTGAATATAGCGATGCAAAGCGTGTCAAAGCGATGTTTGAGCAAAATCAGCATCTGCAATATCAAGATCCCACGTTTAAACCTTGGTCGTTATCCACCTACCAATCATTGATTGCCGACAGTGCGGAGAAAAAAGCGCCTGATGTGGAAGAGGCGTTTTATCTTCGTCGTATTCAGACCCATGATGGTAAAGATATCGGCTATCTACAAATCTCGCTCAATGCGCCCGATTTACAGAGTGTTTGGCTACCCATGCTCACTATTTCTCCAAGATATCAAAAACATGGCTATGGCAGCGAAGCGGTTGCGAGCGTGATTGAAACCGTGCAAGCTTATGGGGACTATCGACGCATGGGGGTGAATGTTTACGCCGAAAACATTCGCGCGTTTCGATTCTGGTATCAGCAAGGGTTTTGTCGTATTACCCATTTTGAACCCGAGCAAGACGAGGGGCGTGATTATCACTGTGTGGTGCTCTATCGAGACCTTATGTCGTGAACAGCGCATGTCTTTTCGGGAATCGACAAGATTACGTCGCTTGAGCCATGTTATGGAAGGAATTAGGTAAACGAATGATGAACAAAAAAACAGTCAATCGAGTGCGATTAAAACGCGCCGCGATGGGGGTCGCGCTTGCACTAGGTGTAATGAGCTTGGTGCCTGGCCAGGTGTACGCTGCTGACACCACACACGCTGAAGTGCAGCGCGAATCAGGTCTGTATCTACAAGGCTTTGATCGTTCGGTTCGCCCGCAAGATAACTTGTTTCGTCACGTCAATGGCACTTGGTACGACCAAACCCAAATCCCCAGCGATATGTCCAGCTATGGTGCGTTCCGTATCTTGGCTGAAGAAAATGAAAAGCGTCTAAAAAGCATCATTGATGAGCTGGTGGCGCGTGATGATCTCAAGCCTGGCTCCAACGAGCAAAAGCTGCGTGATTTTTATCTTAGCTATATGGACCAAGATAAAATCGATGCCCTAGGGGTGACGCCAATCAAACCTGAGCTCGATCGTATTGCCGCGATTTCCTCGAAGCCTGCGTTGATTTACGCGATGGCCGATTTGCGACAAGTTGGCGTTGGGATCCCGTTTAGTTTTTATGCGTGGGCCGATGCGAAAAATCCGGACTATAACGCCCTGTATCTGAGCCAAAGCGGGTTGGGGTTGCCGGATAGAGACTATTATTTCCGCGACACCGAGGATGCTGAGCGTATCCGCACCGCTTATAAACGCTATCTCGAAGACATGCTGCGCTTAGCGGGTTACGATCAGGCCAAGCAACGCGCTGCCCGTATTTATCAGTTAGAAAAAACGCTGGCAGAACACCACTGGACACGCGCTAAACGCCGTGACGCGCAAGCAACCTATAACAAAATGCCGATTGAGGCGCTCAACCAGTTGATGGGCGGGTTTGATTATGCACGTTTTGCCAAACGCGCGGGTATCGACAAAGCCGGTGAGGTTGTGGTGCGCATGCCATCTTATTTTGAGGCGCTAGGGCAGGTGTTTGAGCAAACCAGTCTGCAAGCGTGGCAAGATTATCTCACCATTCGTACCCTCAATGCCTTTGCACCGCGCCTTAACCATGAGCTGGTTGAACGTCAATTTGCGTTCTACTCCAAAACCCTCAATGGTATTCCTGAACAGCGTGACCGCTGGAAGCGGGGCGTACAAGCCACCGAAGGGGTGTTGGGTGAAGCGCTCGGCCAAGAATATGTCGCGCGCTACTTTCCACCGCAAGCCAAAGCGCGTATGGAAACCATGATTGATAACCTGCGTGCTGCGTTTAAAGACTCGATTGAATCATTGGCGTGGATGAGCGATGAAACCAAAGCGAAAGCATTGGATAAGCTGAGTAAATTCACGCCCAAAATCGGCTATCCAGAGCAATGGGAAGATTACAGCGCGCTGACCATCAACGCCGATGACTTGATTGGTAACAGCAAACGTGCCGCACGCTGGGGCTATCAAGATATGCTGTCGCGGATTGGTGCGCCCGTTGACCGTAAAGAGTGGGGCATGACCCCGCAAACGGTCAACGCCTATTACAGCCCAACCGCCAACGAGATTGTGTTCCCCGCCGGCATCTTACAACCGCCGTTTTTTGACATGAATGCGGATGACGCCGTGAACTATGGCGGCATCGGTGCAGTGATTGGTCATGAAATGGGACACGGTTTTGATGATCAGGGCTCGCGTTATGATGGGGATGGTAACCTTGCAAATTGGTGGACAGATGAGGATCGCGCGCGCTTTGATGCTCGCACCCAAAAGCTCGCTGAGCAATTTAGCCAGTTTGAGCCTTTGCCGGGCTTGTTCATTGACGGCAAAGTGTCCTTGGGTGAGAACATTGGTGATTTAGTCGGTTTGACTACCGCCTTCCGCGCCTATCAAAAATCGTTGCACGGTGAACCGTCTCCTGTGATGGACGGGTATACCGGCGAGCAGCGATTCTTCCTCAGCTGGGGGCAGATATGGAAAATGAAAATGCGTGAAGATGCGCTGCGTGAGCGCGTGTCACTGGGCCCGCATGCGCCACCAAAGTATCGAGTGCTGGGTGCGCCGCGTAATGTGCCTGCGTTCTATGAAGCCTTTGATATTAAAGAAGGGGATGGCATGTATTTACCCGAAGATCAGCGGGTGAATATCTGGTAGTCTCTGATGCCGCCTCCAAGGCGGCATTTTTTATAGAATTTAGTACTGTCCGTCGCGCCAATCGATGCAAGGAGGCCCAAGTGCTAAGCACGCCAAGGACGAGATTAGTTTTACTTCCCCCAGAAAAAGCCGACCTGATGGCGCAGTTTTATCAGCGAAATCGTGCTCACCTTTCCCCATGGGAGCCCATACGTCCTGCCGCATTTTACCGCGAAGACTATTGGCAGCGCGCGCTGCAAGAGGCGAAAGACTTGTTTCAACAGCAGCAAGCCTTCAAGTTTGTGATTTTGCATCATGAACGGGACGATGTGATAGGGGTGTGCAATTTCACCAACGTGATTCACGGCGCCTTTCAAGCGTGTCTGTTAGGTTATTCCGCTGACAAGCATTATCAAGGCCAGGGCTAAATGCACGAAGCCATCCAAGCAGGCATCCGTTTTGTGTTTGAGCAGGTTGGGTTGCACCGTGTGATGGCCAACTATATTCCCGATAATATGCGCAGTGAGCGGCTACTTACCAAGCTGGGGTTTGAGCGCGAAGGCTATGCTCGCCGTTACCTCAAAATCAACGGCCGTTGGCAAGACCATGTGCTAACTGCGAAACGTAACTCTTTGCTTGAATAGCAAGACAATGAGTAATTCGCGTGAACTGGCTTCAAAAAAATACACCTTTAATAATAAGTTTTTGAACAAACAAAAAAATTCTTACAAAATGTGCCGGTTTTTTGGCAGGGGTGTTCAACGATGACCACACTTGGTTATGTTGTTGTGAGTTTGAGGATAAAAGATGAGTAAGTTTACCGAGTATAAAGTCGTTCATATTGTTGAAGGTGGCTGCGGCACCTTGCTACTGGGCTCAAGTGGCTTGCCGTTGCAACGCCTCGAAGCCGAACTCAATCAATACGCGCAAGATGGCTGGCAGGTTGTTTTTCAAGTGATCGAAAAGAAACGTTACATGCTGTTTTGGCAGCGTGAGGCCGTGATTGTCACCCTAGGTCGCTAATGCTTAAGTATTTGTCGCTTACGTTGATCCATCGTTACCAAGCAAAAGGTGGATCAAAGAAACTGTTTAATATTGAGTGTAACTTCGAGCCGACGTGCTCGGAGTATACACGCCAAGCCATCGAAAAATACGGCGCAATCCGTGGCTGGCAACTTGGTTTGGCGCGCATTCGCCGCTGCAATAACCCCAATGCGCTAGAAAAAATTTACGATGAGGTGCCTTAATGCGTTTTACCCAACCAATAGAAGCGCTAGAAGCACAAGAGGTCGAACTTAAGCAACAGGTAAATGGCTTAACTCAAAGCCAGAAAAAACGCTTTTTTGCCGAGCAATCAAGACAGCTTAAAGATCCCGATACTTACGCGGCGCTGAATTGGGGATTCTTAGGGGGGATACATCATCTTTACTTGCGAAAGTATGGGTTGTTTGTCGTAGAATGTACGCTGTTGGTTATCGCCATTATCGGCTTAGTACTGAATCAGCCTTATTTTGGTTTGATTTTGGCGGGTTTAGTGCTATTTGAATTACCACAGCTGTTTTTTGCCCAGAAGATTGCCAGGCAGTACAACTACCATGTATCACGTGAAATATTTGAAGACATCCGCCGCGGTGGTTAACCCATGAAGCGTCGTCGGATCCGTAAACGTCATCAGCACCAGTTCTTTTTATGCCAGAAGACATACCGACGCGCCTTGATTGACTTGATTGAGGCAGATCCTGTTAGGATGCGTGCACTTCGCTGTGTTCAAGCCTTAAACCTCCCTCAGTGTTATATTGCCGCTGGATTTATTCGTAATTTGGTGTGGGATGCGCTTCACAAGTACTCGTCGAGTACACTTAACGATATTGATGTTGTCTTCTATGATCCTGAAGATACCAGTACAGAACGCGAACAATATTTAGAGCAGCTACTGCAAAAGACCATGCCAGAAATGACTTGGCAGGTACGTAACCAGGCGCGAATGCACGAGAAGCACCAAGATCCTCCTTACGCGAGTACGCTAGATGCGATGCGCTTTTGGCCAGAGAAAGAAACCGCGATTGCTGTTCGCCTTGATATGAACCAACGCTGCGAAGTCATCGCTGCCTTTGGGGTTCAATCTTTGTTTGAATTGAAGCTTAGCCATAATCCTGCCCGCCCATGGCAAGTGTTTCAGCAGCGCCTTGATGATAAACAATGGTTAACACATTGGCCCAAACTTACAGTCACCACTCAGTGTTCTGTGGCTGCGAAGCCAATAGAGCGCGAGTAAGCGGCAATAGGGTGCGCATGGGCACAGATTGTCCCTACTACACAGGGCATAATATGCCGTGTGTTGAACAGTATGGATAGCTAAGCCAATGAAATACCGCATGGATGCGAGCCCGAGTGACGACGATGTCGCTGCCATTCAACAGCAGCTACAGCAAAGCAACGCCCCTTTTTTGGCTGGCCTTCCTGAAGGCTCTCTTGCCGGCTATGCGTACAATGATAACGATGAACGTATCGGTGGCGTGGTGGCCAACACGTGGGGGCAATGGCTATTGATTAAATACCTTTGGGTCGATGATGCCTTCCGCCATCGCCACGTGGGGAGCCACTTATTGAGTAACTTGGAAGAGTACGCCAAGGAGATGGGCTGTAAAATGGCGTTCGTTGATACCTTAAGCTTCCAAGCTAAACCTTTCTATGAAAAGCATGGCTATCAATGTCAGATGACATTGGATGACTACCCGTTGAATCACGCCTTACACTTTATGACCAAACTGCTTAGTTGATCAAAATCTATTCGCACAAAGGCTCTCCTTTCCAAGTCACATGGCGTGTCCGTCCACACGTCAAGAAAGTTGATATTGCTAGTGTGCAGCGCTGGTGCCACGCGAATGTATTTGATGAGCATCATGCCCACGGTGTAAGGAATCTCGTGATCAACCCTGCACTGCTGTCAGGCCGATAATCAGGAGGAACCATGGTATCGACTTCCGAGACGTCACTTCGTTTACGTCGTATGCGACCAGCGGACACAGATGTCGTGCTTGATATCTGGTTAAACGCGTCATTAACCGCGCATGACTTTATCAGCGAGGACTTTTGGTACCAACAGCGCGAGGCGATGCGATCAGCCGATTTACCGATGGCGGAAGTATGGGTCGCTGAGCGAGAAGGGCTTATTGAGGGTTTTTATGCGCTTCATGACCATACATTAGCGGCGATTTTTGTGTCACCTAACAAGCAGGGACAAGGTGTGGGCAGCCAGTTGTTGATGCATGCTAAGCAACAAAAAACCGTCATTGATTTGACCGTTTACCAGAAAAACAAAGCTAGTTATGCCTTTTATCAGCGTCATGGATTTGTGGTCGACCGCGAGCAAACCGATCCCCATACGGGTGAACGAGAGTGGCGAATGGTTTACCAAAGTTAGTTGCCGTTTATATCATGTAAAAATCCCGCTTCGGTGAAAACCAAGCGGGATTTTTTGTTTTTATAAATTATATCAATACTATAGTGTCCTTTCCGATGATATTTAATGGTCGTACCAAAAGAAGAGTCGCTAGAGGGTATTTGACTTTATAGTGCAAAAATTGCTAGTTTGGTACTACCAAATCAAAGGGGTAACCATGACGACATCCACCAGTAGCCTGTTTCACCCGGTCCAAATGGGCCGAGCGAGTGAAGATGTAGCATTGCAAATCGAGTCGGCGATTTTGTCTGAGGCGTTAAAGCCGGGGGATAAATTGCCCAGTGAGCGTGAACTGCAGCAACAATTTGGTACTGGCCGTGGTGTGGTGCGAGAAGCCATTCAGTCACTCAAGCAAAAAGGCTTGATTGAAATCCGTAAAGGCCAAAAAGGTGGTGCGGTAGTACGTCAGGTTGATGTGCATAACATTAGTGAATCACTGGCGCTTTTTCTCAAGCAAAGCCATGTACAAGCAGACAAGGTGGCGGAGTTTCGTGAAACCGTTGATCAAAGCCTGGTGTTGCTCGCCATTAGCCGTGGTACCGACTCGCAAAAACAACAGCTCAGTGAAAGCGTCACAGAGCTTGCGGCACTCGCCGCTGAAAAGACCCCGGATTTGGATCGCTTAGGAGAGCTCGATCGCGCACTGAACCTGCTGATTGCTGCGATGTCAGGCAACCCGATTTTTGAATGGGTGATGCATGCTATTCAGCAAGGGTTTAGTTCGCACGATTACGCCCTTTATCAGGCGGCAAAATATCGTCGCCAAACCGTGGAAAACTGGCAACAGACCGTTAACCACATTATCGCTGCCGAGCCGTTTAAGGCGCAGGCAACGATTAGCCACCATTATCGGTTGCTACAACAATGCATTGATGAACAAACATCAAGCTAATTATAAAAATTTCAAAAAGGAAACCTCTACACAATCATACCCATTACCTGTGTTGCGACTGTTCCGGGCTAATGCCCTGCACACGGGAAGGAAAAAATTTGGAGGTTTTATGGGACAGCAACAAAATTACGACTATATCATTGTCGGTGCAGGCTCGGCAGGCTGTGTTCTGGCGAACCGTCTAAGTGCTAACCCAGATAACAACGTATTGCTACTCGAGGCAGGGCGGCCAGACTATCGGTTGGATTTTCGCATCCACATGCCTGCCGCATTAACTTATTTGCTTACCGATAGCACATACAACTGGCTGTATGAATCTGAGCCCGAGCCAAATATGCACAATCGTCGTATTGCACAGCCTCGCGGTAAAGTGCTCGGTGGTAGTAGTAGCATTAATGGCATGATTTATATTCGCGGCAACGCGTTGGATTATGAAAAGTGGGCCAACGAACATGGACTTAAAACGTGGGATTATGCCCATTGTTTACCGTATTTCCGTAAATGCGAAACACGTTTGGCCGGTCAAAATGATTATCACGGTAATAATGGCCCGCTGGCCATCACCACCGCGAACTGTGATAACCCTTTGTTCAGTGCTTTTTTTGATGCGACGCAGCAAGCGGGTTATCCGTTGACGGACGATGTGAACGGTTACCAGCAAGAAGGCTTTGGTATTTTCGATCAAAATATCTATCGAGGTCGTCGCCACAGCGCGGCTAGGGCGTACTTACACCCGGTGATGAACCGTAAGAACCTTACGGTGATCACCGGCGCGACAACAGACAAAGTGCTGTTCGAAAACAAAACCGCGATGGGTGTGGAATACCGTAAATGGGGACGGACGAAAACCGCGTATGGCGCCGAAATCATCAGCTGTGGTGGTGCAATCAACTCACCGAAGCTATTGCAGCTTTCAGGCATTGGCGATGAGACCATGTTGAAAAATTTGGGTGTTAAGCCTGTTCATCATTTGCCTGGGGTGGGAGAGAACTTGCAAGACCATCTTGAACTCTACGTGCAGTATGAATGTAAAGAACCGGTCAGCATGTATCCCGCGCTTAAGTTCCACAATCAACCGAAAATTGGTTTTGATTGGCTATTCCGTCGTAAAGGCGCGGCGGCCACCAACCACTTTGAAGCGGGTGGCTTTGTGCGAGGTAATGATGAGGTGGCATATCCGAACTTGCAGTTCCACTTTTTGCCACTGGCGATCCGTTATGATGGCTCGGCACCGAACAAAGGACATGGTTTCCAGTTGCATGTCGGACCAATGAATACCGATGTGCGTGGCCATGTTAAAATTCGCAGCACGAACCCGGATGAGAAGCCAGAGATCTTCTTTAACTATCTCTCCACGCCACAAGAGCGTAAAGAGTGGGTCGAAGCGATACGCGTGTCGCGAGATATTATCGCCCAGCCGGCCTTTGATCATCTACGTGGCAAAGAACTCTCGCCCGGGAGCGCGGCGCAAACAGATCAGGAGATCCTCGATTTTGTGGCACGCGAAGGGGAAAGTGCTTATCACCCAAGCTGTACCTGTAAAATGGGCTTGGCGAGCGACGAAATGGCGGTGGTCGATGAGTCACTCAAGGTACATGGCGTCAATAACCTGCGTGTGGTCGATGCCTCCGTGTTCCCCGCGATCACCAATGGCAACTTGTACGCGCCGACGATTATGGTGGCGGAAAAAGCAGCGGACATGATCATGGGGCACACGCTTTCACCAGCGAAAGATGCGGAATACTACCGCTATCTGCCTGACCATACTCCGGCACCGGAAAAAGACGCGGCGCTTGTCTAACTCCCCATGTACGCGTTAACGACAAGAGCCAGTCTTGTGCTGGCTCTTTATTGTTTTTGTTTGTCTAGCTGATGTTTAGCAGCACTATAGCTGGCAACGCAATAAGGCACTAAATAGTTGAGCAGTGCGTGACCTATACGCAAGTCTGCCTCGCCCCAAATAGCCTCCCCCTGATTAATAACATTGAGTACAGTGCCGACCACTAATGCGATTTTGAGTGCATTAATGGCTACGCTGGGTTGAATTAACGTACTAAAGAGCCGTTTCATTTAACGGCACCCTCAGCACGTTCAAGCAGCGCCTGCGTGGGGATGGTGGAAACCGTCTGTTGGATAACGCGTTTAATCAGGCCCGTATCAGGTCTTCGTCGTTGTTGTGAGGCAGGAAGCTGGACACCGGTGGGCTCTAGATTGTATGTGTTGTCTGTGATGACCAGTTTTGCTTGCTGTAAGCAAAGTGGGCAATGCAGAAGTTGCCCTGGCGCATCATCACGATAACGAGTGATCGTCGGGCCGCATGTCGGGCAGTGATGCAGCGGGATCCCTTCATCGGTATGCGCAATAATGGCGTCAAATTCGCCCGCTTTGGCTAGGTTAACAAACCGCTGACCGAGAGATGCGTCAAACTGACTGCCAAGGTTTTCTTCAACAATACCAATGGCTTTTTGTTTGGGCATGGCTTGTCGGTAGGGCCGTTTACTGGTCATAGCATCAAAGGCATCACAAATCGCGATAAGCTTGGCCTCTGCAGGAATGGCATCACCGGATAATTTGTTGGGATATCCTCGGCCATCGACACGCTCGTGGTGCAACCCGACGGCGTTGCGCACGATTGGCCCTAATGGATGGCCCTCCAAAATATATAGCCCCTCATTGGGGTGACTTTGAATGATGGCAAACTCGTCATCGGTCAGTTTATCCGTTTTCTTTAAGATGGCATCAGGCACACTGACTTTACCTAAATCATGCAAAAAGCCACCTAAGGTCACGATGGCGCGCTCTTCTTTCGACCACCTTTCTGCTTGTGCGACCGCTGATGCAAACTGAGAAACCCGCCAAAGATGGCCGCCTGTGTAGGGATCTTTTGCCTCAACGGTCCACGCCAGTGTTAATAGGCTTTGGAACAAGCGTTGTGTTTGAACGCTATCCACATCGGAACGAAACCACTTTGTTAACCATTGCATCGTTTTATCCTTTGTTGTGCGCCTGTGTGAATAGACAGGGACTACTCGGTAGAACTTTCAGTTTGTGGCGCAGATGTTTCTGTCAAAAACTTAGGCAGGCTGAGCACGACGGTAACCCCCTGATTGATATTGGAATCGAAATGAAGTTTTCCTTGCAGTTTTTGGTGCACCAGATTGAAAACGAGATTGAGGCCGAGTCCCGACCCCCCTTTGCCGCGTGAACTGGTGTAGAAGGGCTCAAAAATACGTTGGTGAAGTTCGGGCGCAACCCCGACACCATTATCGGTATAGCGGATTTCCACGATCTCACCTTTATCGGCAATACGAATGTGAATACGAGGATCATTAACCGTGTCAAAGGCATGGCGGACACTGTTTATCACCAAGTTGGAAATAACCTGGGTAAGTACTCCGGGCAGGCTGCTCATAACAAGCTTAGCGTCGCCCTCGACGATAGGCACAACCGGTACTTTCTTGGTTTCGGGGCGCAAACTTCCCATTAATGCTTCAAGTGTTTGTACGGGACGGAATTGGCTCAGATTTTCAGAGACTTGGTCGACCGCTGTTTGTTTGAAATCCCGAATTAATCGTGCGGCACGATTGAGGTTGTTTTCTAGCATATGCGTGCCATCCGTGACCTGCTTCATCACGGTGGCATACTGCTCACTGGTCAAGGTTTTTTGCTCGAATGCGCGGTTGAGTGTGGAAACCGCGTCTTTGATCACTGAATTAGCCGTTACCGCGATACCTAGGGGCGTGTTCACCTCGTGGGCAACGCCCGCTACCAAGCTACCCAACGCGGCGAGCTTTTCGGATTCTACCAGTTGATTTTGCGCGGCTTTAAGGTTTTCCATACTCTGCGCGAGATCCTGGGTTCGTGCTTCAACGGTCGCTTCTAAACTCTGGTTCAGTTGCTCGAGTTCCAACTGGGTCGTTTTAAGCTCGGTGATATCAATCGCGGTTCCGCGAAAGCCCGTGAAGCCGTGTTTGGTGAAATGTGCTATCCCTTGGAATACAAAGTAGTAGGTGTGTTTCCCCAAGGTGATTTTTTCTTCACACATGGTGAAATCATCGTATGTGTCCAAACAGTTTAACAATGATGTGCAGTGACTCAGGGCGGGTACTGACTTTATTTTGGGGTTATTTTCAATCGAAATCGCGAGCGCCGCTTGCATCGCTTCAGAGCAAAATGTCAGTCGCTGCGTGGCATCGGTCTCCCATAACCAATCTGAAGCGGCGTTAGTGAAATCAGATAACCGCGCCTGTTCTAAGGCGATATTCCTATAGAGGCTCGTCATCCGCAAGGTGATTTTATTGGTTTCGTCCGCCAACCAATCGAGTTCATCACTTTTTTCCATAATGAACTTACGATGTTTCAACCGCAAAGGTTCGTGGACAGGTTCGAGAGGATCAAAGCTAGCCAAGTGCTTGGTGATAGCAAATACACGTTGGCTGACGCTTTGGTGGAAGACCCATAAAATCAGCGAGCAGACAATCAGGGTTTTTATCCCGTTCAAAACGAGCGTAACGAGAAATTGCTGTAACAAGAGGTCATAGATTTTTTGCGCGTCAGATTCGACGCGTAAGGTACCCAAATTAATGCGGCGATTGGTGTCGGGGTGGAAATAAATGAGCTCCGTCTGGCTGACCACATTACTGCTGGAAAGTGGTTTTCCTGCATCCAACACCACGCCATCAAACTCAATCGAGAGATAGTCGATATAGGGAAGGTTGACCAGGCCATCCAGTCGATTTTGCGCACTCACAAGGTCAAACACCCATAAAGACGACGCAATTAAGTCGGCGTGGACGTTTTGAATTTCCGCATGGCGGCGGTCAACATGGTCAAAGGCTTCCTCGTAATCCCATGATAGCTGTAGTAGCGTGGTTAATATGGTAAAAAAACCACTGAGTAGGACCATCAGCAGAATGATTCGGCGGCCAACAATACTAAAAAGTGGGTGCTTGAGACCTTGTTCAAACCTCTCTAGCTTTTCCATTATATGCGTATCACCTTACTCTTTGCTTTCACTCGCGTAGCGGGCTATTTGGCTTGATAAGCTTAGGGGGATCAGAAACATAAACTTCACGCCTTGCCCGGGTGCTGATTCAAATTGCAGCTCGCCGCCTAGCTTTTGTTTGACGAGGTTAAAGACCAGATTGAGGCCAAGCCCTGAGCCTCCTCGCCCGCGTTTACTGGTATAAAACGGTTCAAAGATTCGATGGTGAAGGGATTGCTCGACACCGCAACCATTATCTTGGTAACAGAGATAAAGGTGGTCTCCTTGTCTTTCAAATTCGATCGTTATTTTAGGGTTATCGGTCTCGTCAAAGGCATGGTTGATGCTATTCATCACGAGGTTAGAGACGACCTGGGTGATGACGCCGGGTAAGCTATACATGAGTATGTCAGGCTCGCCACTGACCTCGGGAGTCACCGGGATTTTACGGGTTTCTGGGTGTAAGCTGGCGACGAGTGCGTCTATTGTCTGTTTGACATCAAATTCGGTGAGCGCTTCTGAGACTTGATCAACCGCGGTCTGTTTAAAGTCACGAATAAGGTGGGTCGCACGCTTGAGGTTGTTCTCAAGCATGATCACGCTGTCATTCACTTGTTTAATCAATGAAGCAAACTGCGTGCTGGTCAACGTTTGTTCCTCAAACGCTTGATTGAGCGTCTGGGTGATATCTTTAATCACGGATGATGCGGTGACGGCGATGCCTAAAGGGGTGTTGACCTCATGCGCAACACCTGCCACTAGACTACCCAGTGCCGCGAGCTTTTCCGACTCGACCAACTGTTCTTGTGCCGCTTTTAAGTGCTCCATACTCTCTTGGAGTTCACGGGTTCGCTCATCAACGGTTTCTTCTAGGTTATGGTTTAATGTTTCCAGTTCAAACAGGGCCGTTTTCAGCGCGGTGATATCGATGCCCGTGCCTCTGAAACCGCGAAAACCATCAATACCGTGATGGGCAAGCGCCTGAAAGACAAAATACCGGCTTTCACCCTCAACGGGTACGATTTCCTCACACATCGAAAAGTCCTGCTGTCGATGAAGATTGGCCATGAATTGGTGACAACCGACAGCAGAAAGCAACTTGTCAAGGTGCGGATACTGGTTGGGATTAAGGTCAAACGCCAACCGCATCGGATCGGAGCAAAAGGTCAGCTTGAGATCGGCATCGGTTTCCCACAGCCAGTCTGAAGAGACATGGGTAAAGTCAGACAAGCGCTCCCGTTCTAGCATAATATTGCGATAGAGCGTGGACATATTCTGGGTGATTTTATTGGTTTCGGCTGCTAGCCAGTCGAGCTCGTCTTCTTTTTCCATGATGTAGCGTTTGCGGGGCAAGGTCAGCTTTTCCTCGTTGGGATCAAGCGGATTGTACTGACGTAAAAACTGCGCCACTGTAAACACGCGTTGGCTGACGGTATGGTGAAACACCAACAAAATGAGGTAGCACACGAGGAGCGTTTTTATTGCGTTCAATAGCAGTGTGATAAAAAAGTGTTGTATCAGATCATTATAGATAGCGTTCGTGTTGGACTCGACGTAGATAGTACCAATCCGTTGGATTTTCCCCGTATCGGGGTCGTCATACTGGAGCGGATACTCATTGACCATTTTACTCACGTCTAGGGGGGATCCCGCTTCAAAGAGATAGTTCTCTGAGCGCACGGCTAAATAATCAACATGTGGCAAGTTGATTAACCCATCAATGCGCTCTTGGACACTGGTTAAGTCATAAATCCAGAGTGAGCTGGCGAGTAAGTCGGCATGAATGTGTTCAATTTCGTAGTGTCGGCTGTCCACCAGATCGAACGCTTCATCGTAATCCCAATAGGTTTGTAGCAAGGTGGTGAGAATGGTAAAAAAGCCACTGAGCAAAATCATGATCAACAAAATCCGTCTTCCTACTAAGCTGAAGAACGGGTTACGGATGCTGTGATCAAATTTGTGGCTTCGGCTCATAGACAGTTTGATCTGTTATATATCGTGATTAAGACTCAAGGCGTCACTGTTCTACTTAATCTGGATACGCGGCGCGGATAGCAATAAAGTCGTCCCAATGCTCGAGCAGTAGGTCGACCAGCTTGGGCTCGAAATGCTTGCCACGTTGAGCCACGAGCTCGTGGCGGATGTCATCATCCGTCCACGCTTTTTTGTACGAGCGCTTCGAACCTAGGGCATCGAATACATCTGCTAATGCTGAAATTCGACCACTGATCGGAATGGCCTCGCCGGCGAGCTGATTGGGGTAGCCTGTTCCGTCCCATTTTTCGTGATGGGTGGCTGCAATCTCTTTAGCCTCTATGATAAGGCGTCGTTTGGAATGGCTCAGAATTTCTACCCCATACTCGACATGCTTTTTCATCGTCTCCCATTCCTCCGCATCGAGCTTGCCCGGCTTGTGTAAAATCGCGTCTGGGATAGCGACTTTACCGACATCATGGAGGGGAGAGCCATGTTTAAGCAGCATGGTTTTGTGTTCGTCCAAACCATAGAGCTGCCCTAACTTTTCACAGAATAAAGATACCCGTTGTACATGCGCTCCGGTTTCTTTACTCCTCGCTTCCACCGCGTTTGCCAAGTTGTAAACCAGCTCTTTGGAGGTCTCACGCAAATCGACCATTAGGCTTAAGTTCTCAAACGTCAGGCCAATGTTTTGCATGTAAATTTTTAGCAAGTGCTGATCGAGCTCTGATAGGGCTTTGTCATGATTGACATACAGCAAAAACTCGACATCTTCATCATCGCGGTGGAAAAGCACAAATCCGTCGTCGAATTGGATGTTTTTCTGTGCTTCAAGCGCTTGCTTGCAACGGTTTGAAACATTGCTAGGGAGTTTATCAAAGGCGCATTCGGTGTAGCAGTTTACATACTCCCCGGTCGCCGCCAGGGTGAGTGCGCGGGATTCTTCTGCTCCCGGGCGAGGTTGAACCACACAATAAAACGCAGAGTCGTGGATATAGAGAAGGGATGTGAGCTGCTCGAGCACCGCGGTGGCGTAGTGTTGAAGATTGGTGGTGTTTTGCACGTTGGCCGATGCTTCAATCACACGCCGCAACCCTTCTTTCTGCTCTTCAATCATGCAGAGATCGCGGTAAGAACGCAGCATTGAGTATAATAGGGTTTTGAGTTTTTGTGTGGTGAGCTCCGTTTTCTCTTTGTAGTCGTCAATATCATATTCACGGATCACCCGATCTTCCGGTGCTTGTCCGGCTTGTCCGGTGCGCAATACTAAGCGGATCAGGTGGTTATTCATTTCATCTCGAATATGCCGTACCAAATCCAAACCTGCGTGCTCGGTTTCCATTACCACATCTACGAGTGCCAACGCGATATCTGACTCTTTTTCCAACACTTCTCGCGCTTCCTGCCCAGAGAGGGCAGACAATATCTCTAAAGGGCGTCCTTGAAACGTGAACCCCGTTAGCGCGAGCCGTGTTACCTCATGCATCAGATCATCGTCATCAATCAGCAGTATCCGCCATGGCGCTGCATCAGATGCTGAATTGGTCTCATTAGACTTGGGAGATGCGCCGTCGCGTTGATCTGCAAACAAGTCCATTCACTTTGCCCCTATTCGCGTTTATCTCAGTTAGTTAAAGCGTAGTTTAGGACTTTCAAAGTTGCGAGGAGAGGGCGAGTGATTGATACTTAAGTCACTTCCCTTGGTTTTGGGTTTGTTACATTTCTCTGATCTGGCGCAGTATGTGTGCTAATTGGGCTGCTAGCCTTGGAGTAGACAAGCGATGGTCTCGAGGCTAGAACTCAGGTATGTTGCATGAAATTGGTCAATTTATCGCCTTCTGACAACAGTTTGAGTAATTGTCTTGCACCATTGTTGTGATATACCTATCAGTTGTATGGCGCTTATTTTGCGGGTGGCAAAGAACGCTGTTTTACTAAAAATCATTATTAAAACATTATGACAGACAAACAAGGCCGTTATGTTTAAAAAACTCTCCCTCAAACACAAGCTCGCGCTGTCGGCAAGTGTAGCCATCATTATCGGTGGTTTGCTCGTTGAAGCGTTATCGTTTCGCGCATCACTCTCCCGGCTGGACACCGAAGTGGCACAGCGATTGGAAAGTACCACGGCATCATACAATCAATATGTGTCTGACTGGGTTGCTTCAAAAGAGCGTGCGATGACCTCACTGACCAGTGAGGCCGATGAGAACAATATGGTCACTCATCTCAAGCAAGTACGTGATGCAGGTGACTTTGACAATGTTTTTCTTGCCTACCCAGATGGCAGTCAGGATAACGCAAATGGTGTTGTGCTACCGCCGGGTAATGACGATCCGCGCAAGTGGGGTTGGTATATCAACGCCAAAGCGGACCCGTCGAGCGTGTTTATGGATAATCCGACGGTTGCTGCGGCAACCGGCGCTAATGTGGTGTCGTTAGGTAAAGCGCTCCAGTTCAACGGCGATACCTTGGTGCTTGGGGCGGATGTTGAAATTGGCGACATTATCGAAGGTCTCGAGAAGGTGATCTTGCCAGGTAATGGCTATATGTTTATCGCCAACAGCGAAGGCAATATTTTTACTCACGCCAATACCGAGCTACTTAACGAGCCAATTAATCAGCTAGGCTTGTCTTTCAGCACGGTGAAGTCTGCCATGAATTCGGGTGAGAGTGTGATGGCCGACGTGGGCGGGGCAGAAAGTGTGGTATATGCCAAACCCATTAAAGATACTGGATTAATCACTGTCACCGTTATTAACTATGACTCCTTAGTCGCGCCATTGTTTGATGCGGTGTGGGGGCAAATTGCAGTAACAATTGCCGTGGTGATTGCGTGTACGCTGCTCTTTAATCTACTGGTGAATATTCTATTTAGACCGCTGACCAATGTCTCTAATGCCCTCGAGCAAATTGCTCATGGTAGTGGCGATCTCACTCAACGTATTGACGTTGAAAGTGAAGATGAAGTGGGGCAACTGGCGAAAAACTTCAACACCTTTGTTGGCAGTATGCATCAGTTGATTAGCCACATTCGCGAGCAAGCACAACAGCTGACATCACAATCGGATAGCAGTACGGAACGTGCGCGCCGCAACGTGGATGATATTAATCAGCAGCAGCAAGAAGTGACCATGGTAGCAACCGCCGTCACCGAGTTGGCGTCTGCGACACAAGAGATCGCCTCTCATGCTGAACATACCGCGAATACGGCGCAAGAATCGACCGCTAGTACCGATAACGGACGTGCGGTGGTCGAAAATACCAAAACATCGATCACCCGTTTGTCGGATGAGCTGAAACAGGCTAGCACTATCGTTGCCGAGCTAGATAAGCACTCGCAGGAGATTTCGACGGTACTATCGACGATTCAAGGAATTGCTGAGCAAACCAACTTACTTGCGCTAAACGCAGCCATTGAGGCAGCCCGCGCAGGTGAGCAAGGACGAGGCTTTGCCGTGGTCGCGGATGAGGTACGTATTTTGTCGCAGCGAACGCATGCCTCGACAGAAGAAATTAAATCCACGATTGAGACGTTGCAAACGACGACGGCAAGCGCGGTATCGACCATGGAGAGCAGCTCAGCGTTGGCAGGTGATTCTGTTTCTGATGTGGATAAAGCCACTGCCGCGTTGAGTGAAATTGATGCAGCGGTCAATCAGATCAGTGATATGGCGACGCAGATCGCGACAGCGGCAGAAGAGCAAACCCATGTGACGAGTGAGATCACACAAAACATCACATCCATCAAAGATGTCTCTGGGCACCTTGTAAGCAGTGCCAACGATACCTCGCAAGAGGCGGACAACCTGCGTAACCAAGCGACACAGCTGAGCGACAAGGTGTCGACGTACAAGCTTTGAAGGGCGCACAACCAACACGCTAAATGAATCGGCCGCTACCTACGCATCATGCAAGGTAGCGGTTTTTTTGAAAAAAATGTGAGAGACATGGAACTTTTAGTGTTGTGGTCAGTCTCAGAGAGTACTGAAGCAACGAATATAGGTTTTATGTTAACCCTACTGCGACATTTTCGTACCTCGTTTATCCTCTTCCTCATCGGCACGGGTTGCCTGCTCGCCTTCAACCTTTCCACGCCACATGTTGCTGCTAACGGCAGTCTCAACGAACCTTTCGCATTCATCCCGCTAGCTTGGTTGTTTTTAGGATTGAGTGCGGTCACGTTTGTGGTCAACATGGTGAGAACCATGCTGGGCATTAAACGGCAACACCTTGATTGTTAATGCCATGATTTGGCTATTCATTGTTAATACCAAGGTCCAGAGGAGGCAAGATGATACAGCGCAATGGCCCTGAGCTGGATATTGATATTGGTAATAAGCACTTAGTGATCCAGCGTCGCTATGAAGCGTTGGGGGCATTTAATGATTTGCTCATTGCGATTTGGTTTTTGATCGGTAGCTTCTTTTTTCTCAACGATGCGTTAATGGAAAGCGGGACTTGGCTGTTTATCGTAGGGAGTGCGCAACTGTTACTCAAACCGAGTATCAAATTGATGGGCCTAGTCCATGTTTCTCGCGTACAACAAAGGGCGCAGGAAACGGCATAACCCACTGTTATTCAATAAGCTATCAACTTATTGGCCTCTGGGGCCAGCAACCAAATAGATTAAAGAGGCAGGGTGATGACCCTGCCTCTTGCTATAGTGACATCGCACTGACTGGCTTATCGTCGCTATTTATCTCAACACCCAAAGCTGAAGGGTAACGAAAAAACCAATCGATAGCCCGACCACTAATAAGGTCGATAGACGGGTACAGGCTAAACCGATAGCGACCAAGGCGCCGAGTAAATAAGGATTGGTGGTAGAGATAGCCAGCTGATCCTCGGGAAAGAAGACAATCGGTACCCATAGCGCGGTTAGAACAGCCGGTGCAGAGTAGGTCAGGAGTCGTTGCAATCGCGGCCCAATGCGCACAGGAATACTCCGCGCCATCAGCAGATAACGTACTGAGAAGGTGATCAGCGCCATGGCGACGATGATTAACCAGTAACTCATGTTGCCGTCCTCCGTGTCGGGAACGATTCAGCCATAAACCCTGCGACCATACCTACGCCGGTTGCAATGATTAACGCATTGGGGATGTGGTAATAGGTGAATAACAACATACTGACACCGCTTGCCAAGGCACAAAGCAGTACGGGGCGGGTTTTTATACTGGGCACGGTCAGTGCGATAAAGGTGGCAGCAATGGCAAAATCGAGGCCGATGGCTTCCAAGGCTTTCAGCTGAGAACCAGCTAGAATCCCCGCCAAGGTCGCAAGATTCCAACCAACATAAAACGCGGCGCCCGTATACAGGGCGTAGTGTTTAGAAAATCTTCCCTGCTTGCTGGTGTGTGCGGTTGAAAGCGCATACATTTCATCGGTCAGTAAAAAGCCGAGGCCGAGACGCCATTTAAGTGGCAAGGGAGTGATGTACTGTCGAAAGTGAGCACCATAGAGAAGGTGCCGAGCGCTAATCACCAGTGTAGAACCGAGTACCGCTGGTAATCCCGCCGCATTGCCCACCATCATGGTGCCCGACAATTGCACCGCTCCTGCAAAAACCAGTAAGGACATGGCTTGTGTTTGCAGCGCACTGAATCCCATTTGTAGCCCTAATGAACCGCAGAGTATCCCCCAAGGCAGGACGGCGAGGCACAATGGACTGACATCGCCTAATGCGCGCCATACCGATGCCTCAGGCGCATGCACCTCTTGTGCAGCCTTATGCATAGATCACCTTTTTGTTGTATTTGCTTGGTTATAAATTGTTTTTATCGGTAAGGTGCTAAAAGGTCAGGTAACGTACTGATTAACAAACTTACAAGATGTTTGTACCACATCACCGCCATGCCGCAAAGAGGTGGGATTATCAATAGCCAGAGTGGCTCGCTAAGACACAGAAAGGAAACACGATGAAAGCACCACATCGTCCGAAGGGATCTACATCGCCAAGTGTGCATTTTCTCTATGTTTGGTTAGTGTCAACGGCAATAGCCAGTGCCGCTGTTGTTGGGGCGTGGCAGGCGGGGTGGATAACATTGACGACGTTTGGGGATGGTGCATTTTACGTCGGGGGGCTCGTTTGGTCGGCGGCGGGTATTGTGACGTACAGTCGTTACAAAAGCCGCTATTGGTATCGTGATTCAGTGACACGGCGGGCGCTCACGGCTCAACAACACGCGATGGTGATCGATTCATCGTCACCGCCCGATGACAAGCTCGGACTATGGCTGTTTTTAAGTGGGCTTCCCGCCATGATACTCAGCGGTATATTGATGCTGGCGGTTTAACCCACCCAGTGATAATGGTGGTTCGGCTTTTTGGCGACCAATCCCTGTTGTTGTAAATGGTTAAATAGGGTATCGACGGCCTCTTGGCTGAATGCATATTCCGCCATCACGGCTTTTTTGCTACAACGTAGCGTTTTGGCGGCTAACGCGGCTTTGATATTGGCATAAGGCGCATCTGCATCCTCGTGAGGAGACGCTGAATCCGGCGTGGTGACTTCCGTGTTTATCTCATTGGCACGAGGAGACGCCTTGGTGTTCACAGGCGTAGGGGGTGTGGCATGTGGGTGACGATACCAATGGCGGAAACGCTGTTCTTCACCAATCACGCCGACAAAGAAAGCGGCGAACAAATCTAATAACACAGAGAGAAAAATCACCAGCCAAGATTGGGCCTGATCGGCGCTTACGCCCAGGGTGTTCGCAAGGTTGCTAATCAATCCCAAGATGGATCCCTGTGCCACCGCGGGTAAACTATCGCGCTCTAACGCGAGCTGTTGTTGCTCTTTGCGTAATTGGTTGTTTTCTTTTTGTAATCGCGCCACGCCAGTCGCAATTCTATCCAATTCAATATAACGTTCAGCGGCTTGATTATTCAAGGTGATTTGTTGCTCGATAGAATCGATTTGTCGGTTATAAGCGTCAATCTGCGCTTGGGCTTGGCGCTGCTCACTTTGCGCGGCATTGGTGGCACTATTGATGCCGCCAATACTGCCGCCAATCGAGATTAAGGCCAAAATGAGATAAAAAGCCAAGGCTGACAAGGCGCCTACATAGTTGCCGTGAGCCCGACGCTCGCCAAACTCGTACCATGCGTAAAACTTACCCGCTTCAAAAATCACTGCCAGTGCCCCGAACAACCACTGCATTAGCGGGTTGTCGTCAAGGGATAAGAAAAGTAGCAGGGAAAAAATGGTAGAAGCCACAATGGCGGCACCGGTAAAGCTGTACACACTCAACATGGCGAATCGCCCTTTGGGGAAGCGTAACGCCATCTTGGTTGGCGCTGACATGACTGGATTCATATTGTTGTTATTGTCTGTGATATTGAGAGGGCGCAAAGCCTAGCGCATCTCGGCCCGTTTGTGTGTCAGTAAGCGGTGAAAACATGAATAAGCGATTGATCCATCGCCAATATGGATTAAAAGGCATCACAAAACCGACGTAAGCAGGTCGGGTTTCATTTCTTCTTCCGTGCAGGCATGTCATAGTCAGCTTTCACCTCATGCATTAAGTAAACCCTTGAAGGCGTGTTGATATATGACGTTTCAAAATGGAATGACAGGGGGCAATGGAGGCGTATGCTAGCGCGATCGTATGTGACATTAATCAGGCACCAATGGCCGTTAATTGCTTTTGGCTTTCTATCAATCTTTTTTGGCAACATTGGTCAATCGTTTTTCATCAGTTGGTATGGCAGCAGTATTAAAGATGCGCTGTTGTTGAGTGATGCAACCTACGGCGGGATTTACGCCATTGCGACCATGACCAGCAGCGTGTTAGTGATTAGCTTTGGTGGTGTGGTGGATCGGGTGCGGGTCGACAAATTACTGATCTTCTTTGCCACGTTACTGATGGTCGCGTGTGCGTTGATGTATTCCGTTGATAGTGTGGTGGGCTTGCTGCTGGTTTTCTTCTTACTGCGTTTTTGTGGACAAGGTTTTTTGCCTCACATCGCGCAGGCCACTGTGATTAAGCGTGCACAGCAAGATAAAGGCAAAGCCATTAGCTTGGTAGGCAGTGGTGTTGCCATTGGCGAGGTGGTTTTACCCTCAATTGTCATTGGCTTAATCGCGTTTTTGGGCTGGCGAGAAAGCTGGTTATTCATTGGTGCCACCCTGTTAGTGGTGTTTTTACCACTGGTTTTATGGCTAGTCAGAAAAGCAGACCTTAAGCGGACCCGTATTGACGCAGATAATCAAAACCACGCCAGCGATGCGAGTCGGCGTCAAGTTGTTCGCGACTGGCGGTTTTGGATGATCATACCGATAGCTTTGGTGACGCCGTTTCTGGTGACCGGCGTCTTTATCCAACAGGACTTTATCCTGGAAGCGAAAAGGTGGACGCCGGGCGTATTAGCGGGCAGTTTCGTATTTTACGGGGCCGTGCATTGGCTAAGCTCAGTGATATCAGGCAGCTTGATTGATAAATATCGTTCGCGAAATGTACTTATCTTAATTCCCATTCCACTGCTACTTGGGCTAATGGTGATAGCTAACATTGATCATACCCTTGCGGCACCGCTTTTTATGTGCCTTTTCGGTTTAGCGATTGGTGCAACCAATCCTGTGATTAATACCTTATGGGCGGAAATGTATGGGGTCTCGCATATTGGTGCCATTCGGTCTTTGGTGACTGGCATGATGATCCTCTCCACCGCATTGGCACCTTGGGTGTTCGGTATCGTTATCGATATTGGCTGGACGCTTAACCAACTGATTTATGCACTCATTGGATTGATTCTTTCCTTTACCGTGCTGTTGGTGCCTGTGTATCCACGTATATAAGATACAGCGCTAAGCCTAATGTGCGAAAGCCAACCTTGCCTGATGGTAAAAATAAGCGAAAAAGGGGGTTGGAGAAAAGAATGAAATAAATCTGTGCTAAAAATATCACAATTACAAATTAAGTATTTGATTTGTAGGCATTAAGTCGTTATTGGACAAAAAAAGGGGAGTTGACGCTTGGTCAATAAGTGACTAGGATCACGCGTTTTGATTTTCAGGTGAAATCAAGCCTGAAATGAGCGCGACACCTTTTTTAACCCAATTTTGTAGAGACGTTCATGATAGATAGAATTCAGCGTGATTGGTTCTCCAATGTACGTGGCGATATTCTTGCGGGTATCGTTGTGGCATTGGCCTTGATCCCAGAAGCAATTGCCTTCTCGATTATTGCCGGTGTGGATCCGAAAGTCGGGCTTTACGCCTCCTTCAGTATCGCAGTGATCATTGCCTTTGTGGGTGGCCGTCCAGGCATGATTTCCGCCGCAACGGGTGCGATGGCGCTGTTGATGGTGACCTTGGTGAAAGAGCATGGGCTTGAGTACCTATTGGCGGCCACTGTGCTAACCGGGATACTGCAAATAGCGGCCGGTTATTTAAAACTCGGTAACCTGATGCGTTTTGTTTCTCGCTCAGTGGTAACTGGGTTTGTCAACGCGCTCGCGATCCTGATCTTTATGGCGCAGTTGCCAGAGCTCATTGGTCCGGAAATCATCCGCGACAACGAAATAATGTGGCATGTGTATCCGATGACGGCGGCGGGGCTCGCGATTATCTATCTTTTCCCTTACGTACCGCGTATTGGCAAAGTGCTTCCCTCTCCATTGATGTGCATTCTCATTCTGACCGGTATTGCCATGGCGTATAACCTCGACTTGCGTACCGTGGGTGACATGGGTGAACTGCCTGATACCTTGCCAGTGTTCTTATGGCCGGATGTGCCGCTAAACGTTGAAACCCTGACGATTATCTTCCCTTATTCTGCGGCACTGGCTGTGGTGGGTTTGCTTGAGTCGATGATGACCGCCACCATCGTCGATGATTTGACCGACACAGACAGTGAGAAAAACCGTGAATGTAAAGGTCAAGGTGTTGCCAATATCGCCACCGGTTTCTTGGGCGGTATGGCCGGTTGTGCGATGATTGGTCAGTCGGTCATTAACATTAAATCCGGTGGACGTGGACGTCTCTCTACCTTGTTCGCCGGTGTGCTATTGCTGATTATGGTGGTGTTCCTCAGTGATTGGATCAGCCAAATCCCGATGGCCGCGCTGGTGGCGGTAATGATCATGGTGTCTATCGGTACCTTCTCTTGGGAGTCAGTGGTTAACCTGAAATCACACCCACTATCGACTAATATCGTGATGGTCTCGACCGTGGTGGTCGTGGTCTTCACCCACAATCTCGCGATCGGTGTATTGGTTGGGGTGCTACTGGCAGCCTTGTTCTTTGCCAATAAAATTGGTCGCTTTATGGTGGTTAAAAGCGAGCCTGAAGACAATGGCGATGCGCGTACTTATCGTGTTGTTGGCCAAGTCTTTTTTGCCTCGTCAGATCAATTTTTATCATCGTTTGACTTCAAAGAGGCGTTGGAGCGTGTCACCATCGATCTCTCGGCAGCGCACTTCTGGGATATCACCTCCGTGTCTGTGCTTGATAAGGTGGTCATTAAGTTCCGCCGTGAGGGTACCGAGGTGAATATCGTGGGAATGAATGATGCCACGGCGACCATTGTCGATAAGTTCGGCGTGCACGATAAACCAGAAGAAGTAGAAAAAATGATGGGTGGCCACTAAGGAGACCGACCATGGAACAAATTACCGCGTGCGTAGATGGCCCGCATTATTCAAAGCAAGTGGCAGATTTGAGCGTTTGGGCTGCCAAGCGCTTGTCTGTCCCTTTGACACTTTTGCATGTGCTGGATAAGTCCTCACACCAAGCGGAGCCTGAACTATCAGGCAACTTGGGCGTGGGTAGCCGTGAACAACTGCTACAAGAGCTGGTGGAGCTGGATGAGCAGCGCGCCAAGCTAGCCATGAAGCACGGCAAAGCCTTGCTGTCTGAGCTGGAAGAAGACGCTAAAGCCAAAGGGTTGAGCGATGTGCGCAAGTTGCAGCGCCATGGCAATTTGGTGGAGACCTTACTGGATATCGAGCCACAGACGCGGGTATTAGTATTAGGTAAATCAGGTGAACTACACCAAAACGACACCAAGGCGATTGGCTCGCAGCTTGAAAGCGTGGTGCGCTCGATTAAAGCGCATACCTTGGTTGCTAACGGTGAGTTTTCAACACCTGAAAGCTACTTATTAGCATTCGATGGCAGCGATATCAGCGAAAAGCTAGTGGAAAAAGCACTGAGCACACCGCTGTTGGCAGGGATGACTTGTCATTTAGTGATGGTGGAAGACTCGCAAGAAAAGCTGGCAGCGTTTAAACGCGCGGCAGAGCGCTTGAAAACGGCGGGTGTCGATGTGGTTGAGGCTCAGTTAACCGGTGACGTGCACCGCGCGATTTTAGCGTATCAAGCTGATAATCAAGTGGGCATGATCGTGATGGGCGCCTACGGGCACTCAAAACTGCGTCAATTCTTTGTGGGGAGCAATACCACTAAGTTGTTGGTTGAATCGACCGTGCCTATGCTATTGATCCGTTAGTTGTGCATGAGTGCATACATACATAAAAACCCGCAGCGATGCGGGTTTTTTTGATCTGACTTTCAACGTCTGGCGGCAATACGGCATTGCTTGATGGCAATGCATTACCGAGTGGACTTATCAGTATTTAAAACGCGTGGTAAACATAAACTGATCGCCGTACCACTCGTTAACACGGTAGGCTGCACCGAGTGAGAATAGCTCCGTGGCATGGAATCGCCCGTAGGCAGACCCAAAGGTATCTTCCTCATCATCCACTGTTAGCAGGCCGATTTCGCCGCCAACTTCAACTTGTGGCCCAAGCCACTGACGCACGCCTAGGTTGACCTCTAAGCCGACATCGCTATCAAAGTTATCTTTGTTCACGCCACGCGCGAGTAGCTCACCGGTTAAGTCTGCCCAGTTGTTAATCGGCGCATGAAAGCCAATCCCAGCAGCCGTGTCCCAATCGGAATCAAATTCGGTATCCGCTTCTACGCGTACGTGCGCGTTGGGATGGATAGACATGCTAAATCCTGCACCATAGGTGAGTGGGCTAACACCGATGCGTCCTTCCAGATAGTCGTAACTGAAGTTACTCATGGTGGTGAGGTTGGCGTCTTCTTCATTGGCCACGGCGCTGAATGAAGCCAAAGCGACAATCGCGCTGGCTAAAAGAGATTTACGCATTATCAATTCCACTTGTTATTGGTGTTCAAATCATTCTATAAGACGATTGCGCGCAGAAACAAGCACATCCGCCCGTGAGTCAGGCTTTTTTACCGATTTTTGACCTATCGGGGTGTACGAACTGGTTTGGGGACTACTCTCCGCCCATATCCCATTTGTTGCGGTTGATGGCCTCTACAATCCTAGGGGTGTTCAGTACACTGGTCCACGGCAATAAATTGGCTTCGTGCGCGATGACATAGCTGGTGAGCTGATCGGTGACGACACTGACCAAGGTCTCTTTTTGCCAAGGCTTGGCAAGGTAATAGTGTAAACTGGCGTGATTAACAGCAGAGACCGTATCTTCCAAGCCTGCTTGGCCGGTCAGTAACACTTTGCGCGTCGACGCTGTCTCTGGCTGATTGGCTAACTCAATCAAAAACTCCACCCCGAGCTCGCCGGGCATAATATGATCACACAGAATCAATGCCAGCTTGGTACCTTCTGTGGCCATGTCCGCAATCACTTCTCGTGCTTCTGCGACTGACTCTGCCGCTTCCACCTCGAAGTGATCGGTAAAGCCTTGCAAGTCATCGATCACGCTATCGAGCACATCACGCTCATCATCGACACATAGGACTAAGTATTGGCTCATCGTTGGGGCTCCTTACTGGCAGATGCGGGGAGTTCAATAGGTAACGTCACTGTCATTGTGGTACCGACAGCTGGCTGCGAGTGTACCTGAATATCGCCCCCTTGCTCATGGATAATGGTTTGGCATATGGTCAGGCCAATACCTAGACCAAAATGACCTTCGCGTTTGGTGGTGTAATTTAACGCAAACATTTTTGCTTGCTGCTCAGGGGTCATGCCTATACCGGTATCACTGACCGACACTTCTATCGTGCCAGAGGCTTGGTCATTGAGTGTTTTTACTGTCACTGTCAGTGTGCCTGGCGTTTGCATCGCATCTAAGGCATTGGCAATGAGGTTTGTCCATACCTGCGCTAAGGCCGAGGGCTGAGCAATAATATCGGGCACCCAGTCGTAGCGTTTTTCCAATTGATGAGGCTTGAGTCGATGCTCAAATAAGGTAAGGGTATCGTCAATGTTTTCAATAATACGGGTGCGTTGGCGTTGTTCGCTGTCTTGACGGGCATAGGTGCGTAAGCTTTTGACGAGATCGGCAATACGCGCCGCGCAGACATGATTAGAGCGCAATAACCGCCCACAGCGGGCGTATTGCTTCCAGGTAGTAAGTTCGTGATTAAAGCCCTCACCCAGACGTTGTTGCCATTCTTTGATGTTTTCAGGCTGATACAACCCAATGTTGACTAAATCGCGCGCGATCCGTTTATCTCCGGTGAGGTCGCTTAGGGTACGGGTATAGGTTCGAGCCGTGGCGGTTGATAGGGGGGAACTCTCGCGGTTTGTCTGTAAAAGCGACAGGGCTTGTTCGCGGCTGGCTGAGGTCAACGGGGTTTTTGCCACTTCCTCTAGGGCGTCTGCAAGTGCGTCACTGTTGCGTAAAATAGCTGACACTGGATTATTGAGTTCGTGAGCGACGCCCGCCACGAGTTGCCCCAGTAGTGCCATTTTTTCTTTTTCTAATAACTGGCGGTTAGCTTCGTCCAGTGAGGCGAGCGTTTGCTGCAGCTGGATTTCGGTATCGATACTGCGCTTTAAGCGTTGGTTAAAGTGCAGCAACAGGTATTGAATAAACAAGGGCAGCAGCTCAGAGCGGCTGGTCATTATTTTACTAAATAATGCATGATCGATTTTGATCACCTGCGTCCGAGTGAGGGTGCGCCCCGTAGAGAAAGAAACGTCTCCCGTCACGAACGACATACTGCCAATTAAGCTGCCGGAAGAAAGGGTGGAAACATGGTGCTCTTGCCCTTCATCATCTGTTTTATACAGCCCAACGTCACCATCGGTGATAAACCACAAAAATGCATTATCTTGATTTTCTTTGGTAAGCACATGGTTGGCACTGTAGGTGCGGCACGCACGGCTTTCATCGTTGCCTTCAAAAAACGCATACAAACCGGCAATGACGCGATCGGCGACCGCTGCTTTGTCGGTTTCGCCTGGCGCTAACAATTGCGCTTGAAATTGGCTTATCTCGCGCTCAACTTGGGCATCTAATAAGGTGCGGTGATCTAACGCTTCAGCGTAGCGCAGCAAATCATGTTGGCAATAGCGCAACACGTAGGTAGTGAGTTCTTTTTCGGCAACACGCTGCATCTCCTCGGCTCGCCAAGGCTTGTGCATACAATAATTAAGTCGGCCTTCATTCACCGCCTGCAAAATAATATCGTATTGCGGTGCCTCACTGAGCAAAACAGTCCGTGCGCCTTGACTGGCAGAGTGGTTGTCGACATTGACTAATAGATCGATACCGCGATTATCGTTCGGCCCGTTATGGCAGATCAGTAATGCCACCTGTTGCTCGTTAGCCTTAAAGTCGTCGAGCATGGCATAAGCGTCGTCTGGGGTCTCTGCACTGCAAAGATCAAACACATCACGAAACGGCGCAAGGTCGTGAGACAACTGCTCTACCACGAAAGGGTCTTGGTCAATGCACAATATAACGTAGGGATTCATACACTCTGTCGATCTATTGCAAATATGCTTTGATTGTATGCATTTATCCGCGGCAATGATGCGAAATGGTCGACATTCACGAATAAATACACCGTATTCTGCATGGCGGTACTGTGATACACGCCCTTGCCTCATTAGTGAGAAAGTTCCTTCTTATTATTCATTGTCTATTGACCTGTGCGATGGCTTCCATAACAGTTTGCCTTCACAGTATAACGCGTTATCTTCAGCGCCTAATTTTAGTTACACTATGATTTTTCGCATGCCTGAGGCAAAGAAAACATGTTTTTAGGAAAGTATGGTGCCATCGCAGGTGGCCTTGCGATTGTTGCGTGTTGGCCGTTTGCGACTGGCCAAATCGCACAGTCGATGTATGAGCGCGAAGTCGATCAGCGCTCAACGGCAGAATTCACGCTTGAGCAGCAGACCTACGATCGCGGGTATTTAAGCTCGCAGGCGGTCACACATCTCTCATTTCAGGGTGAAACCAAAGCGATGCTTGCGCAGTCGGGCTTACCCGTTAGCTACGAAATCGCCTCAGAGATCTCCCATGGCGTGGTTGGCGTCTCGTCAAGCAACACGTTAGTGATGACGCCTGAGCTACAAGCGATCACCCAAAAAGCGTGGCCAGGTAACCCAACCCCAGTTCGTTTAGAGCTAGATACCTTGATGACAGGGGCATCCGATTATCACCTTACCGTCGCACCTTTTTCGCTATCAGAGGCGAGCAGTAACCTGACCGCGAGTGAGTTAAGCCTACAAGGCGAGATCGACCGCAAAGGACATGTGAACGCCACCTTTTCTTTACCCGCGCTGGCCTTCAACGACGATAGTGGGCAGCAACTGAAAGTGGATAGCGTGTCGGGGTCAGGAAGCGGCTATTTGCAAGATGGTCTGTGGATTGGTGAACAGTCTTTATCGCTCGAGCAGGCGCACTTCAGTGATGTGAGCGGTCAATCGTTAAAGCTGGGCGACGTCAAGCTTGAGATAGGGAACAAGTTGATTACGTCTGAGTCAACGTCAACCCGCGAGCTAAATAACACCAACCAACTGACGGTGGGAACGATTGCGTTACCGAACAACACGCAGTGGCGTAACTTGGTAGTGGCACTCGATGCCAATCATCTTGATTACAGTGCCATGTCCCAAATCGCGTTACTCTCGTCGCAGTGGCAAGAAGGTGGCGCGCCAGTGAGTATGGAGGCCTTTGACCAAGCTTTGGTGCAATTGTTGCAGTCGGGGTTATCGATTGATTTGTCGCCCGCCAGCTTAACCGTGCCAGAAGGCGATATCAGTGTCGACATGCACGTCGATGTAAAAGGCAGTGAGCCAACTGGCGTGTTTAATTTGCAGCAACTGGTCAATCAGGTAAGCGGCGATCTTGATGTTTCGGTACCCAATGGGGTGCTGACACAGTCACCGTGGCAAGCAAAAGTACAGGATCTGACCAAAGCGGGTTTTGTCACACAAACAGATAAAAATACTGTGCTGTCTGCCAAAATTGAGGGAAACCAAATCATCACCTCTGATGGCTCTGCCGTACCGCTGGTACAGTTTGTCATGTTTATGCTGATGTAAATGCCGCATGGGCACTGACTTGAGACGTCGGTGCCCTTAGTTATCCATCACAATAAAAGCGAACGATGATGCAGTCCTTGCCTGAACTTAAGGCCAAAAAATACAAAACGGTGAGAGAAGAGACCGTCATAGGGTTACGTGCCGTGGCATTTATGAAGCATGCAACGCTATGGCGTGTCGTTTGACCGCAGCGGTCTCAAACATTGCGAGGCGTTGATTAAACGGCTGGTTTACGATGGTTCCTATTATATTTTTAACCCACATGTAGAAGAAAAAGAGTGACAACGTCACTTTAAAGACGCGATGGCTGTCGCGAGATTGAGAGCAGGTGATAGATATGTTTCAGTGCGTGCATTATTGGTCTGGCGTCACATACGTCACTTTCGCTGGGATCTCATGCTGTTGAAAAAACTGTAGCCAGCGTGTTTGGTGAGGCTGTAGCGTATCGCCTGGCCCCTTTACTTCCACCCATTGGTAGGATGCGCCTCGGCACATAAACAAGTCTGGATGGCCGCGGCGGTTATTGCGACGATCGAACAAAATACGTTGAAAACAGGCGCGAAGCTGTGTGTCTGTAAGCATGACTAACGCAGCCTCAAGCAGCGGCCACTCTATCACCGACCAATTTACCCACTCGTTAGTGATGCCGTGCTTTTGCTGATAGTGTTGCGCTACCCAATCGCGTGCTCGATCAATCTCGGCGAGGCGCTGATCAATCAGTGTCCGTCGTTTAGCGACAAAGTCGTCGCTGTGGAGATCGCGCGGCCCACGTTGAAAAGGGTTAAGAAAGGCGCCACGGACCGGCAAAAACAAAACATCCCAAAAAAACAGCCCAAACAACGCGTTAAGCAAGCTGTTCTCGCTGAACCATACTTCCCAGCCTTGCTGACGATAATAATCAGCAACCTCATTTTCGACGCGCTGATTCAGCGGTAAAGCTAACGTCTCGGTGGGTAATGTCGCCGGTTTAGCACGCGCTGAGGGAACCAAGCGGCCGAGTGCGCGAACCGGTTTTTGTTTCGCCAAGCGATAAGCGACGTCAAGCTCTTCCTCATCGTGTGGGGCTTGGAGCATGGTTGCGATGATCGTTGCAGCCGCTTTAATGTCACCTTGCTTTATCAAGATACGTGCGCGTCGTTCTTGGCTGGGTGGCTGAGTGGTGGTTTGATACAGCGACAATGCGGTCGATAAATCATCCTGGCGCTCAAATTCGCGTGCAATGCGATTAACCAAGCGCTGCCGCTTGCGCTCGAGCGGTGCCCAGTCAAAAGGGGCTGGCAAACAGGGTGCTAACGCCAATACTTCTTTAGGTTGCTTGTTTTTGCGCGCTTGCCACACGATCTCGTTTAATGCGGATAAGTGCAGCCAGTCATTTATTTGGGACCGATGCTCAAATAAGCGATCGGCTTGCCGAATGGGATAGGGCTCAAAGTGTTGGATACCCAGCTCGGCCACCACGAACTGGCTCAAATCCTGGCGCGAATTGCCAAAATACAGCAGGTTTAATACCGGTAAGATGTCTGGCTGATGGCAGACCACCAATGCATAAGGGCTGTCGAGTGTATTGCCGTAGAGAGCCTCTATCGCCTGCTGCCACTGGCTTTTAGGCGCACTTTTGGCGAGCCCTGTATCAGGAAAAGCCGCCATAAGTTGTGTTTTGGTGAGTAATTTGAATACCACCTCTGCCGGGGCAGTATGGGTCAGGCTAATAAACTGATGTTCAGCTAAGGTGTCGAGCAGCGGCGGCGTTTCACCCAGCTCATCGTAGTGCAGCGAGCCGGCCAAAAACCAGTCGTGACGGCGCATCAGTAAACGCACCAGCAAACACTGTGCTTTGAAGCTAAGCTGTTGAAAGGTCGTCAGCCAATGTCGTTCTTTGTGCGTGAGAAGATCCCAGTCACGTTCGCAGACTAAATCCATCAAGTTTTGAAAGTTATGATGGTAATAATAGGGACTAAGAGGGTCTGGCTGCGTCATTCTTTTCCTTATCTTTCATCAGGACACGTGCATTCAGGAGCCGCCGCATGAAACGGATTATCGCTGTACTATTGTCAGTCTTTAGCGGATTAGTGTCGAGCTATGCCTTGGCTGAGAATGAAACTACGTTCTCCACCGAGCAAGGGATCGCTGGGGTCGCATGCATTATTAGCGATCCAGCCGGACGGCTCTTGCTAGTGAAAGACACAGTGACCGGACGGTATGGTTTGCCCGGTGGGCGGGTTAACTTGGCCGAATCACCGAGTAGAGCGCTAGCGCGTGAAGTGTTTGAAGAAACGGCTATTCGCGTCACGGTCGGTAATGTCTATCATCAAGATGAGCGTGGTGTGTTATTTGCCTGTCAAAGCCAGGCACCATTGCCCGTTGTCTCTACGGCGGAGGGAGTGGGTCTTTTGCCGGCTTGGCGCGCGCCCCATTTTGCCTCTGAAGTCGAGCAAGCACGGCTGGTACCGCGCGCCCATGCGCAAGATTATCGCTATCGTTTTCGCGACCGTCGTGATCTTTTGTGGTCGCTAGCGGCGAGAACGCCAAGCAGCGATGTCAGTGCCTTGGCCGATTTTAGTGCCTTAGCGCCTGTGTTTTATGTCAGTCAATATCGATGGGTCGCGGGGATACAAACCGCGGTACAGCAAATGAGCGAGGCGGCGAGCTCGACCGTGACCGCGGTATTTAGATTGGTCAATACGCTGGGCGAGACCGCTTTTTACATTGCACTGCTGCCGCTATTTTTGGTCTTTCGTGGCCATAAATCCGCATTATCACTGCTCTTTTTGTTAATAAGCTCGGCGGCAGTGTCGACGACGCTAAAAAGTGGCTTTGCCATGCCAAGGCCGTTTTATTTGTGGCCAGAGTTACAAATCGGCCAGGCAAGCGGCTTTACGGTACCCAGTGGTCACACCTTACTCGCAGCGGCTGTCATGACCGCTTGGTATCTAAAACGTCGGGTCACACACCCACCTGCTTATAGTGCGCTCGCCATGACGCTGTTGGTGATAGTGCTTATGGGGCTGAACCGCATGTATCTCGGTGTGCACTTTGCCAGTGATGTAGTGATCGGGGCGCTAGTAGGAAGCAGCGTTGCCTGGGCGACTGTCAAGCTTGATGCGGTAACGGTGGGTAATGAACGGCCCATGCTAACGACAGGCAGAATCTGGTTCTTAGCGTGCCTTATCATGGCGCTGTTGGCGCTGGCGCTTAAATTACCCAATTTGGTGTATCTGTCAGCGTTAGCAGCGGGTGTCTATACCGGTCAGGTTTGGCATAAGCTCTTTCCTAGCCATAAACCGGCCAGCCAGCTCAATGGCAAACTGTTAACGCTGGCGTGGATTTTTTTCGGTATCGCCGCCATTATTGGCGCCGCCTGGGGAGTGGCACAGCTGACAGGCCTAAGCTGGATTGTGCTTATTGTCGTGTCAATGGCGGCATGGAGTTTGGGCCCTTGGGTACTGATTGCCAGCCCAGAGCTTGCTAAATGGTCGGGTAAGCGGCTAGGTTGGCGCGAGTGGTGATAAGGATTTGCTAGGTGATCGCTTTGGCTGTGCCAAGAGTTAAGGTAAAGTGACAGTACAACAAAAATTGCACCAGGCATGGTGAGATAGCGCACAGGAACAGCAATGATACCGGCAATCCATCCAGAGGCGGGCCTGTCGTCCGCCGTTGTTGATTTTATCACCGCTTTGCAAACAGCAGGTTTTCAAGGCGACATTGAATCGACCTATGCGAGCCGCCTTGCGGTGGCCACTGATAACAGTGTTTATCAGGCCTTACCACAAGCCGTCCTCTTTCCCGCATCAGTTGATGATCTTCAGCTCATTGGTCAGACCGTCCAAGCCCCAGCTTTTAGTGAGATTAAGTTTTCTCCCCGTGGTGGCGGCACTGGCACCAATGGCCAGTCGTTGACCCAGCATGTGGTGGTGGATGTGTCGCGTCATATGCAGCAGGTGCTGGAAGTGAACCCTGAGCAAGGCTGGGTACGTGTGCAAGCAGGCGTGGTTAAAGATCAACTCAATGATGTCTTGCGCCCGTATGGTTACTTTTTCTCACCTGACTTATCGACCAGTAATCGTGCCACGATTGGCGGGATGATCAATACCGATGCCTCCGGTCAAGGCTCGTTACGTTACGGCAAGACCTCTGATCATGTACTGGGTTTAAAAGCAGTGCTCGTCGATGGTAGCGTCCTCGATACACAGCCTCTCAATGCGGATCAGCTTCAGCAAGCGATGTCGCGCGATGATCTCAGTGGCCGAGCGCTGCAAACGGTGTCCTCAGTCTGTCGTGAGCACCGTGACTTGATTACCGAGACCTTTCCACCGTTAAATCGCTTTTTAACCGGCTATGACCTTAAACATGTTTATGATGACACACTCACAGCCTTCGACATTGGTCGCGTGCTATGTGGCGCTGAAGGCTCCCTAGCGTTTATAGCCGAGGCCAAGCTCAATATCACCCCGATCCCGACCGTGCGGACTTTGGTAAATATTAAATACGACAGCTTTGACTCAGCATTGCGTAATGCGCCGATGATGGTAGACGCTAATGCCTTGTCGGTTGAAACCATTGATGCCAAAGTGCTTGATTTAGCGCGTAATGACATTGTTTGGCATACGGTGAGTGACTTGTTGCAAGCGGTGCCCGGCAAAACCATGCACGGCATTAATATGGTGGAGTTTGCGGGGAATGATCCGGGTGAGATAGAGCAGCAGATTACGGCACTTTGTCAGCAACTGGATAGCTTGATTGCTCACAAGCAAAAAGGGGTGATTGGCTATCAGATTTGTCGGGATCTCGCGTCAATCAACAAAATTTACGCGATGCGTAAAAAGGCGGTCGGACTGCTAGGTGCCACAAAAGGTAAAGCCAAGCCCGTTGCCTTTGCCGAAGACACTTGTGTACCGCCGGAGCACCTTGCTGACTTTATCAGTGAATTTCGGGCATTGCTCGACAGCCATCATTTGCACTATGGCATGTTTGGTCATGTCGATGCGGGGGTACTGCATGTGCGTCCAGCGCTGGATTTGTGTGACCCTGACCAAGAACGCGTCATGAAAACCCTCTCTGACCAAGTGGTTGCTTTGGTTGCCAAGTATGGCGGCTTGATGTGGGGAGAACATGGTAAAGGATATCGTTCAGAGTACGGCCCAGCGTTTTTTGGTGAGACCTTGTTTGCGCAGCTTCGCCATATCAAGGCGGCATTTGATCCGCAAAATCGGATGAATCCAGGAAAAATCTGCACACCGATTAACAGCCAGGATTCCCTGGTGAAGGTTGATGACACTAAGCGTGGCTTTTATGACCGTCAAATCCCCGTAGAAGTGCGTGATAGCTTTAAAGGGGCAATGGAGTGCAATGGCAATGGGCTGTGCTTTAACTATGACACCGCCTCACCCATGTGTCCTTCGATGAAGGTCAGTTATGACCGTCGCCATTCGCCAAAAGGTCGCGCTGGGATCGTGCGAGAATGGTTGCGTTTACTGTCTGAGCAAGGTGTCGATCCGTTGGCGGTTGAACAGGCATTGATGACCCAGTCGCCGTCAGTCCGTGAAGTGATGGCCAAATTCGGACGCTATTTTACTCGCCGCAGAGAAGCAGATGATTTTAGCCATGAAGTCATGGAAGCCATGAGCGGTTGCTTGGCGTGTAAGGCTTGTGCTAGTCAGTGTCCGATCAAAGTGGATGTGCCGAGTTTCCGCTCGCGCTTTATGCAGCTCTATTACAGCCGCTATCCCCGCCCGGTGAAAGACCACTTAGTGGCTAACATTGAAACCTTGCTCCCGCTAATGGCCAAAGCACCAAAATGGGTGAATGCGGCGACTCAGCCTCAATGGGCCCAAGGGCTCACTGCGAAGTTAATTGGCTACACAGACACACCGGCGTTGTCGGTTCCGACGCTGGCTCAGTCACTGGCGGGCGATCATGCGCTTAAGTTTGACTTAGCATGGCTGCAGGCTCTGTCCGCGCGAGAGCGTGAGCACTATGTGTTGATCGTGCAGGACCCTTTTACCAGCTTTTATGAAGCGCCCCTGATTCACGATTTGATCAAACTGGCGCGACAACTCGGGAAGGTGCCCATGCTGGTACCCTTTAAACCCAACGGGAAAGCCCAGCATGTAAAAGGTTTCCTCCGTCGTTTCGCCCAGACGGCGCGTAACACCGCTGGCTTTTTAAACCAGCTGGCGGCGTTGAATATTCCCATGGTGGGCGTTGATCCGGCGCTGGTGCTTTGTTATCGCGATGAGTATCAAGAAGCGCTAGGTAAGCACCGAGGTAACTTTAATGTGATGCTGAGTCATGAGTGGCTGAGCAGTGTTGTGCCTGACATGCCGGTCGTGACGAGCCGTGATGCTGACCCCTGGTATCTGTTCGGCCACTGTACCGAGAAAACACAGTTGCCTCATGCTGAGCAACAATGGGTGGCTTTATTTGCGCACTTTGGTGCGACGCTTAAACCGATTTCTGTCGGTTGTTGTGGTATGGCGGGCACTTATGGCCATGAAGCAGACAAACGTGAAACGTCAGCTGCGATCTATGATTTAAGTTGGTCGCCACAGTTGGCCAACCTACCTAGCGAGAGAGTGCTCGCAACCGGTTACTCGTGCCGTAGCCAAGTGAAGCGGTTTAGTGAGACGCAGTTACAACATCCTTTGCAAATCTTGTTGCGGCTAGCGTGTACGCGAATTGATCGTGCGCGTTTCGATAACGTATCACTATAAAGCTTGCATCTGGGTGGCTTTGTCATACAGTAAAATAAAGAGCTGAAAGCTAAGGTAAAACAAATGCTTAAAACGATTGTTATCATCTTGCTGGTTTTACTCGGGATTACGGCAGCCCAGTACTTGGACGAGGGGACGCAAAAGAAAATTGCGTGGGTGATCGGAGCCATCGCCGGTGTCCTGGCGCTTGGTGTGATTGGTGTTGAGCTTTTCCGTTAGTGGTGGGCGTATCCGACGCGCCATGAGTACGATGATACCGTAACGCCAACAAACACGCGCGCTCGTAGTGAAACGCTCGTAGTGAAACGCCCGTAGTAAGATGCCCGCAACGGGGTGTACCACGACGGGCGTTTTTTATTTCATCTTTTTAAAGCAGGCGCTTATGCGCGTTTTCCACGCTGGTTATTGCCTCGCCCTTTGTTATTTGGTCGACGTATATCGGGTTGTTTGGGGTGCTTAGTGGCAAAGCGCTGGGTGCCATGGCGGCCTGAACGGCGCTGCCGGCCTGTTTTTTCGGGGGCATCTTCTTTCGGGATCAGGCACTTGGGCCCGTTACCAATTAAATGCTGTTTCCCCATACGTACCAAGGCTTCACGGATCAGTGGCCAATTAGCGGGATCATGGTAACGCAGTAGTGCCTTGTGTAAGCGTCGCTGGCGCTCTCCTTTTGCCACTGTCAGTGTTTCGCGCTTTTTATAGCGTACCCGCTTCAGTGGGTTGGTTTCTGAATGGTACATGGCAGTCGCATTACACATGGGTGATGGGTAAAAGTTTTGCACTTGGTCGCACTCAAAGGCATTCTCTTTCAGCCAGCATGCCAGATGCACCATATCTTCATCCGTACACCCTGGATGCGCGGCAATGAAGTAGGGGATCAAATACTGTTTTTTGCCCGCTTCTTTACTGTATTTTTCAAATAGAGCCTTGAAGCGATCATACGCACCCATACCGGGCTTCATCATTAAATCCAGCGTATTTTTCTCAGTATGTTCTGGGGCGATTTTTAAATAGCCACCGACATGGTGAGTGACCAACTCTTTCACATATTCCGGTGACTCAATCGCCAGATCGTACCGCACTCCCGAGGCAATCAGGACTTTTTTGACTCCCTCTACCTGGCGTGCTTTACGGTAAAGATCAATGGTATGGCGATGATCGGTATTGAGCTTGTCACAAATCTTTGGAAATACACAAGAGGGGCGACGACAGTTACGCTCTGCTTTAGGATCGGCACAGCCGAGTCGATACATGTTAGCGGTTGGGCCACCCAAGTCTGAAATCGTGCCAGTAAAACCAGGCACTTTATCGCGAATATCATTGAGCTCTTCAATGATCGACGCTTGTGAGCGGTTTTGGATGATCCGCCCTTCGTGCTCGGTAATTGAACAAAATGAACAACCGCCGAAACAGCCACGCATAATGTTCACCGAGGTTTTTATCATGTCGTAGGCAGGGATCTTGGCTTTACCGTACTTTGGATGAGGTACTCGCGCATAGGGGAGGCCAAACACGTAGTCCATTTCTTCGGTGGTGAGCGGCACCGGAGGCGGATTAATCCAAAGGAGTTGATCGCCATGTTGCTGACCCAACGCCCGCGCGGAGTAGGGGTTGGCTTCCAAATGCATCACCCGGCTTGCATGGGCATACAAAATCCGATCGTTTCTTAGTTTTTCAAACGAGGGCAGGCGAACAAAGGTGTTTTTCGCATCATGCCTGGAAGGGCGAATGGTGATTGGTTTCGCGGCATCCGGCTCTGCTTTTTTGCTGGTTTCGCATTGGGTTTCTGTTGCATAGGGGTTGGGCATGGTCATGCTCTTTCCCGGTTTATCAATGCGGGTGGAATCGACTTCTGCCATACCTTCGGGCGGTGTTTTCATCATCACGGCGGTGCCCGCGATGCGAGTCATATCGGCTAAGGTGTCACCGCGAGATAAACGATGTGCCACTTCTATCAAGGCGCGTTCTGCGTTGCCAAATAGCAATATGTCTGCTTTCGCGTCACATAACACAGAGCGACGGACTTTGTCTGACCAATAGTCGTAGTGTGCTAAACGGCGCAAGCTGGCCTCTATCCCGCCCAGTACGATCGGCGTTTGCTTATACGCCTCTCGACAACGTTGAGAATAGACCAAAACCGCACGATCAGGGCGTTTACCTCCCTCGTTATTGGGCGTATAGGCATCATCATGGCGCAGCTTTCGGTCTGCAGTGTAACGGTTGATCATCGAGTCCATGTTGCCAGCCGTCACGCCAAAGAATAGGTTTGGCTCGCCTAATGCCATAAAATCATCTTTATTGTGCCAGTTAGGCTGCGAGATGATGCCAACACGAAACCCTTGTGCTTCCAATGTGCGGCCAATCACCGCCATGCCAAAGCTAGGATGATCGACATAGGCATCACCGGTTACGATGATGATATCGCAGCTATCCCAACCTAGGATATCCATCTCTTCACGGCTGGTGGGCAAAAAAGGCGCGGGGCCAAAGCAGGCCGCCCAATAAGGGGTGTAATCGTATATAGCAGTCGGTGTCACGTTATGGTCTCTTGGTCAGCCCATTGCAATGAGGACAGGCGATTCAACGATACGCGCATCGTGTGCCAGGGCGGGCGATAAATTAGCCAGCGATTTTAGCGATAATCCTGCATCGAGTATAGGGGTAAATCTGGGGAAAGGTGGCTCAGGATGTAATAGAAGGCTTGGCAGACGGATTGTGTTGTTGCACATAATCAATGAAGGCGCGATCGGCGAGGGACAAGTAACCGTGTTTACGCCAGGCAATCGCAATATCGAGCTTGATCGGTTGTGTAAAGGGGATCCCGACAATCCCCCTTTCATGTTCGGTGACCATATCGAGCAGTGCACTGATCGCAAACCCATGACGGACGATATTCAAAATCATCGCCAGTAAATTGGTTTCTAATGAAAGTTTGGGGATTATTGCATGCGTATCGCAGACCTGATCGAGGTAATCACGGTGGAAGTATCCCGGACGGAACATGATCAACTCATGAGCGAAAAAGGTGTGGTAATCGAGCGTATGATGTGTGGCGAGCGTATGATCGGTCGCGACAACGGCGACCATCTGCGAGGAAATCAAATGCGTGGTTTCTAACGAATCGGGCACCTCTCTATCGTTAATCACGGCGAGATCCAGCTCACCGTCGAGCAGCATTTGCCGCAGGGAGTGAGTGCCAGCCTCTACCACTGTGAGTTTTAGCGCGGGATAGCGACGGCGGAACCCCATCAGCAACTCAGGAAAAAAATAAGATCCGAGCATACCCGGTACACCGATACGTACCTCGCCTTTTTGCAATCCTTTAAGCTCATCCATGGCTGTGGCTGCATCTTGCATTTGCTGTACGACGCGATAGGCATGCTGCAGTAATACTTGCCCTTCTTGCGTAAGCTGAATGTGCTTTTCATTGCGAATAAAAATCGGCATACCCAATTGATTCTCAAGCTTTTTGATCGCAATACTGAGCGCAGGTTGCGCGATATGCAGACGCTGGGCGGCGAGCGTAAAGCTTTTAGTCTCAGCGACAGCAATCACGTGGCGGAGCTGTTTGACGTCCATGACTATAAATAAAATATATAAGGAGAATATATTTAATATATTTTATTAATTATAAAGCGTTTGTTAGCATGATCACATCTTAGCCCACTGGTGAGGTTTTCATGATAGAGCTTGGCTCACCACGTTACCGACTGACGGCGTTTGCGCTCGCGTTCGGCTCGTTTTTGATTTTTTGTAACCTTTACTTGTTTCAACCTATGCTACCTGTCTTTGCCGCGGCCGATGGGATCAGTGAAACACGGGCGAACTGGCTACTTGCGGCCACCACTTTAGGTCTTTCTTTTTCACTGGTGCCTTGGGCCGTGCTGTCGGAGCGAATTGGTCGGCGTCCAGTGATGCTGGTGAGCCTTTGGATGCTTCCCGTGATAGGCCTTATGATCGCCAGCACCTCTTCTTTTTGGATCATCGTCGGTTTACGGGCTTTAGTCGGCATTGCGCTGGGTGGGTTTGCCGCGGTTGCGGTCGCGTATATGGCAGAAGAATTCTCACCGGAGGCGCTGGCAATTGCCGTGGGTAGCTATATCAGTGCTAACTCACTGGGGGGGATCTCGGGTCGTGTATTCGGTGGGATGATGACAGATTGGTGGGGCTGGCATGGCGCGGTGATGGCGATGGCCGTGCTCTCCTTGGTAGGTGTGGCCATCGTGAGTAAACTTTTGCCTCGTCAGCGTTATTTTTCGCCTGGCAATACCTCCTTACTGACCCATTCTCGCGGAGTGCTCACGCATCTTCGCACCCCCAAATTGTGGCTGGCGATGCTGATTGGCGGTGTCAACTTTGCGTTATTCGTGAATTTGTTTTCGGTGATGGCGTTTCGCTTGGTGGCTGCGCCTTACCAATTGCCAGTCAGTTTGGTGTCTTCAGTATTTGTTTGTTACCTCGCCGGCACGGTGACATCACGATTGAGCGGGCGCTGGGTGCTGCACTTTGGCGCGATCAAAGGCATGGCTTTTGGAACAGGGGTAGCCATGCTGGGAGTATTAGTGACCTTGAGCAGTCAGGTGCTTTGGATGGTGGTGGGGTTATTAATTGTGAGCGGTGGCGCGTTCTTTACTCACTCACTCGCTTATGGATGGGTAAGCCGTCAAGCCGCGCAGGGTAAAGCAACGGCAACAGCCTTGTATCTGGTGCATTATTATATTGGTGGTAGTCTCGGTGGGTTTTATCTTATCGCAGCTTGGCAACACTTTGCATGGCCTGGCGTGGTGATCGCGGCCCTAGTGCTTATCACGATTTTATTGGGACTGGTATTTGGCCTTTCTCGTGTCATGCGCCGACGTCGCGAAAGCCAGCGCCAAACGTCTGTTGTGGCATCCTAAGCGTTAACTCGGCGCGGAGAAAAAGGCGTTGCCCAACGCCCATCCAAGAGAGCGTCTCGCGATGACTGTACTTTCTCCTGCCTGTCTCTGATTGTCTTTTTGCGACCGAATGCTTCGCTAAAGCGATGTTTCGGTGGGCATATCGATATTGTCACGGCTGACAGAGTTTCTGGCGTCAAACCCCGTCTGTTTGCCTGGTTGGTAAGTACGTATGCAATTTCGCCCTTCGGCTTTTGCTTGGTAGAGAGCACTGTCGGCGCGCTCTATCAAGGATGAAAGCGTATCGCCTGGTTGTAGCGTGGAAAGGCCTATCGACGCGGTGACTTTCAACGGAGTACGGCTTTCATCAATATAGACATCCATCTCTCTAATTTCACCCAGCAAACGTTCGGCGATTTGCGCCGTGATGTCGCCATTACATTTAGGGAGGAAGACAATAAATTCCTCGCCACCAAAGCGACCGAAAATATCTGCCTTTCTCAAACGCTCTTGTACGGTGCGAGTAAATGATTGCAAGACCACATCGCCTGCGTAGTGACCCCACTTGTCATTAATGCGCTTGAACTTATCCAAATCGAGCAGCAAGACGGAGAATGGCGAGTGCCTCTCTTCACTAACGGCCAGAGCGCGCATGGCCAGCTGTAATAGCATTCGGCGGTTATAGATACCGGTTAATGGGTCCAGCGTCGCCTGCCGGTAAAGGCGCAAAATCATGTGGAGTTGAGAAAGCTGTGACCATACCACCATGAACGCAATAACGGTTTGTAGCCAATACGAAGCAATATTATCCGGACTGGTCATGGTGCCACTGAATGAATCAACCCATAAGTGGCAAATCAGGGTAATCGACATCAAGAGTATGCTTTCCCGCATTGTGAGCGGGAAGATGGTCAGCATGACAATCTGAATAATGGGCAGCAAGGTGTAGCTGTAAGAGAATGCCGCGTTGTCGGTGGGAAAGCCTAAAGTGTGGCTGGCGGATAAATAAAAGGCGTTGGTAACAAGCACCATGGCGACCAAGCCAAGTTTCGCTGATTTGAGATTATTAGCGCGATTGACCGCGTAACCAATGGTAATAAGCATACCCGCTAACAAAAGGCGTTGTAGCGAGAGCTGCGCCGCGGCCGCTTTGTCAGCGAGGAACAAAAAATCAGCGGGTGACCATGCAATGGTCAGGGCGGCCCATACATAACACAACACGCACAAGCGGCTGCGCAGATAAGTGCTGCGTGTATTATTAAAGCTGTTTGCGTGCTTTTTAGCACTCCACAGCTCAAGGAACGATATTTGCAGCTTGTAGATAATATGGCCTAAGGTTTCACTCATCATTGCACCCATTGTTGTTCCCGCCTGTGCAAAGGTTCCAGTTGCGTCCGCCGCTTTGGTATTATCCTACTGCGCGGTCATGTTATTTTTTTCTGTCATAAAGGTTGGTATAAGCGTGCAAACATGCCAGTTTGTTGTTTGTTTTGACTGTGTTTCTTGCATTCAATGTGATCTAGCCAACTTTTTAATGCAATGAAACGAATAATTGACCATTTTTTATTGAGATACGTAAGGTGCTTTTCACTATGTATACGTTACTTGCTCCTGCGGTTGCCTCGGCAATTCTAGGGGCACAGCTGGTGCTCTCACTGGCGCTATTGAAAGGAGAAATATGCCCAGGCCAGCGGGGCCGATTCCATCGTGCTTTCTGGGTGCCTGTTTTTGCGTGGTTGATCTTAGTTCCATTTACGTTGTTCGCCAGTTTACCCTTTTTGTTGTTAGGGATTTTTGCGTTTCGATCAAAAACAGGCAAAACACGTCACTCCGGTCCCATTCCTTTGCTTCATGTCGCAAATTTATTGGGTTTTGTTGCATGGATTGTCATACTTGCCACGCACGGTGGCGGGATGCTGATGATGGGAGCCTTGCAACTAGTGATTCTTGGGGCGAGCCTTGGCCATAGTTTGTTAGTGCGTGCGCGCTCGCGATTGCAAGCTTTTGATCGTTTGCTCCCTGTGAGCAGTGTATTAGCCTTTATGGGCGTGATGATGATGGCCGCGCTGTTGTCAGCGGTTAGCCCATCGGCAACGAGTGACATCAATGCCATTATGGCTGGTGCAGGCCTAGGTTTGCTTGGGGTGGCCGCACAGATTTGGCACCTGCTTAAACAAACATCGCCTGTGTTTTGGCGCGTGAGTGTTGGCTTTGGATTTATGCTGTTGGCCAATATCAGTTTGACACGGCTTGTCATTGCTTGATTGGGCAGTTTTTCGTCTAGGATCTATACTCAAAGTGCGTGAATTCAGTGCAAGGAGAGGGTATGGATATCCACAATATCAGCCGATTAGATGGTGCTATCTTCTATGGCATTGTGAATGAAAGACTGCGTCTAGAGTGTGATAGTTTGGAAGCACTGATGGCGCATTTAGACCTCGACCACGATCAGTTGCAAAGTAAATTTGATGATATTGGTTGTGAGTACGACCCACTCACCAACCAATTAAAGCTTAAATAACGTCTAGGCTGCGACTCACTGCACACAGTGAGTCGCATTTCTTGCCGCCTTTTGACAGACCCGCGACACGTCCTGCCATTTTGTTAAAAATTTGATCGTTTATTAGTCTGCCCACTACGCTTATAGAGGGAGAGAGTCAGTGAACCTTCTGTTTTATCACGTGGATTATTCTTTATAAGGACGACACTGATGCCGCGAAGAGCATGGAGCGTAATTGTATTAACCGCACTGATCGGTGTGGGATTTGCAGCCTTAACCGCCCATTTATTGTATCAAAAAGAGCAAGAGGCGATTCGTAAGGAGCTGCATAAAGACGTGAATAATGCCGCAATGGCGTTGGCGCGCGAGGTCAACCTTGGCCTTGAACTGCTCTACGCGGTCAAGAATCATTTTGACGCGGGTCACCGACTGGACGCGCGTAATTTTCAGCCGCTGACATCCGGTGTACTGAAACGCCACCCAAGCTTTAAGTCGATAGAGTGGGTGGATATCGTGATGCACCATCAGCGTCGGCATTATGTTCAGGGAATGGAAGAGAGGGGTGACCCGTCGTCAGGGTTTAATATTGTCGAACTAAGCCCAAACAATCAGCTGATCCCTGCTAAGCGGCGTGACATGTATTTTCCGCTGAGATTCACCTCTGGCGAGAACAGCGAAGCGTCTGTTATTGGTTACGATCTTGGTTCCACGCCAGTCACCCGTCAGGCATTGAAAACCAGCTTTAATACCGGCGTGCCTGTCGCCACCCCTGCTACCACTATCGAGCGCGCCTATGGCAATGTACGCGGCTTTTTGTTGATCATGCCTATCTTATTAGATCCAGAGCAGCTGGGTGGAGAAGACACGCGAGATTTACGCGGGTTTCTGGTGGCGGTGATTGATGTGAATACCTTGGTTAATTTGGCGATAGACACCGTCATTAATGATGGGATTAATTATACCCTGATTGATGCGACCGACCCGAGTCATCGCCAAGTACTTCATACGCAGCGGGTGGAATTGGCACAAATGAAAGACTCACTGGCGCAACAGCCCGCCAAGCCTATTTTCTTCGCGGGTCGCGAGTGGGAACTTATTGGCTATCCGACCGTCAGCTACATGCAGGCAAGGCAAAGCTGGGTGCCGTTGTGGACGTTTCTCATTGGCAGTGGCATATTTTTGGTGATTTGCTACCTGCTTTATCGCCTGCAGTCTCGCGCCTACAGTGTTCAGGTACAAGTTGATCAAAAAACACACGCATTGAAAGAAGCCAATAGTCGACTGGAGTCGATGACCAAGTGTGATGGGTTGACGGGATTACATAATCGCACTCAGTTTGAGCAGGAGCTCGAACGTGAGATCCAGCGTGCACTTCGTGATGAAGCGCCTTTGAGCCTGATGCTGGTAGAGGTCCAACACCTGTCTAATTACAACAACCAGTATGGACGCATTGCCGGTGATCAGTTGATCCGACAAATTGCACAGGTACTGGATGAGATGCTTAAACGGCCCGGTGATTTGGTATGTCGGTTTACCGGTAGCCAGTTTGTTGCCATCTTGCCGCGCACAGAAGGCGCAGAGCGATTGGCTGATGAGTGTGTAAAAGCGGTGAAACGATTAAAGGTAGAGTTTGAAGGAGAGCCGGAAGATCGGGTCAGGGTATTTGTTGGCGGGGTAACGGTCAGCGATCAAAAAGAAATGACTGCCTCGCGATTACATGCTTATGGTGAAATTGGCTTGACCCGTGCGAAAGCGGACAATGATACTGGGTGGCACTGGATGGAAATCAGCGCGCCGGTGCAGGACAATAAAAGCATTGACCCTTAAAAAACCAGAGCGGTACAGATGCACCGCCCTTGTATGTTTCTAAGGTATAAACGCTGACGCGAGGTTAGTACTCTTCACCTTTATTGAAGCGGGAATCAACCACAGGGCTTTTGAGTAGGGGATCTTCCTCAGTGTTTTGCGTGTTAGCCGCGGTGAATAATAACGTATGCGTCTCGTTACTGAGCATAAGATGATTATCACGTATTGTTGCATCACTCCATTGGCTTAGAACCTGGCTCATGGTTTGTTCGAGTTCCATCGCACTGGACGAACACGCCATCTTAGTACTGGCCATTGGCGCCACTTTGAAGCGATTACTATTCAGTTCAGCGTTACCAAAATAACGGTTACAGCCACTAAAGCCGCTGACACCCATGTCCTTATTAATGGTAAGCGTTGGGGTTCCTTCCGCACTGATAGCCTGTTGATCGACCATGGTCAGTTGCCATTGCTGGGCAACGCCAGAGCTTGTCACGCTGCCATCGTCACCGCCGGCATACTGGCCGTTACTACAAGCGGTCACCCCGGCAGTGAGCATGACTGCCATCAACACGTGTTTTTTCATAATGACTCCTTAGTCACTAACAGTGGGTTTCAATTCAAGCGTAGCCAAGTTAGTAACAAGTATGCCAATAAAAATGTGAGTTTATGTCAAGCCAATGTCTTTTATGTTGGGCGATAAAAAAAGCCCCCGGTAGAGGGGGCAAGATATACCATCGCGTGTCTTATTATTATTGAAATCTTGTCTTGGTGGTGTTTATTGCACCAGCACAATTCACTGAGCGAGTATGGCTGACGCCACGGTTGGTTAGTCGCAGGAAATCAACTGATGAGATTACCAAATAAAAATGACAGTTTAGTTTCACTCAGAAGACGAGATAACGAAGGATGACATCTTGGTGATAGCGTAGGTCGCACATGACGACATCATTTCTGAGCGAAGATGTTCATTTTCCTTGACAATTTTGCCATTGAGGCTGTCCACTAAGGCATCAGGCAGTAAAACCACAGCATTCGCGAGGTGTATTTTTTGGATATTAACGTTATGCTTCTATTTAGTGACAGCACTGATCCGACACTGGCTACAGTGTGTAAGTAGAAGAACGGCTAGGGCAGACCCAAAAAGGAATCCATCATGGCATTGAGCGATGCTGCAAAGAAAGTTCAGGAAGCGTTGGTTGCTCGCGGTATTGAAACCCCAATGACGGCGACATCTCCGATGTCTTCTGAAGAACGAAAAGAAAAAATTGAATTTCATATGCGTGAAATTCTGCAGTCGATCGATTTAGACCTTACCGATGATAGTTTGGCCGAGACACCGGCGCGAATTGCGAAGATGTATGTCGATGAGATTTTCTCAGGCTTGGATTACGCACAATTCCCCAAAGTCACCATGATTGAGAACAAGATGGGTTGCGATGAGATGGTGCGCGTTAAGGACATTTCAGTGACCAGCACCTGCGAGCATCACCTTGTTACCATTGATGGTCGGGCAACCGTCGCCTACCTTCCTAACCACAAAGTGCTTGGTCTGTCCAAGATAAACCGGATTGTGCGTTTCTTCTCTCAACGTCCGCAAGTGCAAGAGCGACTAACACGTCAGGTGTTGGTGGCATTGCAAACGCTGCTGGAAACCGAGGACGTAGCGGTGCGTATTGAAGCGACGCATTATTGCGTAAAATCTCGAGGTGTCATGGATGCCAATAGTGAGACGACCACCACCGCACTCGGTGGCTTGTTTAAGAAGAATGCCGCAACACGGGCTGAGTTTTTGCACGGGATTCAATAACGCCCATGCTCAGACGGCAGATGTTCAAAAAGCCCCACTCTGGTAACAGGCTGGGGCTTTTTTAGGGCGGTTAGCGTGGAGGCGTTAGCGGTTTGGTTTACTCAAACTGCCTCGCAATATCGTGGAACTGACGCACTTTATCTCGCAGCTGACGGCTTGCCTCGGAAACATCATTGACCTCGTTGAGGTTTTGCTGAGAAACCGATTCGATATCATGGATCTCTTTGCTAACGGCGGTGAAACTCTCTAATTGCGCTTGGGCAGAGTGGTGTGTTTCATTCGTGCGGCCGACCACATCCTCTATCGCATTTCTGACCGAGTGCAGGCTCGCAATACTGTGGTCCGTGGTATCAACACACGCTTGTGTCTGTTCGTGGCTTTCGTGAATCTGGTTTTGCCAATGCGAAATAGTGTTGTGCATGTCTTGGATTGAAGACTGGATTTGCTCCGTGGCTGTTTGCGTCCGACTGGAAAGCGCCCGCACTTCATCGGCAACAACGGCGAAGCCTCGGCCTTGCTCTCCGGCGCGTGCCGCTTCAATTGCCGCATTCAGCGCTAGCAAGTTAGTCTGCTCGGCAATCCCACTGATCTCACTCATTGACTCGGTCACTCGATCTGCGGTGGCAGACAGCTGTTGCGTCGCGGTGAGGGAGTTTTCAGATTGTTGAGAGAGGCTTTTTAATTGCTCGCCTGTCTGCTGTAACAAGGATTCGGTTTCTTTGCTTTGCTGCTGGACCGAGTGCAATAGTTCAACACTTTGCTGGGCGTTATCAGATACCCTGTTTGCCGATTCAGAGGCATGATCAATGTTACTGGCAATCGAGGAAATCTGGTGGCTTTGCTTATTGATAGCATTAGACACGAGTGTTGATAATGCACTCAACTCATCCGAAAATTGATTCAGTGACAGTGAAGCATCGAGCATACGTCCAAGAATAGTGCGTATGCGGGCATTGAGCATTTTCACCTTGTAGTCAACTACCGAACTGAGCCCAGTCCCCGAGTAAATATAGCGGCTGATACTGTCGTAATTGGCTTGCACGCCGCGCGCGAGGGTTGGCAAGGTAAAGAGCTCGTCACGGAAGAGGGTACCAAGCACCAAAGGCATCGCAATGGCGCCCGCCACATCCCAGCTCGATATGGCGCTATCGAAAATAAGCGACACAGGTGCGGCGACCAATCCCAACCCCATTAATGTGTACTTCAATGCCGCAGGAATATCGGCAACCGACAACTGCTTCATCGACTTGCCGTTTTTCTCTGCCCGACACAGGGTTTGGTAGATTTGCGCGGCGCGATGTTTGACGGCAGGGTCAGGCTTCACCCTGACGGACTGATAGCCGGTGACTTGGCCTCGGTCGTAAATGGGGGTGACATAGGCGTCTACCCAATAATAATCGCCGTTTTTACAGCGGTTTTTGACGATACCTCGCCAAGGTTGGTTGGCTTTTAAGGCGCGCCACATATCTGCAAATGCCGCTTTGGGCATATCGGCGTGACGAATAATATTGTGAGGCGCGCCCGTCAGTTCCTCTTCATCGTAGCCAGCGATCCGAATAAACTCCGGGTTACAGTAGGTAATCACCCCGCGTTTATCAGTGGTCGAGACGAGGCGCTCATCGTCACCAAATACAATTTCATTATTGCTCATAGTCTTTATCTTTTTTGGTCACAGTTGATAAAAGCCTGGTTGGTTTTAGTGTAGTGGTTTCAGGCTTTCTATTAATAATTATGTTACTAAATTGTTTCTTTCTGGACGGAGCCCATAAAAAAAGGGCCTTGCGGCCCTTTTGTTTCAGTTTTAAGACAGCGGTGCTTAGTCTAAAACCTTTGCGATGGCAGTGCAAAGTGGCACCATGTTGGTGTGCGTCATGCCTGCCACATTTAAACGGCCTGAGCCGACGATATACACGCCATGATCGGCTTTTAGTGCATTGACTTGGTCTTTATTAAGCCCAGAGAACGAGAACATGCCGTTTTGCTGCTCGATAAAGCTAAAGTCACGCGACACACCTTGCGCTTTCAATGTTTTGACAAATTCGGTACGCATGGTTTTGATGCGATCGCGCATGTCTGCTAGCTCTTGCAACCACTGCGCCTTGAGCGTCGCGTCGTTCAAGATGGTGGTCACTACGGCGGCGCCGTGAGCGGGTGGGTTAGAGTAAATAACGCGGGCAATGGTTTTCACCTGACTAAACGCTTTGGTGGCTTCTTCTTGATTACGGCCAACGAGCGTAAAGGCACCCACTCGCTCATTATACAAACCAAAGTTTTTCGAAAATGAGCTCGCGATAAGCAGCTCAGGACATACCTGAGTAAAAATACGTAAGCCGGCAGCATCCTCTTCGACACCAGTGGCAAAGCCTTGATAAGCAAAGTCGAACATCGGCAGCAGGCCTTTACGCTGACAGAGTTCCGCGAGGGTTTGCCACTCTTGCTCGGTAGGGTCGATGCCAGTCGGGTTATGGCAGCAGCCATGAAGGAGAACAACATCACCTGAGCTTGCTTTCTCAAGGTCAGCGACCATTGCTGCAAAGTCTTTATCGTTTTTCGCCGCATCGTAATAGCTGTATTCAGCTAAGGGGAGGCCAGCGGCAGTAAATACGCCCTTATGATTTGCCCAAGTTGGATTGCTGATCCAAACCGTGACATCGCCAAGATGACGTTTAATAAACTCGCCAGCCAAGCGAAGCGCACCGGTTCCACCTGGTGAGTGTGCGGTTTGCGCGCGTTTGTCGTTGATAACGTCAGCTTGCTCACCGAACAGCAGTTGTTGCACCGCGAGGCCATATTCGGCCGTGCCAGGAATGCTTAAGTAAGACTTGGTGCTTTCTCTGTCGAGAAGTAACGCTTCGGCTTTTTTGACAGAAGGGAGTACCGGCGTTTCGCCATGCTCGTTTTTGTAGACGCCTACCCCGAGATTGATTTTGTCTTCACGGGGGTCAGCTTTATATTCTTCAGTCAGTCCTAGAATAGGATCAGCGGGAGCGGCAGAGATTTTCTCAAACATTGGTGTCGTCCATGGTTATGATGAATGAAAGTCAAACTGGCTTTTTTATAACACTTGTCGAGAAGAATAGAAACCGAAGGACAAGCGGACCAGTCATGTGTTTTGTATTGGTTTATGCTGTAAAAGCAGTTTTTACGCGGAAAAAACACAAGAAAAAGGCTGCAATATGCAGCCTTTTGAATAGCAAACCGATTTAGAAGTTGGCATTGCGTGGCGAGCGAGGGAAAGGGATCACATCGCGAATGTTGCTCATTCCGGTTACGTAGGAAACGAGGCGCTCAAAGCCCAACCCAAAGCCTGAATGAGGGACTGTGCCATAGCGGCGCAGATCGCGGTACCACCAGAAATCTTCTTTCTCAAGGCCCATTTCTTCTAAGCGTTGGTCAAGTACATCAAGACGTTCTTCACGTTGAGAGCCACCGATAATTTCGCCAATACCCGGTGCTAACACGTCCATCGCGGCAACGGTTTTGCCGTCATCGTTCATGCGCATGTAGAAGGCTTTAATGTCTTTCGGGTAGTTTTTAACGACCACCGGCGCATTAAAGTGCTCTTCTGCAAGATAGCGCTCGTGTTCAGACGCTAAATCGATTCCCCATTCAACTGGGAATTCGAATGTTTGGCCGCTGTTTTGCAAGATGGTGACCGCATCGGTGTAATCCACTTGGGCAAAATCTGCATTAACAAATTTTTCCAGACGCGTGAGCACGTCTTTGTTAATGCGTTGCTCAAAGAATTTCATGTCGTCTTGGCGCTCTTCAAGCACAGCTTTGAACACGTACTTAAGCATGGCTTCTGCCAAGGCCGCCGAATCATCCAGGTCGGCAAAGGCCACTTCTGGCTCAACCATCCAAAACTCCGCCAAGTGACGGCTGGTGTTTGAGTTCTCCGCGCGGAAGGTTGGACCGAAGGTGTAGACTTTGCTCAACGCACAGGCATAGGTTTCAGCGTTTAACTGACCCGATACGGTCAAGAAGGCTTCTTTGCCAAAAAAGTCTTGGTCAAAGTCGACGTCGCCTTGCTCGGTTTTGGGCACATTGGCCAAGTCTAAGGTAGAGACGCGGAACATCTCGCCAGCACCTTCACAGTCTGAGGCGGTGATCAATGGCGCAGACATCCAGTAATAGCCTTGCTCATGGAAAAAGCGGTGGATCGCTTGTGACAAGGTGTGGCGAACCCGCGCCACCGCACCAATCACGTTTGAGCGTGGGCGCAAATGGGCCACTTCACGCAAGTATTCGATAGAATGACGTGTTTTCGCCATTGGATAGGTATCAGGGTCATCTACCCAACCGACGACTTTTACGGCTGTGGCTTGCAGCTCATAGGCTTGGCCTTTTCCTGGCGACTCTACCACGTTACCCGTGACTTCAACTGAGCAGCCAGCGGTCAAGCGAAGAACGTCTTGCTGATAATTATCCAGCTCATTAGGGACCACGGCCTGAATAGGGTCAAAACAAGAGCCATCGTAAATGGCAAGAAAAGAAATACCGGCTTTGGAATCTCGGCGTGACCGGACCCATCCACGCACAGTCACTTCAGTGTCGACTGCCGCCTTGCCGCGCAGGACGTCTACTACAGGCGCGTATGTCATAATTCGCTTCTATCTCCGTTTAGGGTAACGCGGTTATTCAGTGACAACCGCATCAGTCATTTTGCAAGTTAGGCTAGCAAGTTTACCTGTATCCTGTATAGCTTCAAGACTTGAGCGAGTCTGAGAGCTTAAATTGGCCAATTAATCCCTCTAACTGCTCAACCAGTTGCTCAAGATTCGCGCTGATAGCTTTGACCTCATTGGCATTGCTGGCGGTATCGTTAGCATGGCTTTGGATTCGGCCAACTTGAGAGAGTAGGGCATCGGTCATTTGTGCTTGGTGTTCGCTTTGTTGGCTAATATCGTCCGCGTTGTTATTCACCGTGGTGACTTGCTCGGCGATATTGCCCAGCGCCTCAGAGAGCGCCATAACGGTTTCGCCGCGCTGATTAGCACTGTCACTGGTTGCTTCCACCGCTTGTGCTGAGGCTTCGCTACCTGCACATAGGTTTTCGATAATGGTCTGGATTTCTCCGGTTGCGTCGTGGCTGCGGCTGGCAAGGTTACGCACTTCTTCAGCAACCACCGCAAAACCACGGCCTTGTTCGCCAGCACGCGCGGCTTCGATAGCAGCATTTAACGCGAGCAAGTTGGTTTGTTCGGCAATTTCACGAATCACCCCTAGAATAGTGGTCACTTGCTGGCTTTGTTGATTCACATCTAAAATTTGGCTGCGCACCTGGCTTATATCTTCGACTAATTTGCGAATATCATTGGCGGCAACGTTAGCGAGATCACTGCCTTGGTTGGCGCTGGTGGCCGCTGATTCACTCAGTTGCGCGGCCTCTTGGGTGCGGTTTTGGATATCATGTTGGTGTTGTTGGACATTATCGATCGCTGATGACATATCATTGGTTTCATGACGCTGGCTATCCGCTAATTGGTCGGTATGGCTAGAGACGCGAATCAAGTTCATCGCCTCGGCTGAAAGCGTCTCTGAGGTACGCTGAACTTGTTGCAAGCTGGCAGAGAAGTTATCAAGTAGCTGGTCACAGCTATCACATAGTTCACCGATTTCATCGCCTCGGGTATCGTTGAGACGCTCGGCCAGATTTTTATCATGGCTGGTACGTTTCATGAACGCAGAGACCCGCTTGAGCGGAGACACTACCCACCGACGGATCACCGTTAATGAGATCAGAAAACCGATCACAGCAATGCTTCCCATGATCCCGGCAGTAATGAGCATTTCTTTATCTATGGTGCCGTAAAGCGGCTCGAGATCGTACTCAAGGCGAATCACCCCCAGCACCGTCCCTTCTTCTGCCACGTGGCACTGCAGACAGTTAGTCCCGCGGTAGTCGCTGCTTGCTTTCATTGGTAGGGCAACCACGAGTCCTTTTTCGCCATTGCTGTCGACGGTTTCAACGATGGTTTCACCGTCTAGGGCACGCTGATCAATCGCATCTTGCGGCGATTGTTCGGAGTTACCGGGGCCAAAAAAGCGAGTAATAGCATCGGATCGGATCACACGCGCCTCTTCAATACCTTCATGAGAAAGCATTTTTTCTCGTAAGGTATTTCGTTGGCTAATGGTGCCCGTCAACATCAACATGTTAAGGCTATCAAAGTAGTTAGAGGCTTTATCGAGCGTTTGCTGACTAACAATCGAAGTCATCAGTGCCTTTTGCTGATGAGATTGGTAGGCCAAGGACGTGACGAGCACCAGAGCGAAAACAAGAAAAAGAGCAAGAAGAATTTTGCTCGCAAGGGTCATGCGCATGAGTCAACCATTTGTTATTAAGTTATAGAGTTATCAGTTATAGCCTGTAGCCACTATGTTAAACCTAGAGTGCGCAAGTAAGGGAGTCCCCATATAAAATGTGTGATTTCATCGACGTAAATCGTCCCGTTAGTGAGACACGAGTCCGCATTGTTGGCTGAATGCCAGGTTGGAATGTTAAGTGCGCTTAGCCAGTGAGGAATGCGATTGAGTCATCCGGCTAATTTGAGTAGCATGCGGCCTCTTATTGTTGTTGGAAGAGATAAAATGACCACCGAGTTGTTTAAAGAGTTCACCTTTGAAGCGGCACACCACCTTCCTAATGTCCCTGAGGGACATAAGTGTGGTCGCTTACATGGACACTCTTTTATCGTGCGTTTGTACGTAGAAGGTGAGGTGGATCCTCACACAGGTTGGGTAATTGATTTTGCGGAAATCAAAGCGGCGTTTAAGCCTATCTATAACCGCCTTGATCATTATTATCTCAATGAGATTGAAGGGCTAGAGAATCCGACCAGCGAAGTACTCGCACAGTGGATTTGGCAACAAGTTAAGCCAAATTTACCCTTACTCAGTAAAGTGATGGTGAAAGAGACCTGCACTGCCGGCTGTACCTATTACGGTGACTGAGTGTCGTGGCGCTGCGCGAGTCACGCGGTTTTGAGTAACGGCGACCCAAGCCGTTGCTCTCCATGCTCAGGCAATCGACAGATACTTATGTGTCTGTATCGATAGGCGCCAGCCTCGCTGAATGCATGTATCAATGCACAGCTGGGTCGCGCGCGCTTTTTGGCTCACGGGCTGTAATGCAATCGTTGCTGTATCAGCCGGTGGGCAGGTGGCGAGTAGCGCATCAAGCTGATCGATGTCCTTTTCTGTGCCGACCGGGTGCTTTACCTCATTCGCCCGCGCCATCGCCTCCTTAAGCACTGGCAACTTCCCTCGCATATTGATTTTCGGAGACACAGTGACCCACGTATTAGCGGATGCGTGGATAGGGTAGGTGCCGCTCGTTTCTATTTGGCATTGGCAACCTGCCGCTTCTAGCGCATGGGTTAACGGCCTTAAGTCATAAAGACAAGGTTCGCCACCGGTAATCACAATATGGCGCGCGTGGTAGCGGCTTAAAATGTCGGCGGTAATCGCATTGCCATCAAGCCAGCACCAAGCGGGAGAATCCTCAGATTTATCAATAATAAAAATTTTGTCTTTCTGATCTTTCTCATCGGTTTCCCAAGTTTGCTTGGTATCGCACCAGGCGCAACCGACAGGACACCCTTGTAAGCGAACAAAGACAGAGGGAACCCCTGTAAACGTGCCTTCACCCTGAATGGTTTCAAATATTTCGTTGACTCGGTACATGATGGTTTATAGCGATAGATATAAAGCGCCACATTATGCCAATGAATACGACTGAGATCTTGTTTTTTCACGCGTGATTAGCCTTTGAACAGCGTTACTATTTAAGCGGGTTTTGTGAGTTTGTACGCGATTTCATCGATCTAAAGTGACCCACATCACGGGGTAACAGCTTGCTGCTTCACAATTAGTTCGCGAAGTAAAAAAATTCACGGAGATAGGTGATATCAGGGTATCACCATGGCCAAGCAGTTATAGGACAAGGCATGATTATTGGGCAGCCGGGACATATCGACCACATTAAGCGTAAAAATGCGGGCACGATTTATAATTTGATCGACCGCTTTGCGCCGATTTCTCGGATTGAGCTTTCGAAGCGCAGTCAATTGGCGCCTGCCAGTATTACCAAAATTGTCCGGGAGTTGATGGATGCGCACTTGGTCAAAGAAACACAAATACAGGGCACCAGCATGCGTGGCCGGCCCGCTGTTGGTCTGGTGCTGGACAATGAAGGCTGGCAGTTCTTATCGATGCGCCTTGGCCGTGGATATCTCACCCTGGCATTGCACTCACTGAGTAGTGAAATCCTTATTCAAGAACGCCATGAAATTGATGTCATGGCGCAGGATGCCTTGCTTTCCACGGTGGTTGAATACGTAAAAGCCTTTTTCTCACGCCACCAACAAACGGTTGATCGTGTTACCAGCATTGCGGTCTCGCTCCCGGGCTTGGTGAACAGCGCCCAAGGTACAGTGATCCAAATGCCGCATTTTGAGGTTGACCATATGCCGCTGGGGCCCGTGTTGCATCGTGAGACCGGGCTGCCCGTATTTGTGGGCAATGATACACGCTCGTGGGCATTGGCAGAGAAGTTATTTGGCAACGCAAAAGAATCCGATAGCGCGGTACTGGTCGCGGTTCACAATGGCGTCGGCGCGGGGATCATGCTGGAGGGAAAGGTACTCCAGGGGCGTGTTGGCAATGTGGGCGAGCTTGGTCATATTCAGGTTAAGCCTTTTGGTAAACGCTGTTTTTGCGGTAACTATGGTTGCCTGGAAACGGTCGCCAGTCTTTCTGCCGTGTATGAACAGGTACAGACGCTGCTCGATGAGGGGCACGCGAGCCAGTTACAGGGGAAACCGTTAACCATAGAAGCAATCTGTGATGCGGCAGTGGCAGGCGATGGACTCGCGCATCAGGTGATCACGGAGTTGGGGCATCATCTGGGTACGGCTATTGCGATTGTGGTGAATTTATTCAACCCAGAAAAAATACTCTTCGGCGGCGAGTTTAATCGTGCCAAGAGCGTGCTTTATCCGGCGATCATGGAGTGCTTAAAGACGCAAACCATCCCACTGTATAGTAAGCACCTCGTGTTGGAAGAAAGCTATTTTTATACCCAGGCCACTATGCCGGGCGCCGCGATGGTCAAACAAGCCATGTACGATGGCAACTTACTGATGAAGGTTCTGGAGGGGTAGTGTCGCGCGGTGTGACACACTGGAAAGACGACAGTCAATGACGGCCTAAGCGCCTGGGTCAGCGATAAAAAAAGCAGGTGACGTGCACCTGCTTTTTTGAAAGTGTTTCTTTAAATAGCCATGTTAACTATTTTTTCTTTCTTCGGCCATGCAAGCTGCCGCGGTAAATACCACATCCGTTGAGCTGTTGAGCCCTGTTTCTGCGGAATCTTGCAAGACGCCAATGGTAAAGCCAATTCCCACGACTTGCATGGCAATCTCTTGTGGGATCCCAAACAAGTTACAGGCCAGTGGGATCAGCAGCAGTGAGCCGCCGGCCACACCGGATGCACCACAGGCCGATACCGCCGCGACAATACTTAGTAGCACCGCAGTAGCGATGTCCACCTCAATGCCCAGCGTATGAACCGCCGCTAACGTTAATACCGTAATGGTGATCGCCGCACCGCCCATGTTGATAGTTGCACCCAGTGGAATAGACACTGAGTAGGTGTCTTCATCCAAATCAAGACGGCGGCACAGTTGCATATTCACCGGGATGTTAGCCGCTGAACTACGGGTAAAGAAGGCGGTTATGCCACTTTCACGTAGGCATTTTAAAACCAGTGGGTATGGGTTTTGACCTGTTTTGAAGTACACAATCGCTGGGTTAACCACGAGTGCAATGGTGAACATACTACCCAATAGCACACCGAGAAGGTGCACATAGCCCGCGAGAGCATCAAAACCACTTTTAGCCAGTGTGCTCGCGACCAAGCCGAAGATACCCAAAGGTGCAAAACGGATCACAAAGCGCACGATCATCGACACGCCTTCTGACACGTCGGAAAACACGCGTTTGGTTTCGTTTGATGCATGGTGTAGGGCAATCCCTAAACCAATCGCCCAGGCTAGGATCCCGATATAGTTGCCGTTCATCAATGCGCTAACGGGATTATCCACGATATTGAAAAGCAGGGTATTCAATACCTGGCCAATCCCTTCAGGTGGTGTGATGCTGGCATCTGTGGTCGCAAATTCTAGGGTCGTGGGGAATAAGAAGCTCATGGTGACTGCCGTCAGCGAGGCAGCAAGCGTACCGACAAGGTACAGACCAATAATAGGGCGCATATTGGCGCGCTGCCCTTGTTTTTGGTTAGCAATGGAAGCCGCCACTAAAACGAAGACCAAAATGGGGGCAACGGCTTTCAACGCGCTGACAAAGAGTTGTCCGAACAGTCCTGCATTCGCTGCCCACTCAGGAGACAGGTATGCAAGGACACCACCGGCAAGAATACCGACAAGGATTTGAAGTACCAACGAGTTGCCTCGGCTGACACTGGCGAGTTGTGTTTGACTCATGTGACTCTCACTTCACTGTGTTTATTATCAATGGCTGTTAATGAATCGTTAGAAGTGACGAATTAAACCAGTTTGATTCACCCGATGTAAAGGGAAAATTACTACTTTGCACTAGTTATGTAGGACTGAGCCGGAGAGTTGTCATTAAGTAAAGGTTTACCAGGTGTAATTATTCTGTTACCGCCACGAGATTAATGGCGATAATGGAGAGCATCGCCGAGCAAAAGCACGCATTCCGTTGCCTCTTTAGCATAAAAAAAGGCGGCTTCGCAGCCGCCAGAAGGATAACAACTAACACAGAATTTTTTAGTAAATCGCATGTCCCACGGTATTGAGTAATTTGCTCACACCTTTGGTGAAATAAAGCGGTGCATCTGCCACCGTGTAGCACAAACACCCTTGTTTGGTGAATGGCGTATGATGATGGCGACTATCGAGCAAAATAAAATCACCCGGTACGTATTCGCCACTTTCATCCTCGAACGTACCATCAAGCAAAAGGGTTAACTCATAGCCTTTGTGCGTGTGCGCAGGCACCGAGCCGCCCTCATCAATATGGAGGAAACTGGCACGTGTTGCCCCTTCATCAAGGTTCAACCGGGCGCGCTGTACTTTGCCAAAAGATGACCAGTTAGAATCACTAAAGCGCTGTAGCGCGCGTGGCAACGTGTAGGTCTTGTTACTCACACTTATTTGTGTTGCACGGACTAGTGTTTGCACATCGACGGCACCATCATTGGCCGCTACATCTTCGAAAATGGCGGCAAGCATTTCGTCTTCAGCCGCATAATCCCAATCAGCAACGGTTATTTCTTCCTCGTCGAACGCTGAATCTGCAAGCGAGGCTTCTGCAGCGGCGACATATGCCTGGCATTCCTGGCAGAGCTCAACATGTGCTGACAACGCAATCGCCATCGAGGTGGGCAGTTTGCCAGCGGCAAACGCGTCAAGTAAGTCGGTCGATGGGTGATATTTAATCATTGTTTAACCTCCAGGTGATTGCGGAGCTTTTCCAGACCTAAACGCAATCGGGATTTTACGGTGCCCAACGGCACGTTTAACTGTTCTGACAACTCTTGGTGGGTAAGCTGTTTAAGATACACGCCTCTCACCACTTGTTGTTGCACGTCGGGTAACTCATCAATGAACGACAGCAACTCTTGATCCATCATATATTGCGCACCAGCATCCGACTCATTGTCCTGCTGGCCAGATTCGAGCACGGGCCAAATATCATCACTGAAGTTGTCTTCCCGGTTCGATTGCACCTTACGCAACATATCAAAGCTAATGTTACGCATGATGGTAAAGACCCACGTCGTCGCTGCGCCTTTATCGGCGTTGTACAAATGCGCTTTTCGCCACACAACCAACATGGTTTCCTGCACAAGCTCCATCGCTTGCCCGTCAGCACGGAGATGCTTGGAGCCGTATGAGCGAATCTTAGGGCCAAAAAACCGAAACAGGCGCTCGAAAGCAACACGGTCACGGTCTTCCGAAACTTTCAATAATAATGCAGACAACTCTTCCTTCGTCACGTCAGTCATGTTGGCACGCGTGTCCCGTCTGGAAATGGTGGTCTCAGTATACATGGTTTGTGGCGCAGTCATAGTTGAGTCCTATCTGTCGTAGCCGTCCATTTGGCTACCAGTACGTGGGTAGCAGTGATTGGATCACTCGACTTCCTCTTCGAGCAGCTGACTGATAAACTGTTTCGCTTCTTCTGCTGACTCTTGAGCAATAAACCATTGTTTTTGCGCATTAGAAAGCGGCAAAATTTCGAGCCAGCGCTGACAGCTCCAGGTTAAATCTTCGAAATGAGGCGCTTCATATTGTTCTGCGTGTTCAGGGTGAGCGGCAAAGACGTGTTTGAGCCCTGAGGCGATACGCGCTTTGTCGTCGGCTTGCGCCTCACCCAAATGCTCATCATGAGGCCAATCATTGAGTGCGCGCACATCGCCTACCCAAAGTTTGTCCGCTTCTTGGTCCGTCGACATAATTTCTACCCGCTGGCGACCAGCGATCGTGATCCCCAGCAAGCCGTCGGGCAGTGTTTCGAAATCGACGATGTCGACTAAGGTGCCGTACTTGTAAAGACGCTTTCCCTGCATCATTGCCAGCACAAATCCTTCTTGATTCGCTGAGCACTCACGGACGAGGCGTAAATAACGAGGTTCAAAAATGCGCAGTTTGGCTCTGCCTCCCGGTAACAAAAACAGGGGCAAAGGAAACAGCTTAGTCATACTCATGCCTCCTTCTATCGATTTAACATGCCCTCCATTACGCGTAGGACAATGGATGCGATCAAGCCGGCCCTTGTATCAAGCTAATCGTATTGACATTAACCATCTATATGGCATTCTAGATGTCTAAATGGCCAATTAGCAAGGTAAAGGGAATGAAGATAAAACAACTCAGCGCAAGTCTCGCGATACTTCTCGCGGCGGTATCCCTCTCAGGGTGTTCCGACCAAACTGAAACCATTAAAATTGGCGCAACGGTCGGTCCCCACGCGCAAGTGGTTGAATCGGTGGCTGAGCAAGCGAAAGAAGAAGGGATTGATGTTGAAGTCGTAGAGTTCTCTGATTACATCTCGCCTAATGCAGGGTTAGCGGATGGTAGTTTGGATTTAAACAGTTATCAGCATCAGCCGTTTCTCGACAATTTCAACCAAAACCACGATAGCGAGTTGGTAGCGATTGGTCGCTCAATCTTAATGCGGATGGGGATTTATTCTGACAAAGTCGACAAGGTCGAGGCGTTAGCGAATGGCGCACAAATTGCGATCCCCAATGATCCCACAAATGCGGGTCGCGCGCTGTTATTGCTGGAAGACGCAGGATTGATTACGTTGGCTGACAATGTTGGTTTTAAAGCCACGCTGCAAGATGTTCAATCCAACCCTAAACAGCTCGAATTTGTGGAAGTAGAAGCGGCACAGCTGCCTCGCAGTTTGCAAGATGTCGATGCCGCGGCGATTACCATGAATTATGTGATGTCATCAGGGCTCGATCCGAGCGAGCAGGGCATTTTCTTGGAATCTAAAGATGCGCCTCTCGCCGTTATGGTGGTGGCCGCACGCAAAGACGATCAAGATAACCCGACGTATCAGCGACTACTCGCGTTATTCCAGTCCGACAAAACACGTCAGTTTTTGCAAGATACTTTTAATGGCACCATAGAGCCTGCGTTTTAATTTATTGTCACCCAGTGAAATCGGCCAGTGCAACGCTGGCCGATGGCCAAACGTCACTATTTGTTTACCACTCATACAGTTATTACTGTTACCATAGTGATCTATCGGTGATCCACAATGTGCTAGGATCGCGACGTCTACCTCCCCACATCAATAAAACGCATAGGAAACTGGATGCAATCGGCTAGTCGCCCATTTAATTGGTCGCCCGTATTGCTGGCATGCCTGACCGTCAGTATTGGGCAATTCAGCATGGGCTTAGTATTTCCGTCTTTGCCCTGGATAGCCCGAGATTTCAACCTCAGTATGGACAATGTCCAACTGCTTATCTCTGCCTATTTACTTGGCTTTGGACCATCACAGTTTATCTATGGGCCTATCTCAGATGCGCTTGGCCGTCGCCGCGTGTTGTTAGCCGGTGTGTTGCTTTCACTGATTGGCTTAACCGTGATGGTGAGTTTTAGCGCCAGCTTCACTGGCCTGGTCATTGGCCGCTGCATCCAAGGAATGGGGACCGGCTGCTGTGCCGTGCTCTCGCGTGCCTTTACCCGTGATTCTTATTCTGGGGATCAACTACCGCAAGCCATGTCATATTTGATTATGGTGGCGTCGTTGACTCCGATTGTGGCGCCCGTTATTGGCGGGTTCGTTAACCACAATCTAGGCTGGCTGGCGATCTTTATTTTGCTGATGGTGTACACCAGCTTGGTGTGGTGCGTACTGTTTTTCCTGTTTAAAGAAAGCATGCATACTCGTTCACCGTTGCCCAATGTGAAGGTGATTCTCGGCCGTTATGGTGCATTGTTAAAAACACCGTATTTTCTCTATTTCGCCAGTATTAGCTGGGTGAATTTTACCTTGGTGATCACCACGGTGTCGCTGATGCCATTTTTAATGCAAGAGCGCATCGGTATGACCTCGGATCAATATGCGCTGTGGGCGCTTATTCCGACCTGTGGCTTATTGTTGGGTAGTGCGCTGGTTTCGCGCATTCGGCCGCGTTTGGGCACCAAGCGCATGCTGCTGATGGCACCCGTGATGCAGCTCATCTCTGCGGTTTGGTTATGGCTCACTCCGATGGACCCGTTACTGCTGATGATAGGGCAGTTTTTTATGGTGTTTGGCAATGGGATTGCGCTGCCGTGCGCCCAATCGCAGGTGATGCAACCGTACTCTAACCAAGCCGGCACGGTCGCTGCGCTCTCCGGTGGTGGACAGATGATCATTTCTGCGTTGATGAGTATGGCGCTATTGAGCTTGGGCGTTAGCGAAGCATGGCACCTTGGTGTGGTAGTGGGTGTGTGCGCGCTGCTTTCCGTACACAATATCTTCCGCGGTTTTTCGGCACCGAAAGTCAACGTCGCCAGTACCCCGAGCGAGGCATCATGACAAATACATGGTCCGAAAAGGATGACAACCATCGCTAGCGCCATCGCCGTTAATGACACAATTTGACGGAATACGGAGTACGGAATACGGAATACGGAATGCGGAATACGGAATGCGGAAAGAGCTGATACGAGCGCGATTTGTTCTCTTCTGTATTCCGTAAGCGAAGCGCTCTGTATTCAAAAATTCTAAATAGCGCGTAGGTCGGCATAAGCGCTACCACGATGCCAATAAGTATCACAATTTGGGCCGCGCGCCACCCGACATCGGGGTTAACTTTGGCATCGAACGTGACAGGCGCCCGTTGGAAATTTGCACATACCCAACACTATGCCGGGGCTTGTGTCACCTACGCCAATGGCGCCACCGACGTTAAAGTACGCGTAGGTCGGCATAAGCGCCAGCACGATGCCAATCATTATCACGATGTGTGCCGCGCGCCATCCGACATCGGGGTTAAATTTGGCACCGATCGTGACTGACGCCCTATCTACTCACCAAAAAACTGCTTAATTGCGGTGGTCATGCCTTGGGTGAGTTGGTGGAGTTGGTCGTCGCGGATGCAATAGGGTGGCATTACATACACCAGTTTGCCGAACGGGCGAACCCAAATGCCTTGGGCGGTCATTAAGGGCTGGATATCGGCCAGATTTACCGGATCGGTCAGCTCTATCACGCCAATTGCGCCAAGCACACGCACGTCCGCCACACACTCGAGGGCGCGAGCAGGCGCTAAGCCGGTTTTTAGCTGCTTCTCGATGTGCGCAACCGTCTGCGTCCAGTCACTTTCCAGCAAGGTATCAATGCTGGCGCAGGCCACGGCGCAGGCGAGTGGATTGCCCATAAAAGTGGGGCCGTGCATAAAACAGCCTGCATCACCGCTACAAACCGTATCGGCCACATGGCGGGTGGTTAGCGTGGCGGCCAAGGTCATGTATCCACCGGTCAGTGCCTTGCCGACGCAGAGTATATCTGGGCTGATCCCCGCGTGATCACACGCAAATAGTTTTCCTGTTCGGCCAAAGCCAGTCGCAATTTCATCCACAATCAGCAGCACATCAAACTCATCGCACAGAGCGCGCACTTGACGCAGGTATTCATGGTGATAAAAACGCATACCGCCTGCGCCTTGCACGATGGGCTCTAAGATCACGGCAGCGAGTTGACCGTGATGCGTGGCGAGTGCTTCGCGCATAGGCTGTATGTCGCTAGGATCCCACTCACCGTCAAAGCGGCTTTGTGGCGACGGCACAAAATGATGCTGGGGCAGAAACCCTTTGTAGAGTTTGTGCATCGAATTATCAGGATCCGTCACCGACATGGCAGCGAACGTGTCGCCATGATAGCCATGACGCAAGGTCAAAAACTGTGCGCGCGATTCGCCGCGTCCCTGCCAATATTGCATCGCCATTTTAAGCGCGACTTCTACTGATACCGATCCTGAATCGGCCAAAAACACTTGCGTGAGCGGGGCGGGAGAATGCGCGACCAAGCGCTCACAAAGCGATACCGCAGGCTGGTGGGTGAGACCGCCAAACATCACATGCGACATTTTATCAATTTGCTTATGTGCTGCGGTGTTCAAAGCATGGTGGTTGTAGCCGTGAATGGCTGCCCACCATGATGACATGCCATCAATCAGAACAGTGCCATCTTCAAGGTGTAGCTCGGCGCCGCTTGCGTGTGAGACGGGCAAGCAAGGCAAAGGGTCGAGCGTTGAGGTGTAGGGATGCCAGATATGCTCACGGTCAAAATGGGTGTCTGTGCTCATAAATAAATCAGATGTAAACCAGTATAATCTTGTTGTGTTGACAGGTTAACGTCTGTGGGTAGACTAGCCAAGCATTAAAACGACAACAACGGGGAAAACCGCGTGGAAATAAGACACAACTGGACCGCACAGGAAGTGCAAGCATTGTTCGATAAACCCTTTATGGATTTGCTGTTTGAAGCGCAGCAAGTGCATCGTGAATACCATCCTGCCAACCAAGTGCAAGTCAGCACGCTGTTATCGATCAAAACCGGCGCTTGTCCAGAAGATTGCAAATATTGCCCGCAAAGTGCGCGGTATCGCACCGATGTTGAGAAAGAGCGCTTAATGGAAGTGGAACGCGTGCTCGAAGCGGCGGAGAAAGCCAAAGCCTCAGGCGCGACGCGCTTTTGCATGGGGGCCGCCTGGAAAAACCCCAAGCAACGCGATATGCCGTATTTGCTCGATATGATCCAAGGCGTCAAAGGATTAGGGTTGGAAACCTGTATGACTCTGGGCATGTTGGATGCGAAGCAAGCCAAGACCTTGTCCGAGGCGGGTTTGGATTACTACAACCACAATCTCGATACCTCACCTGAGTTTTACGGCAACATTATTACCACGAGGACGTACCAAGAACGCCTCGATACCTTATCCAACGTGCGAGACGCGGGAATGAAGGTGTGTTCCGGCGGCATTATTGGGCTGGGCGAAAGTGCTCGCGATCGCGCTGGTTTGCTGGTTGAACTCGCCAACATGCCGGCTCACCCAGAAAGCGTGCCAATCAACATGCTGGTCAAAGTGAAAGGCACACCGCTTGAGAACGTCGATGACGTCGACCCGTTCGATTTTGTCCGCATTATTGCGGTGGCGCGGATCATGATGCCCAAATCGGCAGTGCGGCTGTCTGCTGGACGCGAAGACATGAACGAGCAAATGCAAACCTTGTGCTTTATGGCGGGCGCGAACTCGGTATTCTACGGCTGCAAGCTGTTGACCACACCAAACCCTGACGAAGACGCGGATATGCAGCTATTTAAAAAGCTGGGTATTAATCGCGAAGCGGTCAGCCAAAAGCCCGATCAAGTCACTGAGCACGACTTACTTGAGCAAGTGGCCGAGCGAGTCGCAGCGCGCCCGCAAGAGGGCGATTTGTTCTACGACGCCAGTGTCTAAGTCCCTATGACTGATACAACATCAGCGCTGACCCGTCGTTACCAAGGCGAGCTGGCCGCACGCCAGCAACAAGGCTTATGGCGGAAAAGTGGTGACAATGCCGTCGCCGAGTCATGGCGCAACTTTGCGGGAAATGATTACTTGGGCCTTGCGCAAGACCCACGACTGGTGAAAAGGGCGCAGCAGCACCTTGAACGCTGGGGGGTGGGTGCAACGGCCTCGCCGGTGGTATCCGGTTTTACCGCGGCGCATCAATCCCTTTGTGATCAGCTGTGTGACTGGCTCGGTTACCCGCAAGCGATACTGTTTAACAGTGGTTTTGCCGCCAACCAAGCCTTGCTCTTTACGCTGTTAGGTAAAGACGATGTCTTGTTTCAAGACAAACTCAACCATGCCTCCTTGATTGAGGCTGGCGTATTGAGCCCTGCCACACAGCGCCGTTTTCGTCATAACGACATGGCACACCTTCGCCAACTGCTCGCAAAGCAAATCCAGCCTTCCGCATCGCTGATTGTCTCAGAAGGGGTATTCAGCATGGATGGTGATGTATCGCCAACCGAAAGCCTTGCCGCGATTGCCAACCAATCGGGGGCGCTCTGGGTACTGGATGATGCGCATGGGATTGGCGTGTTGGGGCTAGAAGGCGAGGGCAGTATCAGTCGTGGCGCACGGCCGGATATTTTAATCGTGACATTTGGAAAAGCCCTGGGCATCGCTGGGGCGGCAGTGCTGGCTTCTCCCACCATTATTGATTATTTGCGTCAGTTTGCGCGCCATTATGTGTATTCGACCGCCATGCCACCTGCGCAAGCGGCACTCGTTGAGGATGCGATTAGGCTGGCACGAACAGAGCACTGGCGGCGAGAAACACTCAGCGCCCATGCCGAACAGCTAGCGCAAGGGCTCCACGACTGGTTAGAGACGACGTCTGCTTGCGAACCGGACGTTGGTAATAGGCAGCCCTTCCCGCAACTGCTCGCGACGCCTAGCCCGATAAAACCGCTGATTATCGGTGATTTGGCAGCGTTACAGCAGGTGAATCACGCCTTGATGAAGGCGCACATTCGGGTGGGGGCGATTCGGCCACCGACTGTCCCCGCTAACACTGCACGTCTGCGGATCAGCTTGTCGGCACAGCATCAAAAAACAGATATCACCGCACTGATCGAGGCGCTTAAGCCGGTATTAGCATGTGACAAAGCGTGCGAGGTGACGCCATGACCGTCGCCGATAAACAAGCGATTGCCCGAGCGTTTGGCCGCGCCGCGCCCCATTATGATGACAGTGCCACGCTGCAGCGCCGTGTCGGCCATCGGTTAATGGCATTGGCTGAGTCAGAGCAAAAGTCTGTTCGTCTCGGTACCGTCTTAGATGTCGGCTGTGGCACCGGCTATTTCACTCAGCAGTGGATGACTCACGCTAAGACAGTGATTGGACTGGATCTCAGCGCCCCTATGCTTGCGACGGCAAAAGCGCGTTGTGGTGATGCCATGCTAGGCGTACAAGCTGATGCGGAGCATTTGCCACTGGCCGACAACAGTGTCGATCTGGCATTTAGCTCGTTAGCGCTGCAATGGTGTGACGATTTGCATGTGCCATTGGCGGAGCTGAGTCGGGTCGTTAAACCCGGCGGGAAAATTCTTGTCTCGACACTGCTCACCGGATCACTGTGTGAACTCGACAGCGCGTGGCAACAAGCATGCGGCACATCACGGGTGAACCGCTTTATCACGTTGTCTGGATTACAGCAGGCGACCCAACGCGCCGGGCTTAGGCACGCAACCGTGTTGCAAGAAAGCGAACAACTCACCTTTGCCAATGCCCATGCGGTGATGAAAAGCTTAAAAGGCATTGGCGCCACTTATCGCCCCCAAGGGGCGGGGCAGCAAGGGCTGGCGACAAGAGCGCAGTTTAGCGCGGTAGAAAAGGCGTATCAGCGTTTTGCACTTGCCGCCAACACCTTACCGGCGACCTATCAAATTGGCTACATAGTGATTAACCACCATGCATGACAGTTATTTTATTACCGGCACCGACACCGAAGTGGGGAAAACCTATACCACGGCGGCGCTGTTGCACGCTTTTATCAAACAAGGTTATCAAGCGGTGGGCTATAAACCTGTCGCTGCTGGTGCCGATTTAGCGCCTGATCACCAACTAAATAGTGACGCTGTCACTTTACAGCGCGCCAGTGCGATCGCATTGCCGTATGCCGCTATCAATCCAGTGTTGTTGGAAACGCCGTGCTCGCCCCACTGGGCGGCGGTGTTAGCCAACAAGCCCATCGACACCCAGGTGCTGAGCGATGGGCTCGCGCATTTAAAACAGCAGGCCAGTCCGGTATTGGTAGAGGGCGCCGGCGGTTGGCAAGTGCCACTCAGTGAGACTGAAACGCTGGCCGATTGGGTGGTTGCCCACCAACTGCCAGTGATCATGGTGGTGGGGATTAAACTTGGCTGTTTAAACCATGCTTTACTCACCGCAGAGGCCATTCGCGCACGTGGGCTTAGGTTAGCCGGATGGGTGGCAAACGCTGTTGATCCCAAGGCGCAGCACAGTGATGAAATGGTGCGTTATCTTGATGCGCATTTAGATGCACCCTGTCTGGGGCACTTGCCGTTTGCTGCCGATGCCTCGCCAGCACAATGCGCGAGCCACTTAGATATTAAGCCGTTGTAAACATATTGCGAGAATGTAGCGATCAAAAAAGCCAGCGCTGTGCTGGCTTTTTGTCTATTCAGGTAGTCAATGCGGGTAGACAATTACTTCTGGTCGTCTTGAACACCCATTAGGCTTTGCTGAACCTCGGCCATTTGGCGCGCCGCTGTCGCGTCATCCGACGCTAACCCAAGCTCTGAGCAGGCTTCATCGAAGCTCATGCCGAGATGACAGGTTAAGATGTCGATAGCGACTCGGTAGTTTTCTTGCTCTGCCATGGTCTCACTCCATTGATAACGCGTTGCGTTGTTAAGGTTAGGTTGTCCACACTGGGTGGTTATAAACTTAATGGTTGATATGACCGCCGACTGCCCATTACTTTGTTGTCTTACGCAGTGCATCAGCGTCATAGTTTTAAACAGCTGCGCATAAATTAGCCTGAGTAAACCGCGATGACAACTCGACCAAAGTCTATATTGGGTTGTTTTTGTCTTTTTTATTGGGCTTTTCTGCCTCGATGCTTGTTAAATGTTTGAATGGATTGTTAAAAATTAAGAGTTGCGCGATATCACAATTTGTTTAGATCAGATCGAAATAACGTGCCACACTAACTGGTCGGTGCAGAGAGCTGGATGGTACGGGCGCCACAAGCGACGACTGGGATTTATTCGTAACAAATTGCATCAAAGGATTGTTTTTATCATTAATGCCCATACTATTTTTATCATTACAACAAATAAGCGCTAAACACTGGGTTTAAGCGACGGAGACACACCATGAAACGCTTAGGATTATTTCTCGCTACCAACCTTGCGGTACTGGTCGTATTTAGCATTGTGCTGAATATCATTTATGCCGTGACAGGCATGCAACCGGGGAGCTTATCTGGGTTGCTGGTACTGGCAGCGGTATTTGGTTTTGGCGGCTCGTTTATATCGTTGCTGATGTCAAAATCAATGGCATTGCGCTCGGTGGGGGCGCAAGTGATTGAGCATCCACGCAATGAAACCGAGCACTGGCTAATGAATACTGTCAGTCAACAGGCGCAGCGCGCTGGCATTGGTATGCCAACCGTGGCGGTATATAACTCGCCTGACATCAACGCCTTTGCGACGGGGGCGAAACGCAACGATTCTGTGGTGGCGGTATCAAGTGGCCTGCTGCAAAACATGACCCGTGATGAGGCCGAAGCCGTGCTGGCGCACGAAATCAGCCACATTGCCAATGGCGACATGGTCACCATGACCTTGATGCAAGGGGTAGTGAACACCTTCGTGATCTTTATTGCCCGCGTTATCGCCGGTGCGGTGAGTGGCATGAACAGTGACGAAGAAGGCGAAGGTGGCGGCAACTGGATGATGTATTTCCTCGTCTCGTCAGTGCTAGAAATCGTGTTTGGTATCCTGGCCAGCATCCTGACCATGTGGTTTAGCCGTCATCGCGAGTTCCGCGCGGATGCAGGCTCGGCGCAGCTGGTAGGCAAGCAGAAAATGATTGCTGCGCTGGAGCGTTTGAAAGTCAGCCACGAGCCGAAACTAGAAGGCTCAATGATGGCATTTGGCATCAACGGTAAGAAAACGCTGAGTGAGCTATTTATGACTCACCCACCGCTAGAAAAACGTATCGATGCCTTGCGTCGTGGCGACTATCTATAATCGGATAGCGTTTACGCCGAGTCATCGATTAAGCGGCCTGCGGGCCGCTTTTTGTTTGTGTGCGACGCCACTTTATCCCCTCACTGGCGAGCACCGCACCCAATACAATCAACGCCATCGCTACCACGGTAAGCGCACTGACGGTTTCCGAGAACACAGGAATGGCGATCAGCGCCGCCACCACAGGCGTGAATGCGCCTATTGCGGCACTCATTTCTGCGCCCAAACGGCGAATCGCAAACGCATAGCTGTAATTGGCAATGATCCCCACGCCCAAGCCTTGCGCCAGTACATGGTAGCCCAGCTCACCGAGAGGGGCTTGGAGCAGATTAAACGAGATAAGCCCGCTCATCGCGCCCACAGGCAGCAGCAAGACGGCTGACATCGCTAATACCGCTCCGGCTTCTGCGGCATTTAAGCCCGTGACACGCACGCCAATAGTAAACCACGCCCAGCTGATGCTGGCTGCGAGCAAAATCAAATGACCTTGGGTGACGCTCCACGGTGAGAAGAACAGCGAATGCCACAAAAATGCGCCAATGCCGATCACGATCAACCCAATCCCTAATCGTCGTCCCACCGAGAGCGACTCGCCATAAACGCTCCAAGCAATGGCGGAGACAAACAGTGGCAAGATCCCAGGAATTAACGAGGCGCCATCGGCGACAGGGGCAAACTGCATACCTGTGGCAGCGAGCAGATAAAACGGTAAACCCGCCCCGAAGGCAATCGCAAACAGATAACGTTTGGGCACGGCAAAAATATGGCGCACACGATGACGACTCAGCCAACCAAATAGCAGCGCCGCAGGCAAAAAGCGCAGTAGAGCAATATCGCCACTGGTTAATACCGACTGGCTGGCCTGACGCAGGGAGATAAACAGGCTCGCCCAAATGGTCACGGTGACAAGCATGGCGGCGAGGCCTAATAAACGTTGAGAGGTGGCAGGCATGGTTGATCACTTCCTTGATAATGGATGCAGTTAGTGTGGCAGCGTCAAGGGAGGGATTGGTGGCAAATTAATGGGTAGTTTCATCCTCTATTAGTGGTTATCATCGTTTATTAGTTAATTATTGATGAAAATTACCAAGGAGAGGGTTTGGACAGTAAAGACAAAGCCATTCTGGCGCTGTTACAAGACGATGCGCGCCGCACCACGGCGGAAATCGCTGATGCCGTTGGATTGTCGTTTTCGCCTTGTGCAAGACGAATCAAAAAGCTGGAAGCCGATGGGGTGATAGCATCCTATCAAGTTACGCTCGACCGCCAGCGGATTGGGCTTAACATGACCTTTTTTGTCAACGTGAGTTTGAGCAATCACCGAGAAGAGGCGATTGTTACCTTCGAGCACGCACTGGTGGAAATGGATGAAGTCATCAACGGCCACGTGATCTCAGGTACATATGACTATTTATTGGAAGTGGTGACGCGAGATTTACCGCACTATGAAGCCTTTATGCGCCAGCTACAAACCTTGGCGATGGTCAAAGACATCAATACCAATGTGGCGATCCGCGCGGTAAAACAGAGCGCGGCGCTGAAGGTGTAGCGCCGCGCTATTAATGTGAAATAGTGGTTAGCGAATAGCGAATAGCGAATAGCGAATAGCGATTAGCTAAGGTGCTGGCTTAGCCAGTCACTAAAGGCATTTTGAGGCAGGGCACCGTTGAGTACGTCAACGCGCTCGCCGTTTTTAAATACCATTAGCGTCGGAATGCTACGAATTCGATATTGCGCCGCCAATGCTTGCTGCGCTTCGGTATCGATTTTAACAAAACGTGCGCGGCCTTCTTCTTGCTCGGCCACTGCTGCAAAGGCAGGCGCGAAGCTTTGGCATGGGCCACACCACGGGGCCCAAAAATCGACCACGACAGGCACATCGCTATTTAGCAACGCGTTAAAGTTTTCGCTGGTGCCCTCAATCGGTTTACCGTCCAGCACATCCGACTGACATTTGCCGCATTTGGGCGCGTCATTCACCCGCTCGCTTGGAATACGGTTCATGGCTTGGCAGTGAGGGCAGCGTGAGGTCAAGGTTGTCATTGGGGTTCCTCGTTGAATTATTTGTGTCTAATATAAGCGGATGACATCGCTCGCCCAAGTTGAAATTATCAATCACTCAAATAGAAAAAGCCGATGACATGGCACCGGCTTTCATGAGGTGTTATTGATTCAGTGCGCGCTAGAGTGCATCCACCACATTGAGGATGGCACTGAGCATATCGCGACCGAAGGCTTGGCTGCGCGCAGGTGACCAACCAAAATCCGGGTCCGGTTGGTCGTTATGATCTTTAAATGGCATTTCAACTGTGTACGACAAGCATTTAAAGCGCTCACCAATCCAGTTTGAGCCCACGGTCAGATTGGCCTTGCCAGGTGCGTCTTTGTCATAGCCGTGCTCGTCTTGGAACTCTGGCGTCACGGTGAGCAGGGCACGCTTAAACCTGTCCTCTAAATCCGCCATACGCGCATCGTAAGAAGGGATCCCCTCGCAACCGGCAACAAAGTTATATGGGATGGCCTCATCACCGTGGATATCGAGGCACATTTTCACCCCTGTTTGCTCCATACGCGCACGAACATGATACACCTCGGGGCTGCGCTCAAGCGTAGGGGCTTGCCATTCTCGGTTCAAGTTGGCGCCCACCGCATTGGTACGCAAGTGGCCGCGCACGCTGCCGTCGGGGTTCATATTGGGCACCACGTAAACGTCGGCCTTTTCCAACAGCGCACGGGCAGTGGTGTCGGTGTCGTCAAGCAATCGGTCGAGCAGCCCCTCGATAAACCATTCCGCCATGGTTTCGCCTGGGTGTTGGCGAGCAATCAGCCAAATCGGTGTTTTCGGTTGGGCGGATTCCCCTAAATCAGCGCGAATTTTCAGTAGGCTAATATCGCGCCCATCTAAGGTTTGGCCGAGGGTTTCTAGCTGACATTGTGGATAGGTCTGCGCTTGGTGAATTAAATCCAGGTGGCGCTCATAGCTATACGGCGCGAAGTAGGCGAAATACATCGAGCCCTGTTGCGGCGTTACGTTAATGGTCAGTGTATCGCCGTCAAATTCGGTGGGGACGCGGAACCAGGTCTCGCGATCGTAAGAGGCGACCGCTTGATAATCTTTCCAGCCTTCAGGGTAGGCTGAGCCTGCCAGTTGCTGAATATGCAGTGTGTGAGCCTGATTCACTTGCGCCTCTAAGCGAAAGTGGAACCACTGATAAAACTCAGACTGATTGTCGTGGTGAATGGCAAGTTGAATGTTGTTGATGTCGTCATCGTTAACAACGCGAATATTCCCGCTGTCGAACTGGCTAAAAATACGCATAGAGCATCCTTTATCGGTTTGAGAGGCCAGCTGTGTTTGCACCTGAAGGTAAGCCTTATGTTGTAAAACCGAGCGTGACTGTCTGATTAGCAACGAACCGAGTCACTCATTGTCTTCACTGACGAGCTCGCCACTGACTAATCACGTAGGCAAGATGGCTTTACTGGCTTATTATTAACAGTATTGCGCCTTATCTTGTCGTACTGTGTCTTAGCTGGCAAGGTGCCCTTATCACGCTATGACCATCTTTTTCCTCAAAGATTATCTTTTCCTCAACCAATAAGGAGCCACTATGCATTTGCAGGATCCTGAGCTTTTAAAAACACAGGCACTGATCAATGGGAAGTGGGTCGATGCCGACAGCCAACAAACCCGCGCAGTGACCAATCCTGCGAACGGAGAGCACTTGGCGACGGTACCTAATATGGGGGCGGAGGAAACTAGCCGCGCCATTGATGCCGCGGATGCTGCGCTACCCGAATGGCGAGATTTAACCGCCAAAGCGCGCGCTGACGTGCTTTATCGCTGGTACGAGCTGATGCTTGAGCACAAAGATGATTTAGCCGCAATCATGACGGCTGAGCAAGGCAAGCCGCTAAAAGAAGCCGCGGGCGAGATCCAATACGCCGCGTCGTTTTTACAGTGGTTTGCAGAAGAAGCGAAGCGAGTGTATGGCGCGACCATTCCCGCGGAGCAAGCGGATAAGCGTATTTCCGTGATCAAGCAGCCGATTGGCGTGACCGCGGCGATTACCCCGTGGAACTTTCCAGCGGCGATGATTACCCGTAAAGCGGCCGCAGCATTGGCGGCGGGTTGTACCATGGTGGTGAAGCCTGCCAGTGACACGCCGCTATCGGCGCTGGCCCTCGGTGAGCTCGCGTTACGAGCCGGTCTGCCAGCTGGAGTGATCAGTGTGGTGACCGGAGCGTCGGGCCCCATCGGTGATACCTTATGTGCTGACAGACGTGTCCGTAAGCTCTCGTTTACCGGCTCGACCGAAATCGGCGCACAGTTGATGGAAAAATGCGCCCCAACCATTAAAAAGCTCTCGCTGGAGCTGGGCGGCAATGCGCCTTTCATTGTGTTTAATGACGCCGATATTGACGCCGCGGTTGAAGGGGCCATCGCGGCGAAGTTTCGTAACGCAGGGCAAACCTGTGTCTGTGTGAACCGCATCTACGTGCAATCGGGCGTGTATGAAGCCTTTGCAGAAAAGTTTATCCAGGCGGTGAGTCAATTGCAGGTGGGTAAAGGCACCGACGACGGCGTGGACATCGGCCCACTCATCAATAAGGGGGCAATGGACAAAGTGAATGCCCACCTGGACGATGCCAAGCAAAAAGGCGCCGCGATTGAGCTGGGTGGCGCGTGCCCTGAGCTGGGAGAAAACTACACCCAACCGGCGGTGATTAAATACGCGACCCCAGCGATGCGGATAGCCAAAGAAGAGACCTTCGGCCCCGTGGCACCGCTGTTTTCTTTTGAAGAAGAAGCGGACGCCATCGCCATGGCCAATGACACCGAATTTGGGTTAGCGTCTTACTTTTATGCCAAAGACATTAGCCGGGTGCACCGTGTTGCCGAAGCACTGGAATACGGCATGGTAGGGATCAACACTGGCTTGATTTCGACCGCGGTCGCGCCCTTTGGTGGGGTGAAGCAATCGGGTCTTGGCCGTGAGGGCTCACACTGGGGACTCGATGAATACCTAGAAATGAAGTACTTGTGTTTGGGTCTGTCGTAATCTAGACGGTTTAAGCCGCTAAGTGTTAAAAATTACTGACACGTAAAGCGGGTTTTACGCTGTTTATTGCAGTCAACTTGCCTCGAACGTCACCAAATTGGTGATAATTCAGTCAGGTTGACTGTTTTTTGGCGGCTTAGTGTATGAATATTTGCATTTGCCCACATCCGCTCTGTTGTTGGCTTTTCATCCGTGGTAAAACTCAAGTACTATGCGTAAGAGAAGTCCAACCGTTGCCTTGTGGCAGCATGTTGGCGAACCAAACCAAGTGGAGATACAAGATTGATCAATGTGTTCCTTGTAGATGATCACGAGCTGGTTCGCACAGGGATTCGACGTCTTTTAGAAGACGTTCGTGGCATAAAAGTGGTAGGGGAAGCCGACAGCGGTGAAGCTGCACTCAAGTGGTGCCGGCAAAATCACGCCGATATTGTCCTAATGGACATGAATATGCCAGGCATCGGTGGGTTGGAAGCGACACGCAAGTTGCTTCGTTACTCGCCGGACGCCAAGATTATCGTGCTCACGATCCATACAGAAAACCCGTTCCCCACCAAGGTCATGCAAGCGGGAGCCGCGGGTTACCTAACCAAAGGAGCCGGTGCCGATGAAGTGGTGAACGCGATCCGCATGGTCAACAGTGGCCAGCGTTATATCTCACCGGACATTGCCCAGCAAATGGCGCTTAGTCAGTTCTCTGCCTCTTCAGATAATCCTTTCAAAGAGCTGTCAGAGCGTGAATTGCAGATCATGCTAATGATCACCAAAGGGCAAAAAGTCACCGACATATCCGAGCAGCTTAGCCTGAGCCCGAAAACGGTGAACAGCTACCGTTATCGCTTATTCAGCAAGTTGGGCATTAATGGTGATGTGGAATTGACCCACCTTGCCATCAGGCACGGTATGTTAGATACCGAAACCTTGTAACGCGAAGTAATGTAGTACGAGACCGCGCAGTGCCGAACACCTTCGATGCCAAAAGTTTTCTGAAAACCGTTCCTCATCAGCCCGGCGTTTATCGCATGATGAACGCCGCGGGTGAGATTATCTATGTGGGTAAGGCCAAAGATCTCAGCAAACGCCTAGCCAGTTACTTTCGGGTCCAGGTTTCCAGTGAGAAAACCAAAGCCTTGGTGCGTAACATCGCCGATGTAGAGGTGACGGTGACCCACACCGAAACCGAAGCGCTGATCCTAGAGCACAACCTGATCAAGCAGCATCGCCCCAAATACAATGTGTTGCTGCGAGACGATAAATCTTATCCCTATATCTACCTCAGTGCTCACGAGCATCCGCGGCTAGCGATCCACCGCGGCGCGAAAAAGAAAAAGGGCGAATACTTTGGTCCCTTTCCTGATGCCAATGCAGTGCGCAAAAGCCTGCACCTATTGCAGAAAATATTCCCGGTTCGCCAGTGTGAAGACTCGGTGTATGCCAACCGCAGCCGGCCTTGCTTGATGTATCAAATTGGTCGCTGCTCTGGCCCTTGTGTGCCAGGGCTGATTAGTGATGATGACTACGCCGAGCAAGTCAATTTTGCCCGTATGTTTTTACAAGGCAAAGACCGCGAAGTGATCGACAGCTTGGTCGCCAAAATGGAAACCGCCAGCCAACAGCTGCAATTTGAAAAAGCGGCGGAATATCGTGACCAAATCCAAGCGTTGCGCCGCGTACAAGAGCAGCAGTTTGTCTCGCAAGACAGCGATGATGATATCGACGTTATCGGCTTTGCATTAGAAAACGGGGTGGCGTGCATTCATGTGCTCTTTCTGCGCCAAGGCAAAGTACTGGGCAGTCGTAGCCACTTTCCTAAGATGCCGGCAGAAACCGACCCTGGTGAAGTGGTCTCAAGTTTTGTCAGCCAGTTTTACCTGGCGCAAGCGGAAGGGCGCACCATTCCCAGCCATATTCTGATTTCTGACGATATCGGTGATGATCTGGGTTGGCTATCGAATACCTTGAGTGAAATAGCCGGTCGCAATGTGCGTCTGCAAAGCCGTCCGCGCGGGGCCAGAGCTCGCTTTTTGAAGCTGGCCAACACCAATGCGCGTACCGCTTTGACCAGCAAGATCAACCATCGGATGACCATCCAGAATCGTTATCAAGCGCTGCAAGAAACCCTGGGCTTAGAGCCGGTGAAGCGGATGGAGTGCTTTGATATCAGCCACACCATGGGCGAGAAAACGGTCGCCTCCTGCGTGGTGTTCAACCAAGATGGGCCGCTGAAAAAAGAGTATCGCCGTTACAACATTGAAGGGATCACCGGCGGCGATGATTATGCCGCGATGGCACAGGTACTGACGCGCCGTTATAGTAAGCAAGTCGAGCCAGAAAAAATCCCCGATATCATCGTGATTGATGGGGGTAAGGGCCAGCTTAGCCGTGCTTGGGAAGTGCTCGAGCCGCTGATTGCTGATTGGCCGATTAACCCGCTCATTTTAGGCGTGGCCAAAGGCACCAGCCGTAAGCCGGGGCTTGAAACCTTGATTAAGATCTCGGGCGAGGAGTTTTCGCTGCCCGCCGACTCACCGGCATTGCACCTTATCCAACATATTCGAGATGAAAGCCACGATCATGCCATTGCCGGACACCGCGCGGCACGGGGCAAAGCGCGCAAACAAAGTGTGCTCACCCAAATTGATGGCGTAGGCCCTAAACGTCGTCAGGCCTTGCTGAAATACTTGGGCGGTATTCAAGAGCTGAAAAACGCCAGTGTTGAAGAAATCGCCAAGGTGCCCGGGATCAGCGCCACATTGGCAGAGAAAATTCATTCCTCATTGCAAGGTTAGTGGCAATGGGGCACCATAACCCAGTTAATCCTAAAATAAAAAGCTGAGCATGCGTCTAAATATACCTACCATTTTGACCTTTTTGCGCATTGCGCTTATTCCGGTCTTTGTTGTTGCCTACTATCTACCTTATGCTTGGGCGCCATTTGCGGCAGCATTGATTTTTGTGATTGCTGGCGCCACCGATTGGCTGGATGGCTATTTAGCGCGTCGCTTAAAGCAATCGACCCGTTTTGGTGCCTTTCTCGATCCCGTCGCCGACAAAGTGATGGTGGCGATTGCCATGGTGCTGATTGTTGAGCACTACGCCTCTATTTGGATCACGATTCCGGCGGCAACCATGATTGCGCGTGAGGTGATTATTTCAGCCCTGCGCGAGTGGATGGCAGAAATCGGCAAACGTGCCAGCGTCGCGGTCTCATGGGTGGGGAAATTTAAAACCGGCTCGCAAATGTTTGCATTGACCATGCTGCTTTGGCATGGCGCGCCTTGGATTGAATGGTTAGGTTACATTGCGCTGTACGCCGCGGCAGGCCTAACCTATTGGTCGATGTATCAGTACATGATGGCGGCCAAAGACGACTTGCTCGCCGACCCGGAAGAAGAATAAAACGGGCACTTAGCAAACGCATTCACGCCTGTTACCTACTCATAAAAACGCAGCCACGATTTGGCTGCGTTTTTTGTTTGCTGCTGGTGGCAGCGCGAAAGCACCGGCTTGTTTGTTGGCGTCGCGCTTAAGCTGACCGTCTGGCTTAGCGCTTAGGAATGGTCAGCACAAAGGCCGCTCCTTGCAGCGGGGAGTCGCTGGCGTGGATGTTGCCATCGTAACTGGCAATGATTTCATCGCACACTGCTAATCCAATGCCAGTGCCAGGATTGAGCTGATCGGCACGCACCCCACGCTGGAATATGCTTTCCCGATATTGCTCTGGTACCCCGGGGCCATCGTCTTCAATCGCCAATTGCCACACTTCGCCGTGATCGTCGAGCCGGATTTGCACCGTTTCAAGGCAAAAGCGATAGGCGTTTTCCAGCAAGTTACCGAGTAACTCCATCAAATCACTGCGGTGCACCGGCAAAGAGGCACTTTCATCAAACGCTCGCAACACCTTTACCGGTTTATCGCGATAGGCCTTATCTAACATGCCGGTCAGGCTATCAATCGGTGCGGTCAGTGGGCTATCTTCACGTTTCAGCCCACATTGCCCCACCAATGCGCGTTTGAGCTGATATTGCACCATGTCATCCATCTGGCTGACCTGCTCCAAAATCCGCTTATTCAGCTGCTCGCGCGACAGATGATTATCATCGAGCAGGGCATTGGTGGCGGATAAACGCGTTTTTAAGCTGTGCGCCAAATCATCCATGGCGTGGCGATAACGGGATTTTTGCTTTTCCCGCTGGGTGATCATCCGGTTAAGCGCTTGGGTGACATCTTGCAGCTCGTCAGGGTAATCGTTATCCAGTGTTTGCTGGCGTGATTCAGTAATCGCGATCAGCTCTCTGGCCAAGCGGCGCAGTGGGGAAAAGCTCCAATGACACGCGGCAACCACGAGTGCCGACGCCGAGACAAACAGCAGGCTGATGTAAAACCAGGTCTCTGCCTCTAAATCGGCTAACTGTTGTTTTTGTTTGTCGACGTTGCGCAGCACAAACAGCCGGTTTTCGCTATCACCGGGTTGTTTTTCTGATGAAAGCCGTTGCGCTACCACGTTAAAGCCAGCAATGGAAAGGTACTGCGGCTTTTTCGCTTCGTTAGGAATATGTGTGCAGATATCGTCGATATTAAACGCTTGCACATCGCGTGAGGTCCATAGCGTGTGGTTATCGGGCGTACATAGCACCGACATATAATCGCTGCTGGACGGGTCAAGCGATTGAATCCAAGCCGTCAGCTGGTCAGCGCGGATCAGCCCGTCTTTACTGAGCTGCGCCATCACCATCGGAATTTGTGAGGCCAGATCGCGCGAGTAAGCCGCCATTGAATTTTGCTGATACAGCTTATTAATCAAGGCCGCGAGCGCAATCGAGAAAAGGAGAATAATGCCAATGGAGGTGGCGAGTACGCGGGTGCGCAGTCGGGGGCGACATTGGCAAAGGGTAAGTTGGCCTAGTTTCATGGTTTACTCAGCTTGGATCTCGAACAGGTAGCCTTGGCCACGCACGGTCGAGATGGGGTTGTCGTGTCCGGTTTGGATCAGCTTTTTACGTAGACGGCTGATCATCACCTCAATGGTGTTAGGGTCGCCATCTTGGTCATGATACAGCACATCGAGCAAGCGTTGCTTGGAGATCACTTCGCGACTGTGACGAATCAGGTACTCAAACAAATCATACTCAAAGGCGGTGAGCTCTAGCGCTTGCCCGTTGACGGTGACCGATTTCGCCAACAAATCTAACTCGATATCGCCAGCGGTGATAGTGGGCTTCACAAAACCGGCACTGCGACGCATCAATGCGTTTAGTCGCGCCACCAGTTCCGGCTTTTGAAACGGCTTTACTAGGTAGTCATCGGCACCGGCATCTAAGCCCGTGACTTTATCTTGCCAATTGGCGCGCGCCGTGAGCACCAAAATCGGCAGGCGCAGCCCTTTGGCGCGAATATCACGAATTAGGCTAATGCCATCTTGATCGGGCAAACCAAGGTCAACAATGGCAATATCATTGGGGTATTGGTCAGCGTAATAAAGCCCTTCGCTGGCAGTGCTGGCACAGCGAACATGGTGGCCGAGTTCACTGAGTTCGGTGTTCAGGTGATGACTTAAAATCGAGTCATCTTCAATAATAAGAACCTGCATAAAAGCCCCTGTAAAACAAAAAAGCGCCCGAGGTGGACGCCTTTATTATAGGTTTAATAAACTGAATTTTGGCTGACTCAGCGACCGTCTCCAGCGTGACGTTACACCAAAATAATCATCAAGGTGCCGGCTAAGGTCAAAATAACGTTGGCAATCGCATAAGTGCCTGCGTAGCCCAAGGCAGGAATAGTACTACGGGCATGCTCATTGATCATATCCATCGCCGGCGCACAGGTTCTTGCCCCGATGATCGCGCCAAACAAGAGCGCGCGGTTCATCTTCAGCACATACGCGCCAATCAAATAGGCGACAATCACTGGGATAACACTGATCACAATGCTGGCCAAGATCACCGAAAAGCCCATGTCTGCGATGTAATCAAACAGTCGGCTACCGGCGCTCAGTCCAATGCCAGCCATAAAGGTCATGAGGCCAAGATCTTTCACCATATTCAGCGCCCCTTGGGGCACATAGCCGAAAGTGGGGTGGTTGGCACGTAAAAAGCCGAGGCTGATCCCCGCCAACAGCAAGCCAGCGGCATTACCCAGGCCAAAGGTCACTTGGCCGAAGGTGAGGGTGATCATCCCTAAGCCCAGCCCCAAAATAAAGAAGCAGCAAAAGGCGAGCAAATCCGACATCTGGCTATGAATCGAAATAAAGCCGATGCGGTCGGCCAAGCCTTTTACGCGGCTTTTCTCACCACTGATTTGCAGCACATCGCCTTTGTTGAGGATAATTCCTTGGTCCATCGGCATCTCAACCTGAGCGCGCACCACTCGGTTTAAAAAGCAGCCGTATTCAGACAAGTTTAAATCTGACAGCTTTTTCTGCGCCACGCTGTCATTTTTCACCACGATTTCTTCCTCGACAATGCGCAAGTCGAGCAGATCGCGGTCAAACACTTCTTTACCGTTACGAAAGCTCGGGTCCAGCCGCGCATGGCTGTCGGGGTAGCCCACTAAGGCAATCTCGTCGCCTTGCTGCAAAATGGCATCCCCATCGGGGTTAGCCAAAATGCCGTTACGGCGAATACGCTCGATATAACAGCCGGTTTGACGATAAATACCCAGCTCACGCAGGTTGCGGCCATCAATCCAATCGATCAACTCAGGCCCAACCCGATAGGCGCGAATAATGGGTAAATAGACCTTACGCTGTGATTCACTGCCCAAGCCGCGCTCAATCGCAATCTGTTGGGCGGAGTGCTCAAGGTTATGGCGCTGCAACTTCGGCATCAATTTCGCCAGCACAATCAAGCTCACCAAGCCGGTGAGGTAAGCCATGGCATAGCCGACACTGAGGTTATCAATCATCATCCCCAACTGTTCGCCTTCCGCGCCGGTTAAGCCGGAGTTAAGCGCATCTTTCGCGCCCACTAATACCGGGGTGGCGGTAAGCGCGCCGGCCATCATCCCGGTGGCAATGCTGATATCCAGCCCCAAATGGTTTTGGAAGAACAGGGTTAAGCCAATGGCGCTGAGTAACACCGCCAAGGCAAGCAATAGGTATGATTTTCCGTCACGGAAAAAGACGCCAAAAAAGTTAGGCCCCGCCTCAATCCCCACGCAGTAGATAAACAGCATAAAGCCGATGCTGAGGGTATCAGGCGAGAAGGTGAACCCCGCGTTGCCAAAAATAATCGCGGTGAACAACACGCCGATGGATCCGCCGAGTTGCACACTACCAATTTTGATCTTTCCGACCGCGAGGCCGAGGGCGAGAACCACAAAAAGGAGTAAAATATCGTTTTGGAGCAGGAGGTTATTGACGTCTATATTCACAGCACAAATGTCCGACAGAGCGTGCAGGGGGTTAATGTGGTGAAAATTATACCAACCTTAATCACACTTTGTTGTACAAATTTAGTGAAATAATCATTAATTTTGCGCAAAAAAAGACCAGTTGCACGTTTTTTGGAAGCATCCACAAAAAACGGCAGCCTCGACTGGCTTTTTAGACCCAACCAACACGCCCGCAAGATCTCGGCCAAATCCTCGAAGCAATCTCACAGAATTAGCGCTAGCTAACATTTTGGACATTAGGGAATGAAAACGTTATCACGCCTCTGTTAGGCTAATCCTTACCACAAGAAAGGAAATGGCCTATCGGGTGCCCAAAACCGGCGGGCGGTAGCGTGGGAATGGCTGGATAGTTAACCCGCTTATCGGATAGAAAGCCAAATAGGATGCACGCTTTCTCATCATGCATTCACGCTTTCTCAGTCCGGTAAAATAAAAGAATCTGTTCATCAATGGGTTACATTGTTAGGTTCGGGGATAGTGTGAATGCACCAGCCGTGATAGGCGGCATGCACACTTTCGCGGGGAAGAGACAGATAGTAATCGCGATAAATAATATTAATAACAGTTAGTTAATAAATAAAAGGCGCGTGTAACGGTTTTGGGGAAATGAGTGTGCGCGCTAATACAATGTTATGTGTAAATACGAGGGTATGTTGTGGAATCTGAAACATTAGATTGGCTATCTGAGAAGGCACCCGCGTTCGGGGAATTACCCGAGCGAGAGAAGATGGCCATTATGGATTTTGCATTGCTTTGGAGTTTCTTTGAGTCTCGTTGCCTCGGCAATAAAGCGAATATTCCGCAGATCAGGGATTATGCACAACAGCTTCCGCATACAACTGTTAATTCCTATGAAATCGACCAAATTTCATCCTACTTTAGGGCCCGATATACGGAGAATGGCGAATATTCCTATAGGTATCACCACCTGCGTCTGGAGAGGAGTGGAAACCCACAGGAGGTGACTGCCATGCTGCTAGGTGGCGCTGATCACAGAGAAGCCCTGATTGGATGCCTTGCGATTTTATACAGATATCGAAATAACCTCTTTCATGGAGAGAAATGGGAGCATGAGATTCAGGGTCAGCAGGAAAACTTTGAACGAGCAACTTCGCTGCTTCGGTGGCTGATGGATCAACACACATAACCAATGCGTCAACGGGACCGGTTTGTTCTGCTGCACTCCACAAGCCGGCCCGTTACGCCGGCGTTATGTGTGAATCGAGAATATCGCATGGAAGTATTTGAACTCATTCAAGGCATGGCAAGAACAGATGAAAATCTGATTCGAAGTTCTGAAGAATTGGATAAAGCAATTAATCATATTGTTCAGCTTATCCAAGACGCATGCACATTATATTCTGCTGGTAGCTATCCAAGTTCAGCATTTTTAAGTATCACAGCCTGTGAAGAAGTAGCAAAAGCTCATATCGGATCCTTCACGGATGGAAAGCACCCAGAGAAGAAAGGCCGTAATGTTTTTCGAGATCATAAAACCAAACATGTTATGGCTGCCTTGCCAACTGTACCGATGGGCCAGCGCCTAGAAGAGGCTCTAGGGAAAGGTGAGTTACAGCGAGTTATGAATATGGCTCAAAACGCAGGCTTTGTTCAAACTAGGGAAAATGCTCTGTACTTTCAAAGGGAAAAGGGTGGTTTGGTTATACCTTCTGAAAAAATTGATAAAAGCTTAGCACGGTCTTTGGCACTGTTCGCAATAGAGGTTTTCGATGATGCCCTAGTGGGCATGACTAACCATTCATATGAAATGGACGACATTACAGATGCTCTGTTCGAACAAGTCAAAAGCACATAACAAGTCAATCAACTTCGCGCCTTCGGCGCCGGACGCAGCAAAGCTGCGCCAGTTATTGAGGCGTTAGCAATACAGGTGTAATATGAAGTACAAGAGGAAGATGAAAGCTATCGATGTTGGTATTGTGGATAATGAAGAATATAAATTCACTTGGCGCCAACATTTTCTACCATATTCATCGATGAAGCGCTTTTGCGATGGGAGCGGAAAGCTCAACGTAGTAAACAAGATCAAAGGGCAGGTTAATTTCAAGAAGTTAGCTCGCTATGAGCCCGGCGCTGTAGTAGCTAGAGCTTGGACTCAAAAAGCGGAGAAGCAATTTTTCAACAGTATTGAAACTCCATATTTTGAACTTTCAAAAAGTATATGCAACGGGCAAGACTATCTCACTGAAAAAGATCATCAAACTCTGACGAATTATATAAGTCTTTGGGCAGCTAGGTTTAATTTCAGAGTAAATGATCAGAGTAAATTGATCTTAAATGGTATCCCTGAGCCACAGCTTACGCAGCATCAGATACAAAACCTTGAGCAAGAAAGAGCGTCTGTAGGTGGTGTTATTCAATCATATGAGTTAAACAGCCTGCAAGCTCAACGGATGTACGATGCCAATAGAATTGGACTCAGAAATATTGAGTGGCAGGTATATCGTCTAGTCGCTTTAGATTGTATTCTTCCCGACACTATCAATGGAGTGTTAATTATCCCAATTGCACCTAACATTGTGGTTTTACCCCAAGGTTCAGATTTGGACGTGATGTCCTATGACTCAATTTCATCACTCAATATGCAGTTGATATCTGGAAGTGAAGAATATTACTACGCTAAAGATATATCGCGCTTAATGTATTGCTAAAAAACTCTTTAACCAAGGGGCGCAAAATAGTAGGCTTGCGCTCCTTCGTCGCTAATTTTAGCCTGCTATTTTGCGCCGGTTAAGCGAGGCGTTATATTCAATCAGCATTGCTTGACTTTTTAGAGAGTTTGGATGAAAACAAGACATTACATCAACATCCACAATGGTAAGTTAATTGGCTTCAAGCCTGAAGATGTGGAAAACTGGCGTATGCTCACGCCAGATGAATTTGAAAGTATTCGGGTAGCTCCAGAAAGTTTTGTAGAAAAGCAAGCTGGGAAGTTCAGTTTTGAATTTGATACGGAGTTTTTCACAATCCGTAGAAATCTTATGTTTGCATCTACAGTTTCGTTATTGTTATTTTTTGTCAAACCATCATCGAGTGGTGTGTATGACGTCAATATTGGTGTTCTAAAAGGTTCAATCGATAACCCGATTTATCTATATGCTTTCGCGATTACAGCGCTATTATATTACGTTGCACTTTTAGTCAGCCATTGTAGGAATTTAACTGTTTCACGATACTCTCAGATTAAAGCGGAATATATTTCGGCTCTATCCGAGTCCAAGGCTCGGGTAACGTATATGAAAGCTTACTTGGCAACAAATGGCGCATTGCCTACACCAGATAAACTTACTTTTTCGCAAAAGCATCAACATGCTATCAGCGTAATTATTCCGAAGTTCAATATAGCTAAGCACCGAATGGAAATGCTTGGATTTGAGGTTTTAATTAACCACGATGTATGTGAGTTGGTATATCACTCTCGTCGAAATCTATCTCAACTCGAGCTAGAGGTTTTACGTAGCTCCTTGGATCTCTATTGGCGGGCGGGTATATCTAAGTTTGTGACTGTCGTGGTACCGATTTTATACGCCGCGTTAGTGCTTATTCTCCAGGTCCAAAATGTAGTTGGAATGGTTGGTAACTAACGTGAAAATTGAATATAACAAACGAGTATTTCGTCAATCGTTAAATTTTGGCGAGGTTTTTATCCCACATCACGCCGTCTCTGAGCATCGAATTTAAGATCACCACCATCTTACGCACACAGGCAATAATGGTGACTTTTTTCTCGTTCCCACGCTCCTGCGTGGGAATGCATATCTAGCTCTTGATATCATTCAAACACAAACAGCACCATAAGCAGTGTAACATAATGCTGCCTAGGGCATTGAACTGGCTGTTCGCTACAGATATTGACGCTGTCCGCTACTGTAAGAACAGAGGTCAAGTGCAGTTCGGTGATCTTGTGGCGATCCCTGCCTATGATTCAAATCCGTATACATTCCCACGCAGGAGCGTGGGAACGAGTTAAAGAATTGAGTAGATATGGTTACCTCCGGTATTAAAGACCGCACCTAAGTGTGTGGCAGATCTTCATGAGGGGGAGTCCATGTCATTCGTTATGTTCTCGGAGGTTTATGGCAAATTTCAAAATTAGCAGAATCCATACAAAGTCAGGTATTTTCAGGCTAACTGGAGTCATCAACGATGAAATTGATCTTAAAAGTATTAGATATATTTCTGCCGAATACATGGGAACTGACGGTTGGTGCGAACTCGATTTACAGTCAGAACATACTCAAAGCTTGTTACGAAGCATTCAAATTGAAGTGTTACAGCATCTAAGTTGAGGAAGTTTGTCTCATCTAGTAGACGTAGTTTTTAAACGGTCAGTAGCCTCAATTAGCTACAAACATAGCAAAGGTATCAAGATGACACTAGACTTACTCCGCTTAGCCAGACAAGAATACAAACTCTTTACCTTCACGGCATAACAGAAAGTCACTCAGCTTACACAAACAAGGAAGCGTTTTGATCACCATTAGAAAAGCTAACCAAAGTGACGCACAGGCTATTTTTGATTTAAGAAACCGAGCTATCTTAGCAAAGTGTTCGGCACACTATACGGAAGAGCAGCTCTCACTTTGGACGCAGGGTAGCGTGTCTGAGCGTTTTATTGCCGACGTGGTCGATACGTTTTACGTTTCTGAAATGGACGGGCAGGTTATCGGTAGCGGTAAGCTCAACACACAAACTGGTCTAGTCGATGCCATCTTCGTAGAGCCAGATTACAGTGGCAGGGGCGCGGCGAAAAAGATGCTCCAGTTTTTAGAGCACCTAGCGAAAGAGCAGGGCTTGCGATTGCTAACGCTTGAGTCCACGCTCAATGCAGCGCCATTCTATCGCGCATGCGGCTTTGTGGGTGATGAGGCATCAACGTATCACTCCCCAAAAGGGATCCGTTTAGACTGCGTGCCGATGGAAAAGCAACTTCAAACACAACATCGATAGTAAGGAGCAAGGATGACTGGTGTTTTATCACTCGTTTCAATAGGTTTCGCATTTTTTGTTGTCGCGGTCTCCCCGGGGCCGGCGAACATCTCCAATGCAACCATCGCCATGAGTAAGGGGCGAAAAGTTAGCCTTGTTTACGGCGCAGGGTTATCCATTGGGCTGCTGTTTTGGGGCATTGTCGCCGCCAGTGGCTTGGGGGTGGTGCTGCAAGGGTCGGTATAACCAAGAAGTGGGATACCGAAAGTGGTTTGTTCGTGGCGTGGTTTTAAATTCCTCCAATCCTAAAACCGTGGTGGCATGGATGGCGGCTTTGTCGGTTGGGATGGGCTCAAGCAGCGATGGGCTATTTCTTGTCGCTGCGGTGCTGACTTGTATGCTGGTCGGCTTTTTGGTGAATGGGATGTACTCTCTGTTGTTTTCAATCAACGGCGTAATGAACGTCTACCAAAAAGTGGCGCATTGGGTTGAGCGCGTCGTATCTGGGATCTTTGCGTTGGCAGGATTAGGGTTGCTACGTTCCGCCTTTAGCCGCAATCCTGCGTGAGGCTTTACCTCAACCCAACTTGAGGGATTAATCTGGTGCCATTCACATAAGGAGTCGACGATGACATCAGCACCCATGATTGAAGAGTATTTACATCGCCTCGCGTTGAGTGAGGCGAAGGGCGTGGCACTGGTCATTGAACTTATTGAAAAGCACTTGGCGCGGTATGCGTTTTCTAGCCTTAATGCCTTGGCAGGGCAGTCGCTTTCTTTACAGGCCGATGCTTTGTTTGAACGGTTGGTGGTGAACCAACAAGGCGGCTATTGCTTTGAACATAATAAGATTGCCTACCTTGCCCTTAAACATTTGGGGTTTAAGTTGCGCAGTGTGCTGGCGCGGGTGATGCTTAATGGTAAACCCACCAATCCCCGCACTCACCGTATGAATGTGCTTGAGCTCGATGGTGAAACGTATCTGGTGGACGTTGGTTTTGGCAATAAAACCCCGCGCGGGTTACTCAATATCAATCAGTGCACCTGCAATATCGGGCACGATACCTATCAAATCACGCGCAATGGCGATGTAGTGACGGTGGTATTACACGAGCCCGAGCAACCGCCATTAACACTGTACGAAGTTGAGCTTTATGACGTAGTAGAAGCTGACTTTGACGTGGCGCACTTCTATTCTCATCAACACCCCGATGCGATTTTCGTCAATAACCTTGTGGTGTCGTTGATCACCGCTTCACACCGCTTTTTGATTCGTAATCAGCAGTTTTTGGTCTGGGATGCGGCAGGGCAACTTGTCACCGATAAAAGCATCGATAGCGTTGAGGCATTAACTCAGCTGGTTCACGAGGTGTTTTTATTGCAACCGCCGAAAGCGGTGTTGGAAACCGCGTTTGCAAAGGTGACGGCTAACGCGGCGGCTTGAGTGAGCGGATATTAACGAGTACGTTCGTCTTGACGTACGTACTCGATGTCGTACAATTGTTTAAAAGTTAATCACCGGAGAGGCGCTATGACGGGGATCACTGCCACTGAAGCGCGTAGCAAATTGTATCGGCTCATTGATGAAACCGCCGAATCACATCAGCCCATTGTTATTGCGGGCAAACGTAACAAAGCGGTGCTGATTTCAGAAGAAGATTGGTCAGCAATTCAGGAAACACTCTATTTGCTTTCTGTACCAGGGATGCGTGAGTCAATTCGCGAAGGCATCGCCACGCCGACGGATGAATGCGATGAGGCGTTGGACTGGTGACATGGAAGTTGGTTTACACCAAACAAGCCCAGAAAGACGCAAAAAAGCTGGCTTCCAGTGGCCTCAAACCAAAAGCGCAAGAACTGTTAGCACTGATTGAAGACGATCCCTACCGTAAACCTCCTCCGTTTGAAAAGCTTGTCGGTGATCTCACTGGTGCCTATTCACGCCGTATTAATATTCAACATCGCTTGGTCTATCAAGTCCTCGAGGATGAACAAGTGGTGAAAGTGCTCAGGCTCTGGAGCCATTATGAATAGTGGCACTGTTTGCGATTGCTAATGCCTTGCCCCCGAGGCTAGAAGAATAAAGCCAGCACACAGCTGGCTTTTTTGTTGGGTTAGCTATTCGCACATCCAAGTCGATAAGATAACAATATAGACACTAACTCACTTTACGTGTGTGGGTTTGTATACATTCATCCTCGTGATGCGTATTATTCTAAGCTTTCGCTTTTTAATTAAAAAATCTTGTTGGTATTTTTAAATGGATAGCAGATGTGAATTTTTTCTATCGTGCGTGAATTGTGGTGATGCCATCCACTTGACTCATGACCACTTATTGACATTGAAAAATGGCAGTGCTCTTGCGTGTGAGTGTGGGGTCCTTTTACATACTGATGATGAAAAATTTGATCAAGCAAAAGCAGTCATAAACGAGCGACAAAAAGCCAAATACCTCATTTGGTCTGGTGTAGCCATGGCGGTTTTCTTAGCGACGGTCTACCAAGCATATTTTTGGTACACGGTGATAACGATAGTAGCAGGGTTATGGCTGATATCACTGGATCATAGCGAGATAGTTGAGATATTTGAGATAAAAACCAAGCTTGCGCCACTGAATGCGGCACCTAGTGTAACGTTCTCGACCTTTGAGGATTTTAAAGCAAGTAACCCAAAACTCAAAGTTGGCTTTAATAAAGCGTTTAATAAATGTTGTATTTGTGAAAGCTTTACCAAGCAAACAATCAACGAGTTTCCTGTTTGTGGCGTTTGCAGTAGTACCGTCCACGCTCGCTCGTAGCAATTAAAAGTTTCCGTTTTTCAAAACACCTCCGGCGTTTCGCCAGAGGTATGATACTAATAACTAACGCTTGTTGGATAGTCGATATTGGGGGTAGACCTCGGCCAAGACTATTATTGATGAGGTTATCGATATCTTAAACTAGCCGCCCTGCAAAACATACATGAGCATTTTGATGCTGAGCAAGAGGGATAACACGCCCAATGTCTTTTTCAGTTTATCGGCGGGCAAGCGTGCGGCACAGGCTACACCCAGTGGTGCCGAGAAGTAACTGGCGAGCGAGAACAGCACCACCGCGGGCAGATAGATATAGCCAAATGTCAGTTGCTCCGGTGTGGTGTTTTCCCAGCCGTTGAGCAAATACCCCAAGGTGCCTGTGATGGCGAGAGGAAACCCAATCGCTGCCGAGGTGCCAACCGCGTTTTTTACTGCTAAGTTTTGGCCGATTAAATAGGGGACGATCATGCCGGCGCCGCTGACTGAGACGAGGGCAGAAATGGTACCAATCAGTGTACCGACCGCGACATTGCCTGCCGGTTTGTGTGGCGTTAAGTTGGCTTGTGGGCGTTTGGGTTGGAACATTTTGTAAGCCACATAAAGCATAAACAGACTAAAAAAGAGAGCGAGCGCCACACCGTTGACAGCCGCGGCTATGGTGGTGGCGATAAAGGTGCCGGCCATCACACCGATCGCCATGTTAGTGGCAAGTGATGTATGGACATGGCCTTTGGCATAATGGGCACGCATACTACTGAAGGTGGTGAACACCATCGCGGCCATTGAGCTCCCGAGCGCCATATGGACGACGTGTTGGTCGCCAATCCCTTGCGCCGCAAACAATAAGGTAAAGGCTGGCACCGTTAATCCACCTCCTCCCACACCCACTAAACCGGCAATAAAGCCAACTCCCATCCCTAATAACGCGTAATAAATGGCGAATGTTACGTCGATCATCGACCGTTCCTTTCTTTTGCTAACCACAAGGCTTCACTGTAGGGTGTTATTGCATTGGCATGTTAATGCGCTTTGGTCTAATAATAATGAAATATGGCCAAGTAGGGAGAGCGGTATGGGCGTTGGATTTATCGTGGTGGTGCCGCAGCAAGTTGGGTTTTCGGCCGCGAATGTTACGTCGGCACCAAGTGAGTTGTGGTTGCGGCCGAGCGATCTATCAATCAGTTTGACGCATCTCATAGATACCGCGCCGTTTAAGCAGGCTATCGACACTGACCATGTGTATGGGGTTGGTTTTTTCTTGGGCGGCACGTCCATGCTGTCACTGGCGGGGGCGAGGTTTGAGCCGGCGCTTTACAAGCAATCTTGCGCACAGGAAGGGGTGAATATTGATTGCCAATGGCTCCAGAAAAACAAGGTGGATTTGAGCAAGGTGTCTGAGCCAATGCTTGGCCGCTCCAATCACGATGATCGTGTCAAAGCCATTGTGGCGATTAATCCTGAATTAACCAAAACATTGGATGCGCAGAGTCTTGGTGACATCAAGGTGCCTGTGAAAGTGATGGATATTCGTGGTCGTCATGCTGCGCTGCCGGAATTGGAGGTCGCTGAGTCTATTGCCGCGATTCCGAATATGACGCTAATGACAACGTCGCATACCACCATTTTTAGTGCCTTTAATCGGTGTACGGCAAAAGGTGTGCAGATATTAGCATTGGAAGGGGAAGGCCATCTTTGCCAAACGTCAGCGCAACAATCCCGAGAAGAGGCGCATAGGCTGATTATGAATGCGATTACCCGCTTTATTGATCACCAATGACGGGCTGACTGGTGCAGCTGACTGGTGCACATGTGCAAGGTCGTCACGAACACAGAACACAAAAAAACCAGCCAATAAGCTGGTTTTTTTAAATCGGTCACTCGGCAGATTAGTCTTGGAAAAGGCCGAGGTTTTCTTTGGCGTAGGCTTCAAACTCGGTAAAGCCGCCAACGTGCTCTTGGTCAACAAAGATTTGTGGCACGGTTTCAACCGGTTTGCCGACGGTTTTTTCTAGATCGGCTTTGCTGATGCCTTCTGCGTGGATATCAACATAACGGTAGTTGAAATCGTCACGGTTTGTTTTTAGCTCTTCCGCGAGGTCTTTAGCGCGAACACAGAATGGGCAGCCGGGGCGACCAAAAATCACGACGAACATATTCATCTCCTTTAGCGTTAATGGTCTTACTATGCCTGATGGGCGCGCGTTAGAAAAGATGAATTTCCCTCTCGCACCAATAGGAAAAACCGATGATAAGCGTCAAGGCGTGCCAGTGCGTGGGGTCACGTGCTTGTGGGGTGAGTGGGACATAAAGCGCCAGAGCAGGGTGATTGCTTCGCTGAGTATAAAGGTGTAAAACCATCAAGTCCCGCTTTTACGGCTCAACGTCAAATAAGGAAGCACAATGAATCCAACGATTGAGACACTTCTTTCTCACCGCTCTATTCGCAAATTTACTCAAGATGCCATTTCTCCCGAGCAATTAACCCAGATTATTGATGCGGCGCGCGCGGTATCGAGCTCAAGCTTCTTACAATGCACCAGCATTATTCGTGTGACGGACAAAGAAAAACGACGCTTATTGGCAGAATACGCGGGCAACCAAGCGTATGTGGCCGATTGTGCGGAGTTTTTGGTGTGGTGTGCGGACTTCCATCGTCACGAGCAAATCAACCCTAATGCCAAATTGGGCTTTACCGAGCAGACGCTTATCGGTGCGATTGATGGCGCGATTATGGCGCAAAATGCGATGGTGGCAGCGGAGTCGATGGGCCTTGGCGGCGTGTATATCGGCGGCTTACGCAATCAGCCGGAAAAGGTGGCCGAGTTGTTGGCGATGCCGAATCACGTGATGCCTTTGTTTGGTATGTGCTTGGGTGTGCCAGCGCAAGACCCCGAAACCAAGCCTAAATTACCTGCACAGCTTTTGGTGCACGAAAACAGCTATCAAGCCATCGATGAGGCGGCGCTAAGCGACTATGACAACCAAGTGCGCGAGTATTATCAAACGCGCACGGGCGGCAATAAAGACATGAGTTGGAGCGAGCAGATCTCCGCCACGCTAGAAAAAGAAGCGCGTCCGTTTATGAAAGACTTTCTGCACAGCAAAGGGTTTAGCATCCGTTAAGAGAGCGCCTAAACGTGATGGATAAAAAAGCAGCGTTTTGCTGCTTTTTTATTATTTATCGCCTCATTTTGTCCAGTTTGCTATCTGATTTGATGGATTTATTGTCTAATCCTGCCTCTAAGCGCTAAAACCTATTTACATCTATCCTGTAAACCGTAATATTGCCGCGTTTTTGCGCGTGATAATCACTTTTATCTGACACTATCCGCGCTCATTTTCAACATTAAATTGTTTTTATACGAAGTAGGGCTCTGATGGAAAACAAACTGGCAAATCCTGCCCCTTTGGGGTTGATGGGTTTCGGAATGACCACGGTATTATTGAACATTCATAATGCGGGTTTTTTCCCTATCGATAGCATGATCTTGGCGATGGGCATTTTTTATGGTGGCTTGGCGCAAGTGATTGTCGGCATCATGGAATTCAAAAAGGGCAATACCTTTGGTACCACGGCATTCACCTCTTATGGCCTGTTTTGGCTGACGCTAGTAGGGCTAATCGTCATGCCAGAAATGGGGATTGCTCAACCGAGCCCAGCGGGCTTTATGGGTTGGTACTTGGTGATGTGGGGTGTGTTTACCGGCTTTATGTACATCGGTTCACGCCGTTACTGCCTGGCTAAGCAGTTTGTCTTTGCTAGCTTGACCGTACTTTTCTTCTTGCTGGCAGCGCGCGATTTTACCGGCAGTGCACTGATTGGCACCATTGCAGGCTTTGAGGGCATTGTGTGTGGCTTGAGTGCGATTTACTTCGCGATGGCGCAGGTGCTTAACGAAGAGTACGGCCGTACTGTGTTGCCCGTTGGTGAGCAAAAAGCAGCGCTAGCGCCGCAAACGGCGTAAACGCCTGACACTAAACGCCTAGTACATTGTTGAGATCTAAAAAAGCTCGGCCATCAGAGGCCGAGCTTTTTTTATCCGCGATTAAGCCTGACAGTGAAGGATTAACACATCACTTTCACGGCCAACCCACCTTGTGAGGTTTCGCGGTATTTGGCGTTCATGTCTTTGCCGGTTTCCATCATGGTTTCAATCACTTTATCCAGTGATACACGCGGCTCGGACGAACGCTGAAGTGCCATGCGTGAGGCATTAATGGATTTCACCGCCGCAATGCCGTTGCGCTCAATGCAAGGCACCTGTACTTGCCCGGCAACCGGGTCACAAGTGAGGCCTAAGTTGTGCTCCATAGCGATTTCGGCCGCCATACAAACTTGGTGCGGGCTACCGCCCATCAGCTCAGCGAGGCCAGCGGCGGCCATAGAGCAGGCGACGCCCACTTCGCCTTGGCAACCGACTTCGGCACCTGAGATAGAGGCGTTTTGCTTGTACAAACCACCAATCGCGCCGGAGGCGGCAAAAAACCGGGTGTAGATTGACTTATCAACCGGCTCGATAAATTTGTCGTAGTAGGCCAGCACTGCAGGAATAATGCCACATGCGCCATTGGTGGGCGCGGTCACCACGCGGCCACCGGCAGCGTTTTCTTCGTTAACGGCAAAGGCAAACATGTTCACCCAATCGACCACGGCCATGGGATCAATGTTATATTTTTCGCTGGTTTTTAGTTGATGACGTAAGGCGGCAGCACGGCGCGGCACACGCAGCGGGCCGGGTAACACGCCTTCGTTTTCCATCCCGCGCGCCATACACGCCTGCATGGTTTTCCAAATGTCAGCGAAGTAGGTATCAATCTCGTCCTGGCTGTGCATGCTGCGCATGTTGGCCATCACCAAGCCGCTGATCGAAAAACCGGTTTCTTGGGTGAGTGCCAGTAGGCCGTCAGCGCTATTGAAGTCGTAAGGGACTTGCACCGCTTGCATGGCGGGCTGACCAAATTCGGCTTCTTCAACAATAAAGCCACCGCCAATCGAGTAATAGGTTTTACTCAGTACACACTCATCGCCTTGCCAAGCATGGATTTGCATGCCGTTCTCGTGCAGTGAGAGGTTAGAGGTATGAAAGTTCATCCCTCCATCACGCGGGAAGGCGACGGCGTGTTGTTGCTCACCCAGTGGCAATTGCTCTGTCTCTTCTACCCGCTTAATAAAGCGGGGAATCGAATCGATATCAACGGTTTCAGGGCTGTTGCCTGCTAAGCCCATAATCGTGGCGATGTCGGTGTGATGGCCTTTACCGGTGAGTGACAATGAGCCGTATACGTCAACCGTGACGCGATCGACGTCGGTTAAACGCTGACTGGCGGTGAGCTCATCAACAAAGCACTTGCCCGCTTTCATTGGGCCAACCGTATGAGAACTGGATGGGCCAACGCCAATCTTAAAAATGTCAAAAACACTGATCATGTGTCTACCTCAGTCAATGCCCTAAGGGCAATGGATTTAGTGTTTACGCCATCCGTCCATGGTATTGACTGTGATGGCAAGCGCACGCTCGCCATAATGAAAAGGAGCAGCCTTCACTGCTCCTTGTTATCCGCAAACATCGATGGATGCGGTGGGCATAGAGCCCAACGCAGCAGTCCTATAGCGCCTGCTGCGCGCGCTGTGTTCGATTAAGCAAAACGGCTGATTCAGAATCGTTAGTGATTAAGAGATCATGCTGTACGTAATCGCGGAAATTGCCACCAGCCCCATAATCAGAACAAAGGCGTTGCTGATTGTACCTGAATATTTCTGCATTGCTGGCACGTTTTTCACGGCATACATTGGCATAATAAACAGGATGGTGGCAATGATTGGGCCGCCAAGTGATTCAATCATCCCCAAAATGCTTGGATTGAGGGTGGCGACTAACCAAATGGTCAGGATCATGAATACCACGGTGAACACGTCGATTTTTTTGCGATCAACGGGTTTCTCCATGCTGCGCAGCGCTTTGGTGGCAATGCCGTTCAGGCCTTCACGTGCGCCTAGGTAGTGACCAAAGAACGAGGACACAATCGCGACAAAGGCCACCAATGGACCCAAGAAGGAAATGAACGGGCTTTCATGCTTGTTGGCCAAATAAGAAAGGATTGCGATGTTTTCCGCTTTTGCCGCTGCCAAATCCGCTGGCGTGAGGGACAGCACGCAAGAGAAGACAAACAGCATCACGAAACCGACCAACATGGCGGCCGAGCGCATCAGGATCTGACCAGACTTGTATTCCGCTTCGTCGCCGTGGTCACGACGCTGTGCCAATGAGAAAGACGAAATGGCCGGGCTGTGGTTAAACGCAAAAACCAGTACCGGAATCGAAATCCAAAGGGTAATGGCAAAGTCACCGGCAGACGGCACTTGCGATAGCGCCGCGGTATTCCACTCAGGGATCAGGTAGATGGACATAAAGACCAAAATACCAACCAGCGGATAGACCAAAAACTGAGTGACACGCAGCATCATTTTTTCGCCCAGTAGCATCACCGACATCATGCCGAGAATAAGCGCTAGCGAGAGGATCGCACGTGGTGGCGACGCCATGCCAAGCTGGTTGACCAAGAAGGAGTCGACGGTGTTGGTGATCCCGACGCCGTAGATCAACACAATCGGATAAATAGCGAAGAAGTACAGCAAGGTGATCAGTTTGCCCGCGCCAACACCAAAGTGCTCTTCAACCACTTCGGTAATGTCGCTGCCCGCATTTTTAGAAGATAAAACAAAACGAGAGAGGCCGCGGTGGGCAAAGAAGGTCATTGGGCCAACAAGCAAGGTCATGACCACGAGAGGCCAAAAGCCGCTCATGCCTGCGTTGATCGGAAGGAAAAGAATACCCGCGCCAACCGCGGTGCCAAAAAGGGAAAGCGCCCAGGTTGTATCTTGTTTGGTCCAGCGCGGGCGCGACGTTGCACTGGTACCAGTCGTCGAGGTTGTTTGCATAACAATACTACTCACATTGTAGGGAACAGGAATCAGGGAAGGCGAATTCTGGCGATTTCCACAGAGAAAACCAAGAGCTAGATCGCTATATGAAAAGCAGTGCGCAGACTATTGCACCAAAATGTGATGACTATCAATAACGGAGAGCGGATTGCGCTTCTATATAGGCATGGATGTATAGATATTTGTTGGATAAATATGCATCAAAGTGCGTCTAAATCCCCATTGACTACATGGTTATGAGTGGGTTGATGGGTGGTTACCCGAGGGTGAAAACAATGTTAGCTGGCTGATTAATGCGCGAAGTAATTGCGCAGTGGCACCCCAAACCAGTCGGTCTTGGTGATAAAACGCACACACAGGGTGCCACTGGCCATACAGTAGGAAAGACTGTTCGCGAATATGCCCGGGACGGCAAAGGGTATCTAACGGTACTTCAAAGCAGGCAGCGACTTCATTGTCATCAAGATAAGGTTGGTAATCCGGTGCTACCCACGCGAGGACCGGGTGAATGTAGTAGCCGGTGACGGTGGGAAGCGGGCACAGGTGGCCAATAATCGCGTCAGGGGCAACGCGAATCCCGGTTTCTTCCCACATTTCCCGCGTGGCGGTGTCGGTATTATCTTTATCGGATGGCTCTCGCTTGCCGCCAGGGAAACTGACTTGGCCAGGATGATGTTTTAGGTGACTCGCGCGCTGGGTTAGCACCAGTTGAATCCCGTTTTCGCGTGGCACTAAGCCAATCAATACCGCGGCAGGTTGAAAATCGGCGCCTCCCAATATCCTGGGCGAGAGGCGAACGCGGTTTAAAATGCGACTGTCGTGGCGCGCCAGCGGGGTTAACGAAAAAGCCCGGGTGACATCCGCGGGCGATAAGGGGTGGCCTGGCGCGTCACAGATGGGTTGAGGATGAGTCGAGGACGCAGACCAAGAGGCGGCTTTCGCGCGTAACGTACAGCGGATAGGCGTGAAATAAGCATGCTCTTCGGCGATTAGCGTCATCGTGACTCCGTTAAATCAGTTAAAGGGACAGCCAAGCTGTCATCGTCTGCCAGCACGGGGAGAATGTGGCTGACTTTGTCGAGCGTCTCTTGGTACTCGGCGTCTGCCTTGCTATCAGCAACCAAGCCACCGCCCGCCCACACGTGCAGTTGACTTTGATGACCGACCAGGGTGCGAATGGTAATACTCGAGTCCATGCGACCACAGCGGCTGAGGTAGGCAAAACTGCCGCAATAAATATGGCGACGATGTGGCTCAAGCTCTTCAATTATTTCCATTGCGCGTACTTTGGGTGCCCCGGTAATCGAGCCACCGGGAAACGCCGCGCGAAGCAGATCGAGGCCAGTTTTGTCTTCGGGGAGCCTACCTGTGACCGTACTCACCATATGGTGCACGGCAGGAAAACTCTCTATATCAAAGAGTTTAGGCACAGAAACCGAACCTGGCGAGGCAACTCGGCCAATATCGTTCCTGAGCAAATCGACAATCATCAAGTTTTCAGCACGATCTTTTTCCGCCGATTTCAGTGCCTGAGCGCTGTCTGCATCTTGTTGCGGATCGGTATAGCGAGGGCGCGTGCCCTTGATAGGTTTGGTTTCAATCTGTTGGTTGTGTAGCGAGAGAAAGCGCTCGGGCGAGACCGATAAGATGGCGCTGTCTGCCAAGCGGATAAAACCAGAGAAGGGGGCACCATTGCGGGTCGCCAGTTTACGATAGGCGTGCCATTCATCCCCTTGATAGTGGGCGGAAAAGCGTTGAGCTAAGTTGATTTGGTAGCAATCACCGGCATGTAAATAGGCTTGCACTTGGGCAAATTTTTGCTGGTATTGCGCCTCGGTCATGTTCGCGCGCCAGCGTTCGGTGAGTGCAAATGATGGACGGGACGGTGCAGCCTGATGAGTGAGCCATTGCCAGCGCTGATCGCTGTCAGGGGCAATCACCACCGCTTGATGCTGGTGATGATCAATCACCACTGCCCAGTCGTAGAGGCCAACCGCCATGTCAGGGACATTGAGCTCGTCTTTAGCCCGCGTGGGTAGGGTTTCAACACAGCGCCCTAAGTCATAACCAAAATATCCAAGGGCACCGCCGGCAAACGGCCAGGGGGCGATTTCAGAAACCGCCGGTAACAGCTGTGCTTGTAATTGTGCGACCCAGTGAAACGGATCGTGATCGTCAGTGGTGGTGTGCCCATCGGGATACCGCGTGGTCACTTGGTTGTGGCGCGCGGTCACCGTGGCGATGGGATCGGCGACCAGGATATCGAAGCGACTATCTGGATGTGTCCGTGTGGCCGAGTGGAGCAACATCGCCCAGGGCTGATGAGCTATCTTATCAAACAGGGTCAACGCAAGATCCGGGGCGTAGTCGATTGGCGTGGTAGTGAGCTTCATGGCGTTTTGTGGTTGCATTCTTCTTTTTGTGATCACGGTTAAGACGCCGTGTGGCGCGCAGATAGCGCTAAGCGTATCATAGCTAGGCCTTTTCCGGCACGAGCAACAATAAAAGACGAAGCGAGGTTGCTGTCAACCATCGACTTCTCTCATCACAGAGCAGTAAAACTGCCTAGCCAAACGATAATAACGAGGGGAAGGCTTCCCCAACACTGGATACCCGCTTTGGGTCCTGCAAATGACACCAGAGGCAATGATGACCACTATTAAACAGCAAGACGTGATCGAAAGCGTTGCAGATGCCCTGCAATATATCTCTTACTACCACCCTCTTGATTTTGTTCAAGCCCTTGAAAAAGCCTACAACAAGGAGCAAAGCCAAGCGGCGAAAGATGCCATCGCGCAAATTTTGATTAACTCGCGAATGTCGGCCGAGGGCAAGCGCCCGATTTGCCAAGACACGGGTATTGTCACCTGTTTTGTCAAAGTAGGGATGGCCGTACAGTGGGACCGCCACGATATGACGGTGCAGCAAATGGTGGATGAAGGGGTGCGACGTGCGTACACCAATCCTGACAACCCGTTGCGTGCCTCTGTGGTGGCTGATCCGGCAGGTAAACGCCAAAACACCCGTGATAACAGCCCTGCGGTGGTGCACATTGATATGGTGCCAGGCGACACCGTAGATATTCAAATCGCCGCGAAGGGCGGAGGCTCTGAAAACAAAACCAAAATGGTGATGCTTAACCCATCGGATGATGTTGCCGAGTGGGTAGAAAAAACGTTGCCTGCAATGGGCGCGGGTTGGTGTCCACCGGGCATGCTGGGTATCGGCATTGGCGGCACGGCAGAAAAAGCCGCGGTGTTAGCCAAAGAGTCACTGATGGAGCACATTGACATTCAAGCACTTATCGAGCGTGGTCCAAGCAATGCCGATGAAGCGCTGCGCCTCGATATTTTCAATCGTGTGAACAAGCTGGGCATCGGTGCCCAAGGGCTGGGCGGTTTAACCACGGTGGTGGATGTAAAAGTGAAAACCGCCCCAACGCACGCTGCGTCTAAACCTGTGTGCTTAATTCCAAACTGTGCTGCCACACGCCATGTGCATTTTACACTTGATGGTACTGGGCCTGCCGAGTTGGCACCACCAAAACTGGAAGAGTGGCCGCAAGTCACTTGGGAAGTCGGCGAGAATGTACGTCGTGTCAACCTGGATACGGTCACCAAAGAAGACGTGCAAAGCTGGCAAACCGGTGAAACCGTGCTTTTATCAGGCAAGATTCTGACTGGACGCGACGCCGCACATAAACGCTTGCAAGAAATGCTGCGCAATGGCGAAGGCCTTCCCGAAGGCGTCGACTTTAACGGTCGCTTTATCTATTACGTGGGTCCTGTTGATGCGGTAGGCGATGAAGTGGTTGGCCCTGCAGGCCCTACCACGTCGACCCGTATGGATAAGTTTACCGATATGATGCTCGCCGAAACCGGCTTGATGGGCATGATTGGTAAAGCCGAGCGTGGCCCGGCGGCGGTCGAGTCAATCAAAAACCACAAAGCCGTGTACTTGATGGCGGTTGGCGGCGCGGCCTATTTGGTTTCAAAAGCAATTAAGCACGCACGTGTGGTGGCGTTTGAAGATTTGGGAATGGAAGCCATCTACGAATTTGACGTGGAAGACATGCCGGTCACGGTGGCCGTCGACGCGCAAGGACAAAATGCGCATCAGATTGGCCCAGACACCTGGAAGGTGAAGATAGCCGAAATGGATGACTAATCCGTTAATGGTGCCTGTTTGGCTTAACGCCTGCTTGCGTTAACAAGAAGGCGTTGAGTCGGGCAGCGTATAAGTGGATAGAAACCATAAAAAAATGCGCCAAATTGGCGCATTTTTTGTTTAACGATGTTGCCCGTTTGGGCATCACTGTGTGGGCTAGGCCACTTCCTCTTCTGCAAGGTCGAACGAGGCAGCAATCAGGTTACGCGTGTACTCGTTTTGTGGGTGATGGAAGATTTCCTCTGGGGTACCGGCTTCCATGACTTTCCCTTTTTGCATCACCATCACGCGATCGGATAGGGCACGAACCACACTCAAATCGTGGCTGATAAACAGATAACCGATGTTATGGCGTTTTTGGATATCTTTCAGCAAGTCGATGACCGTCAGCTGTACGGAGCGGTCCAGTGCCGAAGTTGGCTCATCCAGCAAGATAAACGCAGGGTTCAAAATCAGTGCTCGGGCTATCGCGATACGCTGACGCTGACCGCCGGAGAACTCGTGCGGATAACGGTTGATCGCTGAGGTATCTAGACGTACCTCATACAGTGCATCTTTCACCCGCTCGAGACGCTCTTTTTTGCTCAACTCGGGGAAATGCGTGCGCAAGCCTTCGGCAACAATTTCGCCGACTGTCATGCGTGGCGACAAAGAGCCAAATGGGTCTTGGAACACCATCTGCATATCGCGGCAAAGCGCTTTGTTCTCGCTGTTTTTGATCCCGTGAATATCTTGGCCTTTAAAGCAAACGCGACCTTCAGCGACGGGTAACAGGCGCATAATGGCGCGGCCTAGGGTCGATTTCCCTGAGCCAGACTCACCGACAATGCCCAATGTCTCACCACGGCGCAGTGATAAGCTGATATCACTGACCGCCTCAAAATAGCGTTTGTTGCCACCAAAGAAGTCTGCCCCCAAGAAGTACTTGATGGTGACGTTATCCACCGTCAGCAAGTTTTCTGCATCGTCCTGCGGGGCTTCTTTGCGGCCACGCGGCACGGCGTCGATCAGCATCTTGGTGTAATCTTTTTGTGGATTGTCGAACAGGGCTTGGGTGTCGTTGGTCTCGACCACTTCACCCTTGCACATGACCACCACACGATCGGCCAGGTGTTTCACCACGCCGAGGTCGTGCGAGATAAACATGATGGCCATGCCCATTTTTTGCTGGAGCTCGCCAATCAGATTAAGCACTTCCGCTTGCACCGTGACGTCAAGGGCGGTGGTTGGCTCGTCGGCAATCAACAAATCCGGTTCGTTAACCAGTGCCATGGCAATCATGATGCGCTGAAGCTGACCGCCAGAAAACTCGTGCGGATACTTTTCTAACGCGCTGGTTGGGTTAGGCAAGTGAACCAGGTTTAACAAGTCGATGATGCGCTGTTTTGCCTTATCAGCTGTGGTGCGATGGTGACATTGAATCGCTTCGGTTAACTGCTCGCCAACACGCATGTAAGGGTTAAGCGAAGTCATCGGCTCTTGGAAGATCATGGCGACACGATCGCCGCGCATCTTCTGAATTTGCTTGGTGGACAGCGTCAAGACATTGGTGTCATTAAAGGTCACTTTAGAGGCCGGCTTAACTAATGCGTTATTGGGGAGCAGCCCCATCACGGCGCTACTAGAAACCGATTTTCCTGACCCTGATTCACCAACGATTGCCACGGTTTCACCGGGCATGATGTCAAAACTAACATTTTTAACGGCATCGACCATGCCGTCGTTGGTCGTAAATGACACACTCAGGTTTTCGACACTGAGAAGTGGCTTAGAAGCAGATGAAGACATCATCACCTCACTGGTTGATTATTCGACGTCACGAGTTCACCGATAGCCATAGACGCTGAATGCGCTCAGTATCGTTGGCACGGCAGATACTCGATGATTTGGATGGTCGCCTGCGATTTATGCGCAAACGCCCGTCATTCGTGTTGGGTTGGTCATTGTTGGCCGGAGCCACAATGCACGCCCTGATGCGGATATCAGCCAGCTGGAGCGTTTCATCAAAGGCCAAAACAGGCATGATGAACAGCTTGCGCCAGTGGAAGAGGTAGGATACGAGTGTCGCGATAACCGAAAGACGCTTAAGGTTACCTCTCCTTGCGAACACAGCTTTTCAACATCATCCGGTGTTGAAACCAAGCAGCGTGAATATCCATATATCACCCACACAATATACGATTCGGATATAAAAGCAAATCGTTATTGTGCGCAAGGTTTGTGATGCCAGAGTTTGACCTGTCAGACAAAAACACCCTTGTTGACGCGTTATACAGTGAAATATCTGTCTTGTGCGCGCGACACATAGTCGCGCGCCTATGCAATGACTTACTGACGGTCGAACTCAAGGCGCGTTGAATAGCGTTCGTCGCTGTGTTGACCGTGCTCAAAGGCAATTTGGCCATTGACGATAGTCATATCAATGCTAGAGCCGAAAGTGTGGCCGTCAAACGGTGACCATTGGCATTGGTAGAAGAGGTTATCTTGACCAACCGTCTGGGTTTGGTTGAGATCCACCAGCACTAAATCGGCCCAATACCCTTCACGGATAAAGCCACGATCTTTCACCTGATAGCGAACTGCAGGGGCGTGTGCCACTTTTTGCACCACCAAAGGCAAATCGAAGATACCACGATGATAAAACTCTAAGGCCACTTGTAACGCATGTTGCACAAGTGGCAGGCCAGCCGGCGCGTTGAAGTAGCTGTTTTGCTTTTCTTCAAACGTATGGGGGGCATGATCGGTGGCAATCACATCAATCACGCCGTCTTTGACCGCTTGAATCAGTGCCTGCTGATGGTGAGCTTCTTTGATCGCTGGGTTACATTTGATCAACGTGCCTTTGGTCGCGTAATCATCTCGGTTGAAAAACAGGTGATGGACACAGGCTTCAGCAGTGATCTGCTTTTGCTGCAGGGCTTCGAGCGTTTTGGCTGGCTCAAACTGATACAGCTCATCTTCGGTGGTCAAGTGCAGCACATGCAAACGGGTGCCGTGCTTTTTAGCGAGGTTAACCGCCAGCTGGGATGATTTAAGGCACGCTTCTTTAGAGCGAATGTGCGCGTGGGCATCAATCGGCACATCTTCACCATATTTCTCGCGATAGATGCTCTCGAGTTCGCTGATCATGGGAGTGTCTTCGCAGTGGGTGGCGATGAGCGTGGGACAATCAGCGAAAATGGCGTTGAGTGTCTCTGGATCATTCACCAGCATATTGCCGGTGGAGGCGCCCATAAACACTTTTACCCCGCAGGCGCTATTTGGGTCTAAACGACGAATTTCGTCAATATTGTCGTTGGTCGCGCCGAGGTAAAATGCATAGTTAGCATGGCTGGATTGCGCGGCGCGTTGGTATTTTTCTTCCAGCGCGTCTAGCGTCGTGGTGGGTGGGTTGACGTTAGGCATTTCCATGTAGGTGGTAATGCCTCCCGCTACCGCCGCTTTGGATTCGGTGGCGATGGTACCTTTTTTCGGAAAACCGGGTTCGCGAAAGTGCACTTGGTCGTCAATCATCCCAGGGAGAAGGTGCTTGCCAGTGGCATCAATCACGCGGCAATCGGCCGCGGCGGGCGCGCTGATATCTTGGGCGATTTGGCTGATTCGGCCATTTTCAACCAGGACATCCGTTTCAACAATCTGTCCTTCGTTGACAACGGAGACATTCTTAAATAATAGGGTGGTCATGCTGTGATCCTTACATGTCAAGGTATTGTCGCTATGGTAACGCAATCGATTACTTGATTCAGCCCCTGATTGTTTAGGGAGATTAACCAAGTTTTAACCGGATGTTGACGCAATTGTTGTACATTAGCATTGTCAGCATATTGCCCTTCAAGTAGGGCTGCCGCATACTTGGCGCGGTAAACAACAATAAAAGGGAGTGAACCATGGCGGAAGAAACAATTTTTAGCAAAATCATTCGTAAAGAAATCCCTGCGGATGTTTTGTATCAGGATGAACTCGTGACCGCCTTTCGCGATATCAACCCGCGTGCCCCTGTGCATATCTTAGTCGTGCCCAATAAGTTGATTCCGACCACTAACGATGTGGATACCGATGATGAGCTTGCGCTGGGACGTATGATTACGGTGGCGAAAAAATTAGCCGCTGACGAAGGGATCGCCGAAGACGGTTACCGCTTGATCATGAATTGTAATCAGCATGGTGGGCAAGAGGTTTACCACATTCACATGCATCTAGTGGGTGGCCGGGCGTTGGGGCCGATGGTGGTCGGCTAGTCGCGATAAGTATCAAGTGTGAAGAGAGGAAGGGTATGAAGAAATGGCTGTGTCTATTGGCAACCCTGAGCGTGTTGACTGGGTGCGCTACCGAGTCGCAGTCTCTGACCATCACGCCTAGGCAATCTGTCGTTTTTTCAGACAGTGCGCTTGCACAGGCACTGGATGTTAAGCGCCGCGCGTGTGCTGCATCTGAGACCACGCAACAAACCTGTCTAACGCTTATTAACCGTAGCCAGCATTCACAGTGGATGCGATACCGTTTCTACTGGTACGACAAACAAGGGTTACAAGTTGAGGCTTCACCGACTGATTGGCAACGTATTACCTTGCCAGCAGAAGCCTCAAAGCATATTGACACTCAGGTCCCTTCTGCAAGCGCGACGCAATACCGTATGGTGATTGTCCACTAGGGGCTGCTCAAGCCCCAATACACCCGCAGACTCACGTTTACAATCTAGGAAACAACACAATGGCACTTGTTTGCTCTGCTTTTTCGTCTCCAGGTTGGCTGGGACATCAGCGTCCACAGCTAATCAAGCTCGTGGTGGCCATTTTTCTGCTCGGCTTGGTGGGTTGTGCGCCGCGCACCCAACCTGTCTATCAACCGTCAGGCACAGATAACCCATCTCCCATGCCAGCATCTCGTCAGCCACATCGGAGCGTTGAGCTAGCGATGCGCGCAGCAGTACGTGCACTGCTCGATAGTCAGCCGTTGCAATCCTCGCCGGTGACCTTGGTGCAGCCGATTCAAAACCTCAGTAACACCTACTTTCCGACACAGCGCTATTCCGAGCAGCTTGAAGCGGGGCTCGTTAGCGCTGGCCGCATCACGCCAGTACCAGAGGCGAGAGTAAAAGCGGTGCGTCAATCCCTTGGGCTCGCGCAAAATCAAGCATTGGTGGATCCCTCTACCATTGTTCAGTATGGCCGCATGCTGGGCGCAGAGTATCAGCTAAGTGGCAAAATCATTGGCGGCAGTCCGCATCGACTGCGTTTACAGCTGATGGACTTACACTCTGGTGTTATCGCGTGGCAAGGGGTTGAATCGTTTGTCAGTGAATGATTGGGCACCAGCGTTAGAGGCCAAGCTTAACACCGAGCTAAGCCGATATTACGCGCAACCTACCCAGATTACGGCGGTTGAGCCACTGGAAGCAGGCTTGACCAACCGATGCTTGCGTTTGACGGACTCGCAAGGTGGGCTGGCTGTATGGCGTCCCAATAGCGAAGCAGTCAGGGCGTTTGATATCGATCGCTCACGCGAAGCAAGCGCACAATCCTTGGTTGCCAATCATGGTTTGGCACGTCAGCCGGTTGCGTTGTTGGACGAAGGCTTACTGGTGCCCTGGGTGCCAGGTCAGCCGCTTGATCAATGTAACGATGATCACACAGCGATCTTAATCGACCTGTTGGCTCGTATACACCAATTACCGGTTGAAATTGAAACCGCCTCGGTGGATGCACAATGCCAGCATTACGAGCGGCAGCTTTCGTTAACCTGTAAGCAGCAACTCGAAGAGGTGAAAGGGTGGGTAAACGCGCAGCGACCTGCCGCGGAGGGAGAGAAGCGCGTGGTATGCCACATGGATCTGGGGGCTTACAACATCGTGATAACGCCGACTCGAGAGGCGGTTGTGCTTGATTGGGAATATGCACGTACGGCCGATGCGCACCTTGATATTGCGCTGTTTTGTCGTGCCAATGCCCTTCAGCCTGATGCGGTGATTGAAACCTACTGTGCGCAGCAACAGATAAAAGCGACGGAGGCGGTGCGCAGGCGTGTGTTGGCGTGGTTGCCGTTTGCCGACTATTTGGCGCTATGCTGGTATGAGGTAGGTGCGAACTTGTATCGGCTACCGGCCTATAAAGAGGCGGCTAATCAGCTTTTTGAACAGCTGGCGGCACAAAGGCGAGGCTAATTGAACACGGAGGAAGGGATGGTCAAACAAGGTTGTCGAACAGGGTGGCTAGTTGGCTGTTTGCTTTTGCTGGTAGGTTGTACCACAGAGCTGGCCTATAACACCTTGCCGTTTTGGATTCATTACTACATTGACGATATTGTCAATTTGCGCCCCGAGCAGTCCCGCCAAGTCAAAGCCGACCTCGACAAGATTCAACAATGGCACCGCACACACGAATTACCGGCGATTGCTGAGCGCTTAGGACTGATCGCCACACAAAGTACCGAACGGCAAACCATGGCGCAATTACGCGCGCATCAAGACGCGGTGAAAGAGAGAATTCGCGCGACGTTACAGGCTTTTGTGCCCGCCACCGCACGTTTACTTGATAGTTTTGACAATGAGCAAGCCAAAGCACTGACGCAGTGGATGGAAGAGGAAATTGAACAAGCCACCCAGCGCCGCGCTAAGCGTTCTGAGGACGAGCAATTTGCCTATCAGCGGGATGACTTGGAAGAAGATACCGAAGAGTGGGTGGGTGATACCGACCGCCATCAGCAGCCGCTCTTCACCGAAATGGCGCAATACCAACAAGCGGCGATGCCGACATTCCGTCAAGTACGTGAGCGGGTAGTCAGCCGCCTGTTCAACATTATCAATAACAGACAATCGATTGATACCGAAGCGGCGTTGTCGCAATGGGTGAATGATGTGGTGGCGTGGCGAGCCGGGCCAGGTACGGAAACCGAAATGGCAATCTATCGTTCTCGGCGGCTTGATTGGCTGCTGCGCCTGGATCGCAGCCTGGATGACGGACAACGCAACCGCTTAGTGGAAAGCCTTAGTGAGTGGCAAACGCGCCTTAGTGACATGAGCCGTTGAGCCTTGCCTAGCGCAATGTCTGCTGGAGCGGGTCGTGTTATCTTATTATCGGGACGAGGTGTGACATCGTGGCGGGTCAAATACCCTGATTATTTCTAGGGTGATCTTGCTCATTTTTCTGTCCGGAGGGCTATGCTATTGATAAGGGTCACAGCTTTGCGACAACCAAGGATGGCTTTACATGATCATATATCTTCACGGTTTCGATGCCACGAGCCCAGGCAACCATGAAAAGGTGCTGCAGCTTCAATTTGTTGATGACGATGTGCGCACCATCAACTACAGCACCATGCACCCCAAGCACGATATGCAACACCTGCTGAAACAAGTTCAGACGCAAATTGAAGCAAGCAGTGATCCAGCCCCTTTGATTTGCGGCGTGGGGCTTGGTGCTTATTGGTCTGAGCGCATTGGCTTTCTGTGTGGCATTAAGCAGGTGATCATTAACCCCAATCTGCATCCTTATGAAAACATGCAGGGCAAAATCGACCGTCCGGAAGAGTATGAAGATATCGCCACGAAATGCGTTACCGATTTTCGCCAACGTAATCAGCAGCGCGCGTTGGTTATTTTGTCGCGAGAAGATGACGTGTTAGACAGTCAACGTAGCTACCATCTGCTGTCTCCGTTTTATCCCGTACGTTGGGATGAAAAACAAAGCCACAAATTTAAAAACCTCTCCGCCCACCTACAAGCCATTGCCGAGTTTAAACAATCGGCCTAATGCCATGCTCGTAACCACAGTGTTGCGAGCATTTGGTGTAATTTTCTTACATGTAATCCATTAATTAAGCGCAGACAAGGCTCGAAGTAATTGTCGTTTTACGGCAAAATAGAGCCTTGCGTTGACGAACAACCCAATAAAAAAAGAACGCAGAATACGCAACAGATGTTGTTAGTTACTGACAAAATGCCAATGAGTGCCAGTTTTAGCCAGTCGCCGATGGGCGGCTAGCGTGTATTTTTTTAGTTAGGTAAGGATGTAGAAGTGACCAAAATTATCGTTGTCGGTGGCGGTGCAGGCGGGCTTGAGCTTGCAACCAAGCTGGGCCGCACGTTAGGCCGCAAGCGCCGAGCAGAGATTACCTTGGTGGACAAAAATAGCAGCCACCTTTGGAAGCCGTTGTTACACGAAGTCGCGACAGGGTCGATGGACGAAGGCGTCGATGCGCTTAGTTACCGTGCGCATGCTAAAAACCATGGTTTTGACTTTCAAATGGGCACGCTGTGGGACATTGATCGTGACCAGAAAGTGATCACGCTAGCGCCCATGTATGATGAAAACAACGAACTGTTGATGCCTGAGCGTGAGTTGGATTACGACATCTTGGTGATGGCGATTGGCTCAACGTCGAATGATTTCAATACGCCAGGGGTACGGGACAATTGCATTTTTCTCGATAACCCTAAGCAGGCGCATCGTTTCCGTCGTGAGATGAACAACGAATTCATGCGATTGCACGCCAAACACGGCCAAGGCAGTGTTGATATCGCCATTGTCGGGGCCGGTGCCACCGGGGTGGAGCTGTCTGCCGAACTACACAACGCGATTAAAGAACTGCGGAACTATGGCTTCCGTGATTTAGATAACTCGAAACTGAACGTGACCTTGGTTGAAGCTGGTGAGCGGATATTACCCGCATTGCCGCCACGCATTTCTAGTGCCGCACATCAAGAATTATTAAAGTTAGGTGTGAAGGTGAAAACCAATACCTTTGTCACCAAGGCCGATGAAGAAGGGCTAGAAACCAAAGAAGGCGAGCGCATTCATGCTGATATTATGGTGTGGGCCGCTGGCATTAAAGCGCCTGACTTTTTGAAAGAGATCGCCGGGTTAGAAACAAACCGTATCAATCAGTTAGAAGTGAAAAATACCCTGCAGACTACCCGTGATGACGATATCTTTGTGATCGGTGACTGTGCGGCGTGCACGCAAGAAGACGGCAGCAAAGTACCGCCGCGTGCACAATCTGCGCATCAGATGGCCAGTCGCTGTTTTAGTAACATTGTGGCGAAATTGAATGGGCGTGAACTGAAGCCGTATGTGTTTAAAGACCACGGTTCGTTAGTCTCACTCAGCCGCTTTTCTACCGTGGGTAGCTTGATGGGTAACCTGACCAAAGGCTCGATGATGATTGAGGGCCGGATTGCTCGCATGGTTTATATCTCCCTATACCGGATGCACCAAATTGCGTTACACGGTTATGTCAAAACCGGTTTGATGATGCTGGTTGGGCGGATTAACCGCGTGTTGCGTCCGAGTCTAAAGTTGCACTAAACGTTGCGCCTGAATCAGGCACCGCGACATTAAACGATAAGACCGGGGCATGCCTCGGTCTTTTTCTTGCCACGAGCTTCCAATAGAGGTTGCCGCCTGACATGAAAGGCGTCACAATAGCCCCGCAATCAAGATTATTGATATCACTTCTAGAGCAACCCTCCTGACGCCGAGTTTTTCTCATACCACGATATTGATATTCATGACCCTAAGTGATGGGCCATGCGGCCTGTGACGACATTTTTAATTTATTGAGATCAATTGATGAGTTTCTCCTCTTTAGGACTATCTGCACCACTATTAAAAGCCGTAGAAGAACAAGGCTATACCACACCCTCACCGATTCAGGAAAAAGCGATTCCAGCGGTGATTGAAGGGCAAGACGTGATGGCGGCCGCGCAAACCGGGACGGGCAAAACCGCAGGCTTTACTTTGCCTATTTTAGAGCGTTTACAAGCAGGTAAACGCGCGCGCCCTAACCACGTGCGCACCCTGATTTTGACCCCAACCCGTGAGCTTGCCGCCCAAGTGCATAAAAATGTTGAGCAGTACAGCCAGCATACATCGCTGAGCTCTATGGTGGTATTTGGCGGGGTAAAGATAAACCCGCAGATGATGAAGCTTCGCAAAGGCGCTGATGTGCTGGTGGCGACGCCAGGGCGTTTATTGGATCTGTATCAGCAAAATGCGGTGCGTTTTTCTCAGCTGGAAGTGCTGGTGCTGGATGAAGCTGATCGCATGCTAGACATGGGGTTTATTCGTGATATTCGTAAGATCTTGGGACTGTTGCCAGCCAAGCGTCAAAACTTGCTGTTCTCTGCCACTTTCTCGGCTGACATCCGCCAGCTAGCGAAAGAGCTGGTGAATAATCCGGTTGAGATCTCGGTGAGCCCTGCGAACCAAACCGCGACAGGGGTGGAGCAGTGCATTTATCCGGTTGATAAAAAGAAAAAGCCCGCGGTGCTGCTTTCTTTGATTGCTGACAATAACTGGCAACAGGTGCTGGTGTTTAGCAAAACCAAGCACGGCGCCAACCGCTTGTCGCGTTATCTGGATGAGTACGGCGTAAGTGCCGCCGCCATTCATGGTAACAAGAGCCAAGGCGCGCGCACCAAAGCACTTGAACAATTCAAAACCGGTGACGTGAGAGTGTTGGTGGCAACGGATATCGCAGCGCGTGGTATTGATATTGCCCAATTGCCACAAGTGGTGAACTTCGATTTACCTCATGTGGCGGAAGATTATGTTCACCGTATTGGTCGCACCGGTCGCGCGGGGGCGGTAGGCAATGCCGTGTCTTTGGTGTGCGCTGATGAAGCCAAAGATTTGTTTGCCATTGAACGCTTGATTAAACAGGTGCTCCCGCGCCATAGCTTGGCGGACTTTCCGGTGGCGAATCCAGTGCCAGAGTCTAAACTCGACACGCGTCCGATCAAGCCCAAGAAGCCGAAAAAGAATAAACCGCGTCAGGATGGTCAACGCTCTGGTGACAATGCACGTGGCCACAAGCCGGTAGGGAAAAATCGTCGCCATACCGACAAACCACGTGGTGGTAAGCCCAACTCATCTCGTTCACAGAGTAAAACGCCATCATAAATGGGGCTCATGGGTAGGCATCGGCATGCTGATTGAGTGCCTAAGTTTGTTTAGTAAAAAGCCGGTGTGGTGACACCGGCTTTCTTGTTTTAAGGCTTATAAGTCGCACCGGCAATCGGGGACTTATTGCTCCTGCACTTTGCGTACTTGAATAATCATTCCCATCATGGGGTTATCCAAATAATGGGTTTCGCCACTGCGCATCCGTCGTTTGTGCGTGAATGCATAGGGCTGCAAAAAGCGCTCGATGTGGTACTGCTTCTTTACCTTTTCTAGGCCCGCGACTTGCACGTTATTCGTGTTTGATGAGGCCCCTTGCTGCGCATCTGTGGTTTGCAGTGGCATATTGACCACGTCTTCCACCAGTGCGCGCCGCTCGCTTGGCTCTCGTAGCACCATGTCGGCCTCGACGAACAAGTAATGCTGGACGTAGACGCGCAGTGTGCCATCTAGCTCATAGAGGGGCTGGCGAGGGGGCGCGGTTTCAAGCGCCTGCTCATCCCACGCTTGTTCGCTATCTGACGCTGTATTGCTTGACGGGGTGGCTTGCGCTGTCACCGGCGTACCGTCTGGATTAAAACGGTCGCGATAGTCTTTTCCGGCACTGACACGCAGCAAAGGCAGGGCAGCGCGGCCACTGTCATCTTGACGCCATGCAACATGCACCATGGGCGTAAAGCCCGCATGGTTAGACAGTTTGTTGTAGGCATTTGTCAGCTGCCATTGGCTACGAGGTAGTGGGGTCAGTCCTGCATTTTGTAGTGCGCTGTTGTTCGTCACTGGCGTTGCACGACGTACCGATCCCATATCGGTTTGTGCTGGCCAGCTTTCCTCCACGCTAGCAGGGTCTTGGTTGCGCTTAAACACAATCAATTCGACATCATAAAGTCGCTTAGCTAAAACCGGTTGGCTAAGTGAGATCAGTAGCAACGCCCAAAGGCTCTGCTTGGTATAGCGTGCTAGCCAGCCTGGTGGGTGACATGAATGATTTTTCACAGGTTACTCCGTTTTCTTTGGCAAGCCATTATGCGACCAGTTGGTGACTTGCAAATTGAGTCAACAGCTCATCAATAAAGTTCATCCGCTCCCGTCGATCGGTGAGACTTTCGATAAACTTAATTTTGGTTGGCCCGTCAAATTTATACTTGTCTGGCCGCGATTGTAACAGCCCGACCAAGAATCCGGGATCAATTTGCGCGTCCTCATGAAACTCGACCATGCCGCCACGATCACTGGCTTCGATCTTTTTCACTCCTAATGCCGCGGCGCGTATCTTGAGCTGCTGGATATGAAGGAGGTTTTTGGTGGCGTCAGGCAGCAGGCCAAAGCGGTCTATCAGCTCAACTTGCAGCTCATTAATATCATCGTTGGACTTAGCGCTGGCAATGCGTTTATACATCGATAAACGCATATTGATATCGGGAATATAATCATCCGGTAACAGCGCAGGCAAACGCAGCTCAATGTCTGTTTGTTCATTCAGCAATACATCTAAGCTCGGCTCTTTACCTTCTTTTAGTGCCTCGACGGCCTGCTCAAGCATATCCATGTACAGGGTGAAACCGACCGATTGGATTTGACCACTTTGCTCGTCACCGAGTAGCTCACCGGCGCCGCGTATTTCTAGATCTTGGGTCGCGAGGGTAAAGCCAGCGCCAAGGTCTTCGAGCGAGGCAATGGCGTCCAGTCGTTTCACCGCATCTTTGGTCATCCGTTTTGGATGGGGGGTCAGCAGATACGCATAGGCTTGATGGTGCGAACGACCAACACGACCACGCAGCTGGTGGAGCTGTGCGAGGCCAAAGTGATCGGCGCGATCAATGATAATGGTGTTGGCTGAGGGAATATCGATACCGGTTTCGATAATGGTAGTACATACCAACACGTTGTATCGTTGATGGTAGAAATCGCTCATGATCTTTTCTAGCTCACGCTCGCGCATTTGACCATGGGCCACGGTCACGCGTGCTTCTGGGATCATTTCACTGATTTCATTCGCCGTTTTTTCTATGGTCTCGATATCATTGTGTAAAAAGTATACCTGGCCACCGCGCATAATCTCACGCAGCAATGACTCTTTAATTAGGGTATCTTCGCGTTCACGGACAAAGGTTTTTACCGCGAGGCGGCGTGACGGTGGGGTGGCGATAATCGAGAGATCGCGCATGCCGCTCATCGCCATATTCAGTGTTCTGGGGATCGGCGTGGCGGTTAATGTGAGAATATCTACGTTGGCTCGCATCGCCTTAATTTTCTCTTTCTGGCGAACCCCAAAACGGTGCTCCTCATCAACAATCAATAAACCGAGGTCGCGTAGCTTCACATCCGATTGCAGTAACTTATGGGTGCCAATCAGAATATCGACCTTACCCGCTTCACAATCGGCCAAAATTGCTTTTTGCTCTTTTGCAGACTTAAAGCGTGACAACACCTCCACCCGGACGGGAAGGTTAGCAAAGCGGTCGCGGAAATTCTCGAAATGCTGTTGCGCCAGCAAGGTGGTGGGGACTAACACGGCAACTTGCTTGCTGTTATTGACCGCTAAGAAGGCGGCACGCATGGCCACTTCGGTTTTACCAAAGCCGACATCGCCACATACCAAGCGATCCATGGCAATGGGGCGACACATATCCGAAAGCACCGCGTTGATCGCTTGTGATTGATCACTGGTTTCTTCAAACGGGAAAGTCGCCCGGAAAGCGCGATACGCGTCTTTGTCATGGCTAAACGCAAAGCCAGGCTTGGTCTCTCGTTTGGCATACACATCGAGTAGCTCAGCGGCGACATCACGCACTTTCTCTGCGGCGCGGCGGCGTGCTTTCTCCCAGGCTTCTCCGCCAAGCTTATGCACGGGAGCGGCATCTTCTGCGCCGCCAGAATAGCGACTAATCAGGTGTAAGGCGCCAACCGGAACATATAACTTGGCGCCTTGCTGGTATTCGAGCGTCATGTACTCTGTTTTGAGCCCGCCCGCTTCCAGAGTTTGTAAGCCTTGGTAGCGACCAATACCATGCTCGAGATGGACAACAGGCTGGCCGGGTTTTAGCTCCGCCAAGCTTCTGATCACCGCATCGCTGCTGACACTTTGCTTGCGTTTATCGCGCCGGCGCTGCTGCACCGCGCGCTCACCAAACATGTCGCTTTCACAAATCAGGGCAAATTGTCGGGTGTTATCAATAAAGCCTTGGTCTACCGGGCCGATGATTAAGCCAAATCGACCGGGTTGCGACAAAGCTTCTTGCAAGCCGTCGGCCACCATGGGACGAATTTTGGCTTGGGCGAGAAGATCCAGCAGAGCCTCGCGTCGTCCTTCCGATTCGACCGAGAAAACCAAGGTGCCGCTAAATTGCTCACTAAATTGGCGTAGCGCCGCGAGGGGCTCCTTGGCTTGGTGATTGACCGTCAACGTTGGCAGCGGCGCAATGTCGAGGTTTTCTCGCCCCGCTTTTTCTGTGACGCTGTCACTTTCTAGCTTTAAGCGAGGGTACTGCTTTAAGGTGGTGTGTAAGCGCTCTTTACTGAGCCACAACGCCTCGGGGGGTAACAGTGGGCGAAGCGGGTCGACACGTCGTTGATCATAGCGGGTTGCCACGTCGGCTTGGAAATGGTCAATCGCACTGTCAATATCCCCGACCGATAAAACCAAGGTGTTGTTCGGTAAGTAATCGAACAAGGTTTCGGTGTGTTCAAAAAACAGTGGCAGCCAGTATTCAATCCCAGCCGGCCAGGTTTTTTTACTCACTTGTTGGTAAATAGATTCTGGCTCTCGGCGCGCCTCAAAATGCTCGCGAAAACGGCCTCGGAAATATTCCACTGCCGCGTCATCGGTGGGGAATTCATGCGCGGGTAATAGCTGGATCTGTTCTAGCTCACCCGTGGAGCGTTGGTTTTCTGGATCAAATTGGCGAATGGTATCGACTTCATCATCGAAAAAATCGATCCGGTAAGGTTCGTCACTGCCCATTGGGAACAAGTCGAGAATCGAGCCTCTGCTCGCAAACTCGCCATGCTCCATCACTTGGTCAACGTGGCGGTAGCCGGCGTCTGTCAGCTGATCACGCAACTTCTCAAGCGATAAGATATCGCCTTTTTTCACCATTAAGGCATGTTGATGGAGAAAATGTCGCGGCGTCACGCGCTGTAATGCGGTGCTCGCGGGCGCAATGAGTACCCCGTCTTGTTGATGAGGAAGCTGATACAGGCAAGACAAACGCGCGGAAATAATATCCTGATGGGGAGAAAAACTGTCGTAAGGCAGGGTTTCCCAATCAGGCAGGAGGTCGCAGTTACCCTGGGTAAATTGACGAATGGCGGGCTGCAAACGCACCGCAGTCTGGTTGTCGGGCACCAAAAGGAACACCGGACCGGCGTGTTGCTGGGTGAGCGTCGCAATGGCTAGCGGTAACGCAGCCCCTGATAAATTGCCAAGATGTTTGACGTCGCCTGGCCCTGAGGGCAGGGTAAAAGCATAGAGCGGTTGTTGGGTCATGAGTTTAACTGCTTGATTGTTTTCGGTTTCGTGCACGCTTTTTTAGTAGTTTTTGCTGATGATGCAGCGCCGCACGAATGAGCGTGTCGCGGTCTTCTTCCAATAAACGCGTGTACTGAATTTGGATCACATAGTCAGGGTTTTCTTGATCGCTGTCGTTGTGAGGCTCGCATCTCGTCACGACGCCGTAGCAATAGATGGCCGTCGGCGGATAATCGAGAAACAACTTCACGCGCGCGTGCACGCCTTTTTTAAGCGGCGAATGACTATGATAAGAAAAACTGCTCGCCCCAAAGGCGTGTGTCACAAAGCGATGGTCGGGCTGATCTTCGTGGCTGAGCATATAGCCCATCATCAGTGTCATTTTTTCGTTTTGCGCCTGCAGCACCCGGAATAACGCAGAGGCATCCTCCGGATCGATCGCTTTAAGATCTTTTTCTACGTCGCTATCGAGCTGGCCGCATTGACTCGCCAGGCGAAAAGGTGCCGGGATTTCGGCGGTAAAAGCCTGCGCATCTGGCTGGGCTTGATTGTCAGCAAGAGGCTCAACATTAATGCGAATCGCCGCTCGCACAGAAAAATATTCGTCTTGGCTCATCACTGTGCCTTAGATTGCAGTTGTATTAATGATTATCACGCACCCTTGGCAAGAGGTAAAGATCAGTCGCAGTTTCTGGGGGCGGTGAGGCGTTAATTGGGGTGACAATGGTGCCTTTCGTACAAGGTCGGCTTGGCGTCCCCCCATTGGACAGGTATGCTTGCAGCGAATCAAAACAATAAGCTAGGTGCGCTATGTTTCAACCCTTGTCGGTGTTTATTGGCTTGCGATACTTACGCGGCCGCTCAGCCGACCGTTTTGGACGCTTCGTCTCCTCGATGTCGACGGCGGGCATTGCCATTGGCGTGATGGCGTTGATCACCGTCTCGTCGGTGATGAATGGCTTTGAAGCTCAGCTGAAAGGCCGAATTCTCGGCGTGTTGCCTCACGCGATTATTGCCAACGGGCAAGCAAACCCAGATCAAACCGCGATTGAGCGTTGGCCTCACGTGATTGATACGGCGCCGATACAAACCACGGATGCCGTGATTCAAAGCCGCAAAGGCTTAAGCGCCGGCTTGTTAGAGGGCATCGACCCCAGTGCACATGAGCCCTTGGCTTCCCACCTATTGCAAGGTGAACTGTCGGCACTGGCAGCCGGGCGCTATCAAGTGATCATTGGGCGTAGCATGGCCACTGAGTTACAACTTCGCGTCGGGGATGCTGTCCGCGTGATGGTAACCAGTGCCAGTCGTTTTACACCGATAGGTCGGATCCCCGCACAGCGCTTATTTACGGTGGCGGGTATCTTTCACACAGGGACGGATGTCGACGGGCAATTAATGCTGGCTAACATCGACGATGTGGCGAGACTCAGTGGGGTGTCACCGTCTCAAGCCAACGATTTACGCCTGTTTTTAGATGATCCATTTGCCATTACCCAATTAAAGGCAAACGCCGATCCCGATACGTGGACGGATTGGCGTGTTTGGCGCGGCGAGCTGTTTCAAGCGGTAAAAATGGAAAAGAACATGATGAGCTTGATGCTCAGCCTGATTGTGATTGTCGCCGCGTTTAACATTATTTCCGCGCTGATCATGGTGGTCATGGAGAAACAATCTGAGGTCGCGATTTTAAAAACTCTTGGGATGCAAGATAAAGACATTGTTGCTGTCTTTATTGCCCAGGGCAGTTTGAGTGGTGTGCTGGGCGCCGCGGTAGGTGGCGTGCTCGGTGTGCTCCTATCGGCATACATCAATGAAATCATGTCTATTTTTGGTGTGAGTCTGCTGGGTAACGGCCTAGCGTTACCTGTGGTTATTAATCCTTTTCATGTGGCGATGGTATTAGGCTTAGCGGTCGTGCTAAGTGTGCTAGCCACGCTATTTCCTGCGTTTAAAGCGGCATCTGTTCACCCTGCTGAGGCACTGCGTTATGAGTAAATCTTTGTTGTCCTGTCACCGCGTCAGTAAAACGTATCAAGAGGGCGGACAGCCGACCTGCGTGTTAAACGATGTTTCCTTGACCATTGCCCCGGGAGAGCTGGTGGCGATAGTGGGCTCCTCTGGCTCAGGGAAAAGTACATTATTACACACCTTGGGGACGCTCGATTTGCCCTCGGAAGGTGACGTGTGGATTGAGGGTGAGGCGGTCAATGCGATGACGGCCAAGCAGCAAGCAAAGCTGCGCAATCAAACGCTTGGGTTTGTTTATCAATTTCACCATTTGCTCGCCGATTTCACCGCGCTGGAAAATGTGATGATGCCGCTTTTGATCAACAAAATGAGCCACAGCGCCGCGTCTGAACGTGCGACGGCCATGCTCAACGCGGTAGGGGTCGGACACCGGCTCAGCCATCGCCCGGCAGAGCTATCAGGTGGCGAACGGCAGCGTGTGGCCATTGCACGTGCATTAGTCAATGAACCCAAGTTGGTACTGGCCGATGAGCCGACCGGCAACTTGGATCATACCACTGCGCTCGAAATCTACGATTTGATGCGCCAGTTAAATGCCCAGCATGGCACGGCCTTTTTAGTGGTGACCCATGACGGTGAGCTGGCAGCAAAATTGGATCGTCAACTGACCATGCAAGATGGTCAACTGCTGGGGCAGGAGGGAGCATGAAGCCTTTATCGTTGGCCATCGGTCGTCGTTTTAGTCGCGCCAGACAACGCAATCGCTTGGTCTCTTTTATTTCCTTATCGTCAGTGATCGGGATTGCGGTGGGGGTGATGGTGATCATTGTGGGTCTGTCTACGATGAACGGCTTTGAGCGCGAACTGAATCAACGTGTGCTGTCTGTGGTGCCGCATGCACAAGTGTTTGGTGTCAATGGCCCTATCGATAACTGGCAACAGGTCAAACATCAGACTGAGCAGCATCCCAATGTCAAGGCTGCGGCTCCCTATGTTGAGATGACGGTGTTGATGGAGCATGGCTCTGCGCTGCAACCTGCACAAATTCGCGCTGTCGATCCGGATGATGAGCAAACCGTGAGTCGCATTGGTGATTATATTGAAGGTAGCTGGGAGAGCTTGCCAGCTGGGCAGTCGCAGATTGTGTTGGGACAAGGCGTGGCGGCGAAGTTGGGCGTCAGTCAAGGAGATTGGTTAACGGTCATGGTTCCCGCGACGGATAGCCAACTTGCATTGCGCGCCCCGAAGCGAGTGAGAATGCAAGTGGCTGGACTGTTGCGTCTCGGTGGACAAATCGACCATTCATTGGCTCTGATGCGACTTCAGGACGCGCAAACTATTATGCAAATAGGACAGTCAGTGACCGGTGTGTCTCTAAAGGTGTCTCCGGTGTTGCAGGCCCGTCAGATTGTGCATGAAGTCGGGCAAACGCTAACCACCTATGTGTATCTGAAAGACTGGACGAGTGAGTTCGGTTATTTATATCGGGATATTCAGTTGGTGCGAACCATCATGTATTTGGTGATGGTGTTAGTGATCGGCGTGGCCTGTTTTAATGTGGTTTCAACCTTGATGATGTCGGTAAAAGACCGTGCCGCTGACATTGCTATTTTGCGCACCATGGGGGCGGACGATCGACTGATCCGCCGCATCTTTATTTGGTATGGGCTCTTTTCTGGTGCCTTAGGCAGTGTGTTGGGCAGTCTATTGGGGGTTACCCTCGCCACTCACCTCACGGCGATATTGTCTCAGGTCGAACAGTGGCTCGGGCATCGCTTTTTATCAGGGGATGTGTACTTTATTAATTTCTTACCCAGTGAGCTGCATGCCGCCGATGTCATACTGGTGAGTACCACGGCCATACTGCTTAGTTTGCTTGCCGCTTGGTATCCAGCCCGAAGAGCCTGTCAGCTTGAGCCTGCCGCGGTGTTGAGTGCTAAATAGTGGCCATATCGCTTGGTATGCTTTGGTCACTGATACGCTTTATTTTATAAAAACCAAGAGCCCGACAATGGGCTCTTTTTGATCTGCCTCGTTGAACCCTGCAGGGAATATCATGTGTATACGCGGCGCTGACGCCTGAATCGCACTTCTGCCTGACGGCGTTTGGACGCGTTTGATGCCTCACGTAGATTAAATCAGGACGATTTAAGAGGGCTTGTTTGGGTTAGGCAACACTTCTTTAATTTTCTTAGGCAAGCGTAACTTACGTTTTTCCCAGCTTCTGACCACAGAATAGCGCCAGATGCCACGTACGGTGAAATAGCCGATGACAGCCATCACCAGTCCGCTGGTGGCGCAGCCTAATAAGAACGGTGGGCCGATGTGGCTCATTTGCTCCGCCAAGTAATGCCACGATAGTTCAAAGTGGAACGGGTATGGGGGACTGTTCATCATCCAGGTGCCGAGCTTATAAGCAAGATAAAAAAGCACAGGCATGGTGATGGGGTTGCTTACCCATACTAGCGCAACGGCGAGCGGCAGGTTGACCCCAAACAAAATCGCTAGGCCGGCAGCCATGATCATTTGGCTTGGTAGGGGGACAAATGCCATAAACAGGCCGACAGCAAAGGCACCGGAGGCCGACCGGCGGTTAAGGCACCATAAGTTGGGATCATGCAACAGGCTACCAAACACCCTGAGTGCCTTATTGTCGCGCAATGTTTCGCGCTTGGGCATGTAGCGTTGGAAAAACTTCTTAGGCATACCTGTTTACATTACCTGGAAATTACGCAATGACGCTGACCTTTACATTGATTGCCGCACTGGCTGTGCTGTCGCTACCTTGGTGGCCAATGTTACCGCCAATTTGGGTCTGCATCATGACAGTGATCGTCTTCTTTGTTGGGTGGAAAAGACGTTGGTGGTGGCTTGCTGGAAGCGCGTTAGGGCTCACTTGGGCTGTATTATCCGCAAACTTGTATCAAGCCGACGTGATCCACGTCATTTCACACCAAGAGGATACTACAATCAGTGGGACAGTGGGCACCCTTTTCAGCGCAAAAAAAGGGGCGCAAGCGATTATTTTTGACGTTGATAAAATTAATCAGACAAGATTGCCGCCTTTTCGCTCAGCCAGAGTGCGCGTTTATTGGCAATCTCCCCCGTATCCTAAGCAAGGCGAGCGCTGGCAATTGGTGGTAACGTTTAAGCCGCCTTATGGGCGATTAAACGAGGCAGGTTTTGATGCTGAAAAATATTATGTTGCACGGCGAGTACATGCCAAAGCTCGGCTAAAAGAAGCAACGCAATTGACTGAGCAAGTGAGTTGGCGTCAACAACTACTCGATACGCTTAGTCCCGCTTTATCAACACTGTCCTATGGGCCGCATTTATTGGCATTGAGCCTTGGCGAGCGAGGGTGGTTAACCCCAGCGCACTGGGACACGCTGACGCACAGTGGTTTGGCGCATTTGATGGCTATTTCAGGGTTGCATATTGGTTTGGCCTACGGAATAGGTTGGCAAATCGGCCGTTGGGCGCGCGTCTTTCTCCCAGAACGACGCCTGTTTTTATGGTTGCCTTTGTACGTTGCAGTTGGGGTGGCGTCGCTCTATGCGGCATTAGCCGGGTTTGCACTGCCCACTCAACGCGCGCTCATTGCCTTGATGTTGGTCTCGATCAGTAAGCGCTTGGGAGCGCGGATTTCGCCGCTAAATCTGTTGCAGTTGACCTTATTATTGGTATTGCTCCGCGACCCTTTCGCCGGTTTCTCAATGAGTTTTTGGCTCTCGTTTGCCGCCGTGGGGGCCTTATGCATGGCGCATTACACGCTTGCTCACACCACCGAGGGTCGAAAACAAACACGGCCTTGGCTTCGTCCTATCAAGCAGCTTATCGGCATACAATTGATTCTATTGGTAGGAATGCTTCCTTTGCAGCTAGGGTTATTTGCAGGGATCAGCGCCGCTGCCACGACCATTAACCTCGTGGCGGTGCCTTGGGTGGGTATGGTGACCGTACCGCTGGTCTTTGTCGGCCTGCTGAGTGAGAGTTTATCACTTTCCCGTGTCGCAGATTTGGTGTGGGATGGGGCAAATGCCAGCCTTCAACCGGTGATGGCACTGGCCGATCAGGCGGCGGACACCTGGTTACCCGCCCCAGTCGCTTCGGCAGGCTGGGCAATATCGGCGATGGTGCTCGCTTGGGGACTCTACGGGTGGCATTGGCATCGTTTAAAGGCGGTGATGCTGGTCCTTGTCGCAGCCGTGGTAGCTTGGCGAGATCCCAAACCGGTCAACTGGCAAATTGATGTGTTGGACGTCGGGCATGGGTTGGCGGTATTGATCAGTAAGAATAACCGCGCGGTGCTCTATGACACTGGCAACCGCTGGCAGGTGGGTGGCATTGCTCAGGCGGTTATCGCGCCGATTCTGACACATCGGCAAATCAAGCAGTTAGATGGCCTCATTCTCAGTCATGGCGACAGTGATCACGATGGTGGCGCGACGTTTATGTCTGAGACCTATTCACCACAGTGGCGCCGCGCCAGTGAGCGTCGGGTTGGGTATCAAGCCTGTGTGGCCGGCGAGCGTTGGCGCTGGCAAGGACTCACCTTTTCGGTACTCTGGCCTCCGGCACAAAAGCGGCGTGCTGATAATGATGATTCCTGTGTGATCCGAGTGTCTGGCGATGGGCGTAGCGTGTTGCTCACTGGCGATATAGAAGCCAGTGGGGAGGCTGATTTGTTGGCGTCTCTGACCGACAAAAAGGCACTTGATAGTGACATCATTTTGGTGCCCCACCATGGTAGTGCGTCTTCGTCTTCCTCCGCGTTTATTCGCGCCGTTGATCCGGTTTGGGGCGTGGCGTCAACCGGGCTTCTCAACCCATGGCAGCTTCCGTCACTAGAGGTGAAATTGGCTTATCAAAACGCCGGTATCACCTGGCTTGATACGGCGGCGAATGGCCAAGTGCGTTGGCAGAGTGTCGGCTCTGGTTGGCAGTTAACACGTTGGCGGCAGGATCGCAGCGATTATTGGTATCGTCAGATGTTTAAACGTCGGCCAGTATATTTGGACGCGGACTTGTAAAAGAGTAGAATGCCCGTCTGTTTAACACATCTAAACGATTTTAATGAGCGAATATCAAGATAAAACGACCTGGCAGACGTTTAAGCAGCTGTGGCCCTACATTGCCAACTATAAAGTAGGGCTCATTGTTGCCATTATCGCCTTGGTGATTAATGCCGCCAGTGACACCCTGATGCTCTCAATGCTGAAGCCGTTGCTTGATCAAGGCTTTACCTATGATGATGTCAAAGGCGATTTCCTCAAATGGATGCCTGTCTATTTGGTCGCACTCATGTTGATACGTGGCTTGTCGAGCTTTGTGTCCGCTTATTGCTTATCTTGGGTGTCGGGTCATGTGGTGATGACCATGCGCCGCCGGATGTTCAATCACTTTATGAAAATGCCCGTCAGCTTTTTTGACCAAGAGTCGTCCGGGGCACTGCTTTCTCGGATTACGTATGACTCAGAACAAGTGGCGTCAGCGACCAGTAGCGCGTTGGTCAGTTTGGTGCGCGAAGGGGCATCCATCATTGGTTTGATGGCGTTGATGTTTTGGTCAAGCTGGCAGCTCTCCGCCATTCTTCTGGTGATTGCGCCGGTGGTCGCGGTTTCTATCCGCATCGTCTCTAAGCGCTTCCGTCGCATTTCTTCCAATATGCAAGATGCAATGGGGTCGGTGACTAGCTCCGCCGAGCAAATGCTCAAAGGGCACAAAGTGGTGCTTAGTTACGGTGGACAAGACGTTGAAAAGACACGTTTTGAGAAAGTCAGTAACCGTATGCGTCAGCAGACCATGAAGCTGGTGTCCGCACAAGCGATTGCCAACCCAGTGATCCAGTTGATTGCATCAATGGCATTGGTGGTGGTGTTGATTTTGGCCAACACAGAGGCGATTCGCTCTGAGCTAACTGCAGGTACCTTTGCGGTGGTGTTTGGTGCCATGTTTGGTCTGATGCGCCCACTTAAATCCTTGACCAACGTGACCTCTCAGTTCCAACGCGGGATGGCGGCTTGCCACAGTTTATTTAACCTGATGGAGCTGGAAACGGAAAAAGACACCGGGACACACGCGGTTGAGAAAGTGAGTGGCGACATTAAGGTTGAGGATGTGGTTTTCACCTATCCCACTCGAGATGCGCCGGCCCTCAACCATGTGAGCTTTGAATTGCCAGCAGGGCAGACGCTGGCCTTGGTTGGGCGTTCAGGGTCAGGAAAAAGCACCATTGCTAACCTGTTAACCCGTTTTTATGAACTAGACAGTGGTGTGATTACGCTCGATGGCGTACCGATTGAGGACTATACCCTAGGTAATTTGCGTCAGCATGTCGCGGTGGTGTCGCAAAACGTTCATCTGTTTAATGACACGGTCGCGAATAACATCGCGTATGCCGCAGAAGACAAGTATAGCCGTGAGCAAGTCGAGCACGCCGCGAAACTTGCCTATGCCGATGATTTTATCCGCGGGCTCGATCATGGCTATGACACCATGATTGGTGAAAACGGCGTCAGCCTGTCTGGCGGACAACGCCAACGTTTAGCCATCGCACGTGCCTTGTTACGTAATGCACCCGTCTTGATCCTGGATGAGGCAACGTCGGCACTGGATACAGAGTCGGAGCGCGCTATTCAGGCGGCGCTGGATGAATTGCAAAAAAACCGTACGGTGTTGGTGATCGCCCATCGCCTGTCGACCATTGAAGATGCTGATCAAATTTTGGTTGTGGATGAAGGTGAGATTGTCGAGCGAGGCAGTCATCAAGCGCTTCTTGAACGTGAGGGGGCCTATGCGCAGCTTCACCGTATTCAGTTTGGTGACTGAGTATGCTAGAGCAACTGTGGTTTGGTCATCAACGCCCGCTATGGTCGGTATTATTAAGACCGTTTAGTGCGTTGTTTGGCATGATAGCGCGCCATCGTCGGCGTCAATATCTGCGCGGCAAAACGCAGCGCTATTCGGCGCCAGTGCCGGTTATCGTGGTGGGGAACATCATGATTGGCGGCAATGGCAAAACCCCGTTTGTGATTTGGTTGGTGGAACAACTAAAAGCGAATGGTTACCGTCCAGGGGTGGTGTCACGCGGGTATGGCGGTAAATCTGAGCACTATCCACTCTTACTCAGCCAAACCACGCCACCGCGCACGGCGGGGGATGAGCCGGTTTTGATAGCACGTCGCACCCAAGTTCCTGTCTGTGTCGACCCCAACCGCAGCGAGGCGGTTAAACGTATCCTGCAAGAAGGTGTCGATATCGTGATCACAGATGATGGTCTCCAGCACTACCAGCTTGAAAGAGACATAGAGATCGTGATCATTGATGGCCAGCGCCGGTTTGGTAACGGTCATTATCTACCTTTGGGGCCGTTGCGCGAATCACTCGATAGGCTTGAGAGCGTCGATATGTTGGTCACTAACGGTGGGACACCACAAGGCCAAGAGTGGGGGATGCACCTGGTGCCTGGCTTGGCCGTTAATCTACGTACGGGACAACGCTGTCAAGCCTCAATGCTACCGCAAGTGGTGGCAGTCGCCGGGATTGGCCATCCACCACGCTTTTTTAATACCTTGCAGCAAATGGGCTTGACACCCGTTCACAGCCAGGGAATAAATGATCATCAAACCCTCAACGCCGACGAGCTGGACAGGTTGAGCAAGAAGGGGCAACATTTGCTGATGACAGAAAAAGATGCGGTAAAATACCAAGGGATCGCACAAGATAACTGGTGGTATTTACCGGTAGAGGCACGGCTGCCTGACGAGGTAGCTCAGGCCGTATTCACCAAGATAGAACGTTTGCAAACAAACGCGAATAAAAAATAAAGGAACGCTATGGATCACCGCCTGCTTGAAATTGTGGCCTGCCCATCATGCCAGGGCAAACTCTATTATCAACGCGATAACAATGAGTTAGTTTGTAAGTTTGATCGTGTTGCCTATCCGATCATTGATGGTATTCCCGTGCTGCTTGAATCAGAAGCTCGCGATATGTCATTGGAAGAGGTCCAGGGATGAGCCCGTTTTATGTGGTGATCCCGGCGCGATTTGGTTCGAGCCGCTTGCCGGGTAAACCGTTGGCTGATATTGCTGGCAAGCCGATGATCCAACACGTTTATGAGCGCGCCCAAGCGGCCGGTGCCAGTCAGGTGATTGTTGCAACGGACGATCAACGTATTGAATCGGCGGTACGGGCGTTTGGCGGCGAGGTGTGTTTAACACGTGCCGACCATGAGTCTGGCACTGAGCGCTTAGCCGAAGTGGTTGAACGCTATGGCTTTGCTGAAGATGACATTATCGTTAATGTACAAGGCGATGAGCCGTTGATCCCCTCTGCGGTGATTGGTCAAGTGGCGGAGAACCTCAGTCAGAATGACCAGGCTCCGATGGCCACCTTGGCAGTTGCAATTGATGACAAAGAGCAAGTGTTTAACCCCAACGTGGTCAAGGTAGTGACGGATCATAAAGGGTTTGCCTTGTACTTCAGCCGCGCCACCATCCCTTGGGATCGCACCCATTTCGAGGCTGACTCTCCCGACATCCCACAAGCATTGTTGCGGCACATTGGTATTTATGGCTATCGAGCGGGATTTATTAGCCGTTACATCCACTGGACACCGAGCCCGTTGGAGAAGATTGAATCGTTAGAGCAGCTGCGCGTATTGTGGCATGGTGAGAAAATCCATGTGGCGGTTGCCACACAGACGCCCCCACATGGCGTCGATACCCAAGCAGACTTAGAGGCAGTGCGCGCTTATTTAGCCGCAGATAGCAACGCATAGGCGCGGTTTTACGTCTACTGCGAATGGTAATAACAAAGCCGCGAATCAATCGCGGCTTTTTTGGTGGGTGATGTGCTGTGGGACCTTAATTGGCCGGCTGAGCGATAAAATCACGGAGACGTTGCCACGCTTGTCCCAATCGCTCGTGCCAATAGCGTTCGAACTGCTCGAGGTATTGCGCACGTGGGCCGTATTTTATCCATGGCTGCTTAATTTGCTTTTGCGCCATGAAGTTAGTGGGAGCCGGGATGGGATCGAGTCCAGCGCTTTGAAACTCGTAAACGGCACGATCCATATGTGCCGCGGATGTCACGAGCACTAGGTTACTACTCCCAACCACCGATGCGGCTTGGTAGGCTTCCTCCCACGTATCCTTGGCGGTTTCAAGCAACAGGATACTGTTTTTATTGACACCCAACGCCATTGCGACGCGTGCCAACATACGCGCATGGCTGACTTCATAACCATGGTCATAGCCCGACAAAATTAGCTTGGAGGTGGGGTACATTCGGTGAATACGGATGCCTTCTGCGAGGCGCATTAACGCCGCACGAGAAAGCTCTGAGGTTGGGGGTATGGCGTCATCTACGACATGACTGTTGCCCAGTACCATTACAAAGTCTACCGGCTTTTCCGTGGGGAGAAACGCGGTGTATTGACGCTCAAGTGGACGAAGGAGCCCAGAGGCGACCGGTTGAAACGAAGTGAGAAAAATCCCAGCAAACGCAACGAAGATAACAAAAGATGCCAGCCTTTTACGCTGAGAGAACCAAAGCAGGCATAGCCCGAAAAGACCCAACAATAACAGCGCGGGCAAGGGCATTATCAAGGTTGAGATAAGTTTTTTTAATTCAAACATGCAATGTCGCCCGAAATATAGTCAAACGAGGCACAAATAATGCCATAAACCTTTATTAACGTAAGGCTTGTGACAGAATATGCCTTTCTACCACTCAATGATAACGAATGCCATTGTGACTGAGGATAAAAATTTCGACGACATTGCCCACAAATTTGTTAAAAACATTTATGGATCGGGCAAAGGCGAAATCCGCCAAGCGGTCGTTTGGCAGGACATCGAGCAGATCCTGCACTGTTTTGCGCCTGAGCAGACCCTGCATATTTTAGATGCCGGCGGTGGGGTTGCCCCTATGTCTCGGCACTTGGCGGCGCGCGGTCACAGGGTCACTTTATGTGATCTTTCTTCGCAAATGCTCGACTTAGCCCGTCAGGAGATTGAACAACAGGGCTTACTTGCGCAGTATCAGCTGGTTCATTCGTCGGTGCAGACGATTGGTGACCATTTGAGCGATCCGCCGGATGTGATTTTATTTCATGCGGTACTGGAGTGGACCGCTGAGCCGGAGCAGGTGTTGAAAGACTTGCTTAAGCAACTGCGCCCGGGGGGGATCGCATCGGTGATGTTCTATAACCAAACCGGGTTGCTCTTTAAGAACCTCGTGTGCGGTAACCTCACGCATGTTGAGGAAGGTATGCCGCATCGTAAGCGGTTTAAGCTTCAGCCACCTAAAGGCTTGCAACCAGAGAGCGTGTATCGATGGATGCAAGACAGTGACATTATCCTCAAAGGTAAAACAGGCGTACGCACCTTTCACGATTATATGCGTGATACCAATATTGGTGATTTTACCTTTGAGCAGGTCATGGCGTTGGAGCAACAGCTTTGCCGCCAAGAGCCATTTGTGTCTCTGGGGCGATATATCCATGTATGGGGACAGCACAGTGCCCCAAGCAATCAAGATAAAAACAAGGACAACGGATGAGTGATCAGGCTCAGTCTTCCCAGTCGTGGACAGACGACGCTCAGACAGTACCTGAGTTGGTCAGTTGGGTAAAACAAAGTGACTTAGGGTTAAACCTGCCGCCAGAGCGCTTGGCATTCTTGCTGGCAATGGCGGTGATGAGTCAAGAGCGGTTGGAGGACGAACTGAGCGAGCATGAGCTCGTGGATGTCTTTCGACTGGTCAGTGAGCAGTTTGTTAGCGGTGAAGGTGCCACGCTTGGCAATGTTGCTTATCGCGCCAACAATGCGATCAACGAAATGGTGCAAGCACGGTTGCTAAGCCGGTTTACCAGTGAAATGACCGATGGTGATAGCATTTACCGCCTCACGCCATTGGCGCTAGGTATTGCGGACTATTACGCCCGTCATCGTGAATACTCAACGCTAAAGCTGTCGGTACAACTGTCTATGGTGGCTGACGAAATCGCTAAGGCGCGCCGTGCGGCGGAAGAAGATGGGGATGCGACCTTTTGGCGTCATAACGTCTATGGTGTGTTGAAGTACTCGGTCGCCGAGATTTTTGACCGCATCGATCTTAATCAGCGCGTGATGGATGAGCAGCAACAACAGGTAAAAGAAGATATTGCTGCGCTCCTCACCCAGGACTGGCAAGCCGCAATCGCTAACTGTGAATACTTGCTCAACGAAACCTCGAGTACTTTGCAAGAGTTACAAGAAACGCTGCAGGCCGCGGGGGATGAGCTTCAGAGTCAGCTGCTTGAGATTCAAGAAGTGGTGCGGGGGCGTGATGATCTTGAGTTCGTCGATCGCATGGTATACAGCTTGCAAATGAAGCTGGATCGTATCGTGAACTGGGGACAGCAAGCGATCGACCTATGGATAGGTTACGACCGCCATGTGCATAAATTTATTCGCACCGCGATTGATATGGATAAAAACCGTGCATTCAGCCAGCGTTTGCGCCAGTCGGTATCGGACTACTTTGACGGGCCATGGTTTTTAACGTATGCCGATGCTGAGCGACTGCGTGATACGCGAGATGAAGCCTTGGTGTTACGTGACGATGAAGTCACCGGAGAGATGCCAGAAGAGGTGGCGTTCGAACAATTAAGTGTGGTTGACGATGGCCTTTCACAGAAAGTGTCACAGATGCTCAACCGCCATCGAGAAACCGGACAAGCGATCGACTTAGGTCGTGTCCTGAAAGATTACTTAGCCGAGCACCCACAAGCTCGCCATTTTGATCTCGCGCGCTTAGTGATTAACCAAGCGGTCCGCATGGGCTACTCCCAATCTGATCTTAACGCGATTCAGCCTGATTGGCAGGCGATTAACGACTTCGGAGCTAAGGTACAAGCGAATGTCATCGATAAATACTGAACAGCCAATGCCAGAAGGGCTGGCCAAAGCCATTGCTAACCCTTTGTTCCCGGCGTTGGACAGTGCACTGCGTGCTGGCCGCCATATTGCCAGCGACGATCTGGATAACCACGCCTTGCTGATGGAATTTGAGCAAGAGCTGAATATTTTCTACCAGCGTTATAACGCTGAATTGGTCCGCGCGCCAGAGGGCTTTTTCTATCTTCGTCCTCGCTCAACCAGTTTAATTAGGCGCAGCGTGCTGTCTGAACTGGATATGCTGGTTGGCAAAGTCCTTTGTTTTCTGTACTTAAGCCCAGAGCGCTTGGCCCAAGAGGGGATCTTTACCACCCAAGAGCTTTTTGATGAGCTATTAGCGTTGGCTGACGAGAAGAAACTGATGAAGTTGGTCACGCATCGCGCAACAGGTTCAGATCTTGACCGTGAGAAGCTTTTCGACAAAGTGAAAACCTCGCTGCGACGTTTGCGTCGTCTCGGGATGATCTTACCCATTGGTGAGGGAAGTAAATTCCGTGTCAGTGAAGCAACGTTCCGTTTTGGTGCTGATGTACGAAGCGGTGACGATCCACAAGAAGCCCAATTGCGTCTGATTCGTGACGGGGAAGCCGTGGTGCATAGCCAAGCGCACATTCAATCAAGCTTGCTCGATGAGCACTCGGATGAAGACGCAGACAATGCCGATACAGAGACAACAGAGGAGCCGACAGTATGAGCCAGCGCGGTAAGTATCACTCACTCACCATGGTGAACTGGAACGGCTTTTTTGCACGAACCTTTGATATTGATTCCCTCGTCACCACCTTATCAGGCGGGAACGGCGCGGGTAAGTCGACCACCATGGCGGCGTTTATCACCTCGTTGATCCCTGACCAAACCCTGTTGCATTTCCGTAACACCACAGAGGCAGGCAGCTCAAGTGCTTCTCGTGATAAGGGGTTGCACGGTAAATTGCAGCCAGGTGCCTGCTATGCCGCCTTGGATGTAGTGAATTCACGCCAACAGCGGGTGCTGTTTGGTGTGCGTCTTCAACAAGTGGCAGGGCGTGATAAGAAGGTGGATATCAAGCCGTTCGTTTTACAAGGCTTGCCTTCTTCTGTGGCCCCAACCGATGTGTTGGTCGAGACCTTAAATAACGGTCAAGCGCGTGTACGCCAGCTGAACGAGGTAAAAGAGGCGGCGAGCGCCTATGAAACCGCGCACTTTAAAGCCTTTAACTCGGTCACCGACTATCACGCGCAAATGTTTGAATTTGGCGTGCTACCGAAAAAGCTGCGCACCCAGCAAGATAGAGGCAAGTTTTATCGATTAATTGAAGCGTCACTCTACGGCGGCATTTCTAGCGCAATCACCAAGTCGTTGCGCGAGTATTTGTTGCCACAAAATGGTGGTGTGAAAAAAGCCTTCCAAGATATGGAAGTGGCGCTGAAAGAAAACCGTATGACGCTTGAGGCGATTAAGCTGACGCAGCGCGATCGTGACTTGTTTAAGCATTTGATCACGGAAGCGACCCATTATGTGGCCTCGGACTACATGCGTCATGCCAATGAGCGCCGAAGCAAGCTGGAACAAGCGCTGTCGTTGCGGGCGGAGCTGAACGCCGCACAACAGACATTGCAGCAAAAGCAGCAGCATGCGGAAACCATGCGCGCAGAATTAGCCGAGCTGGAAGCCGGGCAAGATCACCTCGAACAAGATCACCAAGCGGCGGCTGATCATCTGCAGTTGGTGCAATCGGCGATGCGTCAACAAGAAAAAATTGAGCGTTATGAGGAAGATTTGCTCGAGTTGTCGGAGCGACTCGAAGAGCAAATCATGGTGGTGGAAGAGGCCACAGAGCAGCTTGCTGACGCCGAATTGCGCGCGGCGCAGAGTGAAGAGGAAGTGGATAGTCTGAAGACTCAGCTTGCCGACTACCAACAAGCGCTCAACACGCAACAAACGCGCTCCCTGCAGCACCAACAAGCCCTTAATGCCTTGGAGACGGCCCGTCGCCTCACTGACGATGAGACCCTCAGTGCAGACGAGGCCACGACACGCTTACACGCGTTGAAAGCACAAGAGTCTGAACAAACCGATCGCGTACTGTCACTCAAGCATAAACGCGATTTGGCGTCAGCGACGGCCAATCAGTTTGAACAGGGCTTGCATCTTTTGCACCGTCTTGATCCCTCTGTGCCCCGTGCTGAGGCTGGCAAGGCCGCCAAACGCTGGGTTGAGCAGGGCAGAGAGCGTCGCTATCTAGCCGACAGTCTGACGCAACGCCAGTATGAGCAGCGTGAACTGAGCCAACGGGCTGAGCAATATCAGCAAGCGAGCCAGTTCGTGTCGGAATATCAGGACCTAACAGGGGAATCGCTGGCTGACAGTGATGCGGTCGAGCAAGCCGCCGCGCTGCAGCAAGCACGACGCGACGCGCTACAAGAGGAAAAAGACACCCAAGCTGAGCAACTGCGTGAGCTTGCGCGGACACAGGATGCTGTTGACGCGCAAATCCACGATCTTGAGCTAAAAGCACCGACTTGGTTTGCGGCCAATGACGCCTTGACCAAACTGGAAAGCCAAACTGAAAAAACCTTGGTGGACAGTCAAGCGGTGATGGAGGCGATGCATGCCACGCATGAGGCGGTACGCACGCGCACGCAGCACCAAGATCAGCTGGGCAAACAAAAAGCAGACATTGAACAAGCGATTGAGCAATTGGCGCAGCCTGGTGGCAGCGACGATGCACAATTGCAAGGTCTCGCCGATACCCTTGGTGGCACCTTACTCTCTGAAATTTATGATGATATCACCCTAGATGACGCCCCTTACTTCAGCGCACTCTATGGCCCGGCGCGGCATGCCATCGTGGTGCCCGATCTCAAAGGCGTTAAGGATAAGCTCACGGATTTGGACGCTTGCCCTGATGACTTATACATCATTGAGGGGGATGCCGACGCGTTTGATGATAGCGTGTTTGATGCACAAGAGCTGTCGGGTGCCGTGTGTGTACATCTAAACGATCGGCAAATGCGTTATTCTCGCTTCCCGGCCACGCCACTGTTTGGTCGTGCTGCGCGTGAGCACCGCCTTGAGCAGCTACGTGAACAACGGGAGGCCTTGGTTGAAGAGCACGCCAAAGCGTCCTTTGATGTACAAAAGTGGCAACGCCTATCACACGCATTTAGCCAATTTATTGCCGAGCATCTCACGGTGGCGTTTGAGCCCGATCCTGAGCAGGCGATCGCCGCTTGCCGCGAAAAACGCGCACAGACTCAGCGGGCGATAACCGATGCCAAGCAAGTGTTGGCACAACACGAGGCGGAGGTGGCGCGCTGTCAGCAAGCGCTACAAATCCTCGATAAGCTTCGCTACTGTGCCGAGGCGCTCACAGAGGATAATCTTGAGGCACGCTTGCAAGCGGCTATGGCACGCGTAGAGACGGCGAAAGAGGCACAAGGCTTTATCCAGCAAAATGGAGAAACCTTAGCGGCATTGGAAACCAGCCTGGCAACACTCGACAGTGATCCTGAGCAATTTGATAAGCTGGAGCAAGCCTACCAAGAGGCGGATAACACCTTGCAGGCGATTAAGCAGCAAGTGTTTGCTGTTGCCGATTTAGCGGAGCGTCGTCCGCATTTTGCCTATCAAGATGCGTCAGACATGCTGACGCAAAGCAGTGAGCTTAATGAACAGCTTAAAGCCAAACTGAAAGATGCCGAGCAGGTGCGCCAACGTGAACGCGAATCGCTCAAGCAAATTCAGTCGCAGACGAGTCAATATCACCAGGTGCTTGCCTCACTCAAAAGTGCCCATCAGTCTAAGCAAGAGACGCTGAACGAGTTTAAGCGAGAGCTCGGTGAGTTAGGTGTGCAAGCGGATGAAGACGCTTTAATGCGCGCACAAAGCCGCCGTGATGCCTTGTACGAGCAAATGCATCAGGCCCGGCAGCGTCACAGTGAACTCTCGCGTGGCATTACGTCACTGGACATGGAAACCAAGTCGCTCACCAAGGAATTGCGTAAACTGCTCAAGCAGTACCAAGCGCTTCGTCAGTTTGTGGTCAACGCCAAAGCGGGTTGGTGCAGTGTCCTGCGTATTGCGCGCGACAACGGGGTGGAAAAACAACTGCATCGTCGAGAAATGGCATACATGTCAGCTGACGAGCTTCGCTCTTTGTCGGATAAATCCTTGGGGGCATTGCGCCTTGCGGTCGCTGACAATGAAACCTTGCGTGATGCCTTGCGTGCGTCGGAGGATGTCGGACGGCCTGAGCGTAAAGTCTTATTCTATGTGGCTGTGTATCAGCATTTGCGCGAGCGTATCCGTCACGACATTATTCGCACCGATGATCCGGTCGAAGCGATTGAGGAAATGGAAGTCGAGCTGGCAAGGCTCACTGAAGAGCTCACGCAGCGTGAACAACGTCTGGCGATCAGCTCCGAGTCAGTAGCCAACATTATTCGCAAGACCATTCAGCGCGAGCAAAACCGGATCCGTATGCTCAACCAAGGGCTACAGAGCGTGGGCTTTGGTCAAGTGCAAGGTGTGCGCCTCAATGTGTCTATCCGTGAAACCCATGCACAGTTGCTGATGGGCTTGGCTGAACATGCTGACCAGCACCAAGATTTATTCGGCAATCCAAATCTCACGTTTTCAGAAGCGATGGCCAAGTTGTTCCAACGTTTGAACCCGCACATTGAAATGGGACAACGTGCCCCGCAGACACTGGGCGAAGAGCTATTGGACTACCGCAACTATCTGGACTTGGGCATTGAAGTCAACCGTGGAACGGATGGTTGGCTGAAAGCGGAATCCGGCGCGTTGTCGACCGGTGAAGCGATTGGTACCGGCCAAGCAATCTTGCTGATGGTGATCCAAAGCTGGGAAGAGGAGTCACGCCGACTGCGTGGCAAAGATGTGATCCCATGTCGCTTACTTTTCCTTGATGAAGCGGCCCGTCTGGATGCCAAATCGATCTCGACCTTGTTTGAGTTGTGTCATCGTTTAGATATGCAGCTGTTGATTGCGGCACCAGAAAACATCAGCCCAGAGCAAGGCACAACGTATAAACTGGTCCGTAAAATCTTCAATGATCGCGAGCACGTCCATGTTGTGGGCTTGCGCGGGTTTGGTGAAGAGAAGCGTCGGGAGCTAGAGCGTGAGCCGGTGATGGAATAATCGTAAGACAAGGCGAAAACAAGGGGGTCGGCCGTGAGGTTGACCCCTTTGGGTTTTAGTCGGTTTTAAAGTGACTGATCCGCGTTTCCAGGGTACGGGCATGCTCACGTAAGTGGTTGACGGTTTGTTCAGTGTTGCGCGTCCGTTCTGAAACATGGTCGGCCGATTGTGCCATCGTGTTGACATTTTGGCTGATTTCATCGGTCACCTGCGTTTGCTGGTTGGCCGCGGTGGCAATTTGCATGTTCATCTCGTTGATTTGCTCAATCATGGTTTTGATTTGCCCCAGCTTGTCGTTGTTTTCGTGACAATGCTCAACGCTTTGGGTCACCGCGTCATTGGCTTGGGTCATCCCATCGGCGGCACCGCGCGTCTCCTGTTGCAAGGCGTCGACCTTGGCGCGAATTTCTTCAGTGGACGACTGGGTGCGTGTGGCTAAAGAGCGTACCTCGTCGGCGACCACCGCAAATCCGCGTCCTTGCTCACCAGCACGGGCCGCCTCAATCGCCGCATTGAGGGCTAACAAATTGGTTTGCTCGGCAATTTCTTGAATCACATCCAACACCGACCCAATGGACTCACTCTCGTGTGATAGCTTCTCCATCGAGCGGGTGGCTTTGTCCATATGATCTTTGAGTGTTTGCATTTGGCTGACCAAGGCTTCGCCTTTTTGGCTGCCTTCATTGGCGGTTTGGGTAATCGTATCAGACGCTTCAGAGGCATTGCTCGCATGCTCTGATACTTCGCTGATGGAGGCGGCCATCTGTGTGGCAGCGGTAGCGACTTGGTTCGAGCTTTTGGCTTGCTCGTCCACTTGCCCACGCACAGCCACTACGTCATCACTGATATCGTTGGCTGATGACAACAAGGTTTTTGACGCGTCGTGTGTTTTTTGAATCACGTCTCGGAAGCTTTGGAACATTTCATTGAGGCTGTCAGCCAACGTAGAGAGCTCATCTTTACTGGTATGGTGCAACGTGATCGTCAAATCTTTACTGTCTGCCACCTGTTTGATACTGGTGGCGAGTTTTAAGATAGGCGCGCCAATGCTTTTACCCAACCAATACGCTGCTAGTGCGGCGAGACTGCCTAGCAGCACTGCCGCAAACGCGGTCACAACGCCGATGTCTGTGCGTAATTTGGTAATGGCTGTAAAGACTTCATCGGTGTCTTGCTGACTGATCACCGCCCATGTCACCCCGTAGACGTCAATGGGCGAATAAGAAGCCAGTACCTCAGTATTACGATAGCTCGTTTGCGTGACAAACCCTTGCTCTCCCCGTAGCGCTCTTTTTACCGCAGGGTTATCGAGGGGTTGGTTACCAGCGGCGGAGTTTTGATAATCAATGCGGTGAATGGTATCGGCATTAAGCCCTTGGCTTTCTAGTGCACTGAGGTAGGCGTCTTTATCATCACTCAACAGACGTGGCTGCGTGCGTAACAGGTTATCGGGACCAACTAATAATATTTCACCGCTTGTGCCCATGCCTGACTCTGCCCATTGACCATTATTACTAATGAGCTCACTGATACGATCGATCGGCATTTGAAATATCAACGCCCCGATCTGCTGACCATTTTTATAAACTGGACTCGAGATAAATGAAGCTGGACTGTCGTAGGAGGGATAGTAAGGGCGAAAGTCTATAAAGCCCAGCTCACCCTGAGGCGCTTTGCGTACCGCTTTATAGGCATCAGCCAAGCCACTGGTTGAATACGGGCCGGTTAACAGGTTGGTCGCGTAATCCAGCTCTTTGTAAACGCTATAGACAATATTGCCCTGATTATCGACCAGGAAAATATCGTAGTAGCCGAAGGTCTTTAAATAATGCTGAAAGTTGGGATGAAAGACGCTGTGGATCTCACTGTAGACACTGCCGTCGTTGGCTTTCGCCATGGCATCTTTACTTCCTAATGGATGGGGGTTGCCGCTGATATACGCGTGTTGCAGCCGTTTAGCTACATCAGGTAACTGATTGTACCTTCCCATGACGTCGGTGGATGTATCGTTAATCTCTTGATAGGTCGCGCCGAATTGATTGCGATAATAACTGGCCAGTTGGCTCTCTTGGCTAGGGGAGTTGGCAGTGTCTGCGGCGATGGTTTTAAACGCTTGTGCCAATTGTGTCAGTGCATCTTCTGTCATGGTGGAGTCTGACAGCGTATTAATTTGATCACCAATGAACTTGAAGTAATTACTTATTTCCGACTTTTTCGACGCTTTCACCGCCGTTAGTTGCGATTTTACTTTCTTATCAAGTGCTTGTGATGATAAGCCGATGGTTCTAAACGCTAAGATAGCCGCAATAGTTAAAACACAGGTTAATGATGCCGCAACGATTGCGAGCGTGATCTTATTACTGATTCTCATCGTGACACTCCTTCCTACCTCATGTTTTGAATCTAGTCACGGCGGATAAAAAATGCGTAGAAAAGGGGATAAAACTTGAACAAATGGTGAGCGTGTGTCTAGCTAGTCAGTCGTAATGGGTGGTTTCTAGACAGGCAGCGAGTAAAGCAGGGAGGTGCGATGACCTCCCTAGGTAGCGTGAGTATTTACTCAGTTTTGAAATGACCGATAGTATCAGCCAGACGTGCTGACCGTTGGCTTAAGCCGGTGGCGGTTTCTGCGGTGTCATGCGTGCGTTGTGAGACGGTTTCAGCCGATTGCGCGATATCAGAGATGCTTTCGCTGATTTCTGTCGTCACTTGCGTTTGCTGCTGGGTGGCATTGGCAATGTGTGAGGTCATCTGATTGATTTCGATGACCATGTTGGCAATATCAACCAGTGCGGCGTTATTTTGCTGACAATAATCCACACAAGCGTCGACGGTTTGGCTGGTGGTATCCATATCTGCCACCGCTGACTGCGTCTCTTGACGTAATGCGGCAATTTTATCGCGGATACTTTCGGTAGAGTCTTGGGTACGTGAGGCGAGTGTGCGTACCTCTTCGGCGACCACGCTGAACCCGCGGCCTTGCTCGCCCGCGCGCGCCGCTTCAATCGCCGCATTCAGTGCCAATAAGTTGGTTTGCTCGGCAATGGCTTGAATCACATCCAGTACGGTACCGATTTCTTCGCTCTGTTGCGATAAGCGACCCATGGTCGCTGTTGCAGCATCCATGCTCGATGACAAGGTGCGGATTTGCTCAACCAGGTCGTCACCAATTTTTGAGCCCGTGTTGACGGCTTCTGTGATGTCATCAGACGCGGTGGAGGCTTGGTCTGCATATTGGGCAACGTCCGTGACGGAAGTGGCCATTTCTGTCGCTGCCGAGGCAACTTGATGGGTATGCTTGACCTGGTCGGCGACCCTATCGCGCATAGTGACCACGTCTTGATTAATGTCGTTAGAGGCTTGGCCGAGTAACCCAGAAGCTTGGTGCGCCTCTTGAATCACCTGTTGGAAACTGGCGAACATGTCATTGAGCGAGCGGCCGAGCAGTGCCATTTCGTCTTTACCGCTATCAGGTAAGCGTTGGGTTAAATCTTTATTTTCTGCAATGGTTTTGATCCGTGTAGTGACCGCAATCATTGGTTTGGCAATATTGCCACCGAGAATATAGGCAATTACGATCGCCACGCCAACAAGTACCAACGAGGTAATAACCGTCGCTTTTAAAATAGTGTCTTGCATGGCAGCGACTTGTGATAGCGCCTCTTGCTGACTGATTTGATTGACCAGCGCCCAGCGCTTGCCGAAGACATCAATCGGTGAGTAAGCGGTATAGACGGTTTGGTTGCGATAACTCTGTTCTTTGCCAGTGCCCGTTTCGCCCGCCAGCGCTTGCGCAATGCTTTGGGATGCCATCGGCATTTGGCCCGCTGCGGTATCGGTGAACTCAATGCGGCGAATCAAGTCGGGTTTGACGCCATTGGTGCGCAACAAGTGTAAATACTCAGATTTGTCCTCTTGTAAAGCGCGTGCTTCGGTGCGGAGGACTTTATCAGGCCCCACCATAAACATTTCGCCGCTTTGTCCAAAGCCTGCGGATTGCCATTGGCCTTGACCGCTGATCACGCCACTTAAACGCTGAATCGGCAATTTAAAGATAAGTACACCCTGCGTTTCGCCGTTTTCGACGATAGGGGTGGCGATAAATGAGGCCGGTTCATCGTAGCTGGGAAAGTAAGGGCGATAATCAACAAAGCTGATGTCACCGGCTTTTGCATCAATGGCTTCTAAGAAGGCGTCACCCATGCCGCTGGTAGCGTAGGGGCCAGCAAATAAGCTGGTTCCAAAGTCAATCTCTTTGGCCACTGAATAGACGATACGGCCATTGGCATCGGCTAACACGATGTCTTGGTAGCCAAACGTTTCGGCAAAGCGATGGTAGTTGGGATGATATTGAGTGTGCACCTTGTCATACGTGGAGCCATCGTTGGTTGTCACCAACTTGTCTTTCTCGCCCAAAGGATGGGGGCTGCCGCTGATATAAAATTGCTGCAGTGTCCGCGTGGCAGGGGCTAGCGCTGCGAGGTTGGAGCGTGCATTGGCGTTGGTATCATTGCGCGCTTTGTAAACATCGCCGAAAGTGTCGGTGTAGTAGTCTTGCAGCGCGCGCCGGGCCGCTCTATCGGTGCGGACTTCACGACTGTAGCGTCGATAAGCTTGGCTAAAAGAGGTCACCGCATTTTCGGTCATGGTGGAGTCGGCCATTGAGGTTAATTGCTGGCCGATAAATGAAAAATAACTGGTTAATTCAGAGTGCTTGGCTTCGCGTACGGCTTTAAGCTGGCTAATCGCCTGCTCTCGCATTTTATCGCCAAACAGTGTGGTGGTTCGGTTTGCCAACACCGCTGCGGTGGCGACAATACAAATAACACAGGCGGAGATGATCGCCGCAGAAACCTTGGTGCGAACTTTCATACTACTAAACTCCTGAAACGTCGTTATGACGGCATCAAATCAAGGCACCTTACTGGCGTAAAGTGGAGGTGGGGGCTTATTCGATAGGGAAATAACATGCTCAAACCGTTAGGTCGCACTCTAGCATTGCCACACTGTGGTATTGGCCAAATTTTGCACCGACATCATTTAGCTGTCCAACTTGTAGGAAGCCAAAGCGACGATGCAATGCCAATGACGCTGGGTTGGGTAGCGTGACGAGAGAATAGGCGCGGCGCAGGGCCTTATCGCGCATTCCGTCAAGCAAGGTTTGCATTAATGCCGAGCCAACCCCACGGCCACCGGCATCGGGAGCCGCATAAATGGTGATTTCTGAGGCGATGTGGAAAGCCTGCTTGGGATTGAAAGGCGTATTGTAAGCAAAGCCAAGGATTTGTTGGTCTTGCTCTGCCACCCAGGCTTGATAGCAGGAGGACGGATCAAACTGAGCGAACCATTGTTCACGTTCAGCTAGTTGCCATGGGCACAAGTCAAACGTAATGGCAGTGTGTGTAATGTAATAATTATAAATCGTATTGATCGCGTCACAATCACGCAATTCCATGCGTCGAATAAGCATTTTCGCTTCCTTTTCGCTTTTTTTGCGCGACATAAGATAACGAAGTTCACCGCATTCGCCAAGTGTTGGTGATAAATTAAACACTTGTCGTGCATTTAACACCCAAACAGTGCTGTCCTTTGCGCGAAAACAAACGAACGCACAGTTAGGCTAACAAAATGCTCGATAAGGCATTGAGGGTGGCGGGAGATAGGATTAGCATGATAGCTCCACTTCTCGGCATAAAGGATCCGTTTTGTCAGAGTTTAAAGCGACATCTATTTCTCCGGTCGGTCCGTTTTTCTCGCCCATGGTGCAAGGTTACTGGCGACTGGATGATTGGCAAATGACACCGCAGCAGCGTTTAAGCTTTCTTAAGGCTCATATCGATTTGGGGGTGACGACGGTCGACCATGCGGATATTTATGGTGACTACCGCTGTGAAACACTGTTTGGCCAAGCGCTGAAGCTTGATCCCAGCGTGAGGGACGATATCCAAGTGGTGTCGAAGTGCGATATCAAGTTGGTCAGTGAAGCGGCTCCAAACCGCAAAATCAACCATTACGATACCAGTTACCGGCATATTTTGGAGTCGGTAGATAACTCATTGTCTCGTTTGGGCGTGGAAAAACTGGATGTGTTACTGATCCACCGTCCTGACGCGTTGATGGATGCGGATGAAGTGGCTGAAGCATTCACCACGTTGCGTCATCATGGCAAGGTGGCTCACTTTGGCGTGTCTAACTTTACGCCTGCACAGTTCGACCTGCTTCAGTCTCGTTGGGATGAATCCTTGGTCACCAACCAAGTTGAAATCAACCCGCTACGTTTTGATGTGGTCCATGACGGGACCCTGGATCAGTTACAGCGCTTGCGTATTAAACCGATGGCGTGGTCTTGTCTTGCAGGCGGTGAGATGTTTAACGGCGAGTCTGAGCAGGCTGTACGGGTACGTGATACCTTGCATGCTATTGGCGAAGAGCTCGGTGGTGCGACGATCGATCAGGTTATTTATGCTTGGGTGATGCGTCATCCGTCTCAACCTTTGCCGATCATTGGCTCGGGCAATATTGAACGTGTCAAAGCAGCCAAAGCGGCTTACGACCTCAAACTCACGCGCGAGCAATGGTATCGGATATGGGTAGCGTCAAAAGGACACAATGTACCTTAAATAACAGCGTGTAACTGACTGACTCTCAATCCATAAGGCGGCTATTAGCCGTCTTTTTTTGTGGATTGTCTGGGGACGGAATAGGGGCAATATGGCGCATTGATAACGGATGAGTGGAAACTGCTATACGGTAAATGGTGCGACTGGGTGTCGCATGCAGAGCCAGTGCATGACTGATGGCGACAAAAAGCGAACGTCCTTTGCTTTTAATACGCCACTTGCTTTTAATACGCCGTAGTAGGCAGGTGGACCGGTGGAGACATCCTGTTTACCCGCCGGAGACCATTATTTTTTTGCCTGGAATTGCGAATTATGTGAGGTGAGGGCAGACACTTCTAGCATCGGTGCCGCATCAATATCATCGGCGTTCATCATCGAAGAGATACGTTGTACCGATGACAGCAATAACGATTGCTCCCACTCATCTAAACTTTGAAAGCGTGAAATAAAGTTTTCTTGTAGGGGCTTGGGTGCTTGTTCTAACGCCGCTTCCCCTTGCTCGGTCAAGTGGGCATGCACTTTACGCTTATCAAGCTCACTGCGAACACGCAAAATCAACCCGCGCTTTTCTAGACGATCAAGAATGGTCGTTGCCGTTGCCTGACTCATATTGGTATGGGTCGAGAGCTTACGAATGGTCACTTGGCCCAGCTCTTTAATCGCACGCATTAGGACAAGTTGGGGGCCAGTGATCCCGGATACTTTGTTAAGTTTTCGTGAATGCAGGTCTATTGCGCGGATGATTTGCCGCAGCGCAACCAGTACTTCTTCGTGTTTTTCCATTTACTCACCTCCACCAGAAAAAATCGCCAACGAAACTTACAATACCCGCGGTTGGAGTGCAAAGGCATCGAGAGAAAAATCGACTTTTTATGGTTTTTTTCACTATCAAATAATCAATGTGCTTTCAGTCTATTATAACCCTTAGAGTTCAAATTAAATCTAATTTATTGTTATTTTTAGCTGTTTCAGTGAGCAGGCGCAAAAAGTGCCACATAGTCATCAATTTAAGCAGACAAGAGGTCGGATCAGCGTTGCAACAAGTTGCATTAAACCATGCTTAGAGTGTGGAGATCACAGCTTTGATAATAGCATCAATTCTTTGTTGCATTTAGTAACATAATGCTTAGAATCTCTCGCATACAAACGATAATAGTTCTCATAACTGTTCATATCAAAGCGAAGGACAAAGTACTATGGAAATGACCCCTTTTAAGCGTAACCTTATCGCGCTTTCCTTATTTGCCGCACCTCTGGGTGTTAATGCGGCGACGCAAGAAGACGTTGTTGAACATTACGCTGATATCGCGCATGCGGTATTCGCAGACTCCCACGCGACAGCGGTCGCGCTCGATGACGCTATTGAGGCTTTTACTGCCAGCCCCTCTCAAAAAACCTTTCAGGCAGCAAAAAAAGCATGGTTAGACGCGCGAGTCCCTTATCAGCAGTCAGAGGTGTTCCGTTTTGGCAACGCGATTGTTGATGATTGGGAAGGACAGCTGAACGCGTGGCCATTGGATGAAGGTTTGATTGATTATGTGGCAGACGGTTACCAAGCAGAGCTGGGGAATGCCGGTGCGACAGCAAACATTATTGCCAACCAGAGTATTCAAATTGGTGCGACCGATTTAGACGTGGCTGACATTACGCCAAAACTGTTGGCAAGTCTCAATGAGGTAGGTGGGTCAGAAGCCAACGTTGCTTCCGGTTATCATGCGATTGAATTTTTGCTGTGGGGGCAAGACTTAAATGGCACTAACCCAGGTGCGGGCGAGCGCCCATACTCTGACTTTGCTTACGGGGAAGACTGCACGAACGGCCACTGCGACCGTCGCCGCGAGTACTTGAAAGCGGCCGCCGATCTTTTGGTGGATGATTTAGCCTGGATGCGCGACCAGTGGGCGGAAGGTAATAAAGATAACTATCGCGCGACGCTATTGGCGGATTCGAGCGAGAACGGTTTACGTAAGATGCTGTTTGGTATGGGGTCACTCTCGTTGGGCGAGTTGGCCGGCGAGCGCATGAAGGTGGCATTGGAAGCCAACTCGACCGAAGACGAACACGATTGTTTCTCTGATAATACCCACAATTCGCATTTTTATAACGAGCAAGGCATTTATAATGTCATGATGGGAACCTATCAGCGTGTTGATGGCAGCAAATTGACCGGGCCATCGGTGCTCGACTTGGTCAAAGACAAAGATTCTGACGCGGCAAGCGCGATCAAGACAAGCTTTGAGCAAGCGCGTGAGCAAGTCAAAACGCTGGTTGTGTCAGCGGAAGAAGACAATGTGCATTTTGATCAATTGATAGCGGCGGGCAACAATGACGGTAACCAACTCGTCAATGCATCCATTACCGCACTGGTTGACCAAACCAAACACATTGAGAAAGCCGCTCAGATCATCGGCATTGATAATCTCAACCCAGATACCGCGGACCATCAATTCTAATTGTCCGCTAATGATGTTAAGCCCCGTGCCGCGGGGCTTTTTGCTTTGTCAGGATACAACATGAAGTCCAAAGTCTTTGTTTACCTCGGTGCAATCGGCATCAGTGCCTTGGTGAGCGCGTCAGCGGTTGCTTTTGAACGCACCTCTGGTGGCCGCACCACGGTGATTAAAGAAGGTGCCAACGCTTTCTCCCAACCTGCCGCTAACCTACCCATGAGCGAGCGCATCGACTTCAGTGTCGGGAACAGTTTTTTTCGTAATCCCTGGGTGAGCTCGCCGGCTTCAACCGATGCGCGTGATGGGCTTGGCCCTTTGTTCAATACCAATGGCTGTCAAAATTGTCATATTAAAGACGGCCGTGGGCATCCGCCTTCTCCTGGCGATACCAACGCCGTGTCTATGTTGGTGCGATTGAGTGTGCCGGCAATGAGCGAAGCAGAACGGCAGAAATTGATCCAATATGGCAATATTCCCGAGCCAAATTATGGGGGTCAGTTGCAAGACTTTGCACTGCCAGGCGCGAAGCCAGAAGGAAAGGTCGCCATTACCTATTCTGCGGTCCCCGTGACCTTTGCCGATGGTGAGACTGTCACTCTGCGTCAGCCACATTTAACGATCACCGATCTTAATTATGGGCCGATGGCAGAAGATGTTCAGATGTCGGCGCGGATTGCGCCTCCGATGATTGGATTGGGGCTGTTGGAATCCATTCCTGCGGAAGACATTTACGCCCTGGCTGATCCTGATGATGCCAATGGCGATGGGATCTCTGGACGACCAAATCAAGTGTGGGATATCGAAAAACAACGCACTGCGCTTGGCCGGTTTGGTTGGAAAGCAGGGCTACCCACGGTTAACCAACAAAACGCCGCGGCCTTCAATGGCGATGTGGGATTAACCACTTCCATGTTTCCGCACCACAATTGTATGCCGTCACAGTCTGTGTGCGACGAGATGCCCAATGGTGGCGATCCAGAAGTCAGCGACAATATCCTCGGGTTTGTCGAATTTTACGCCCGTCATTTGGCGGTGCCAGCGCGTCGCAACGTGCAGGATCCTGCCGTGAAACAGGGGCAAGATATCTTCGTGCAAACGGGCTGCAATGCGTGCCATGTGGCGTCATTTACTACCGCAAAACGCCCCGAACTTAGCGCACTGAGCGAGCAGCGTATTCACCCCTATACGGATTTGTTGTTGCATGACATGGGAGCGGGGCTAGCGGATCATCGAGGAGAGTTTATCGCCAACGGTAGAGAGTGGCGCACACCACCTTTGTGGGGGATTGGGTACACCAAAGAAGTGAATGCGGATGCCACCTATCTGCACGATGGTCGCGCGCGTACCCTTATGGAAGCCATTTTATGGCATGATGGCGAAGCCGCCAGTGCGAAACAGCGGGTGCTGGCGATGCCGAAAGCGGAGCGTGACGCCTTAATCGCGTTTTTACGTTCCTTATAACAACAATATGCTGGAGTCTTGTCGCATGCGTTTTCGACTCAATCCTATCGCCGCGCTCTCTCTGAGCGCCACGGTATTACTCGGTGGGTGTTTATCTCAAACCGAGACCGGGCCTAACCACGGCCTTTGGCAACTACAAAAGCAGCGAAGTGAGCAGTTTCTTTCTGCGACCACGGATCTGGCTAAGACCACGCAATCGGTCTGTACTCAGGGCACGCCGATTGATGATGCGCGCCAAGCGTGGAAGACGGTGATGGCCAATTGGATGCCATTACAAGGGGTAGAAAAAGGGTCTGAGGACGCCTTGGCGCAAAGTTGGCGTATTCAGTTTTATCCTGACAAAAAAAATACCACAGGGCGAAAAATTAATGCCTTGCTGGCCAGTGAAACACAGTGGACCGCGGAGGTATTGGCCGAGCAAAGTGTGGCCGTGCAAGGCGTCGGCGCGATGGAGTGGTTGCTTTATGATCAGCAAGCTGACTTAAGTCAACCGAAACACTGTGAAGTGGCGATTGCGGTCAGTGCTCGCTTGCAACAAACGGCATCTGCGCTCAATGCGGCTTGGCAGCAAAATCCTTGGCATGGCATGCCGCCTTCGATGGCGGTATCAGAAAAGCTCGGTGCGTTGACCCATCAGCTGGATTATGTGCTGAAGAAACTGTCTGGCCCTCTGGGTAAACCGGGCTTTCCTAACCCTTACCAAGGTGAAGCGTGGCGCTCACGGCACTCTCTCACATTGTTACGCCAAAGCATCAAAGCGATGCAAACCCAATATCACGCTGAGGGTGGCATTGAACAATCCCTCCGTGAGCGAGGTTATGATGAGGTCGCGGATCGTGTCAGCGAGCATTGGCAGTTGGCATATAACAGCGTGCCACAAGATGGCGAACCCTTATTTGACAGGCTAAATAGCGTCGCAGGGTATCGAGACATGCTCACCGTCTACAACAATCTAGAATATCTCAAGTTGGTGCTTGGCGGTCAGGTCGCGCAAGATTTAGGTATTATCGTCGGGTTTAATGCATCAGATGGAGACTAGTTTAAAGCGACGCCGTCTATTAAAAGCGGCACTGATGGGAGCGGCGCTGCCTACAGTGGTGAATGCGTTGAGTGGTTGTCGTGGCAACAGCACGTCAGCGCGTTGTGAGCTACTCGGCTGCGCGCTGAGCAGTGATGGAACGTTCGCGGTTGTCGGCGCTGACCGTATGGGACAGCCCGTCTTCCGTCTTCCTTTACCCGCGCGCGGTCATGGTGTCGCCGCCCAACGTCGCGAGGTTGGGACACTGGGTGTGGCATTTGCGCGTCGGCCCGGTCATTTCATGCAGGTGTTTGATTATCAACGTGGCGTGACGTTGTCACAGGTAACGGCCAGCGCAGAACGCTACTTTTACGGCCATGGCGTGATTTCTGATGATGGTCAATGGTTATATACCACTGAAGGAAAACGTCAAACCAGCGAGGGCGTGGTCGGTGTTTATCGACTGAGCGAGCACGGCCAGGTGAAAAAAGTGCGTGAGATAAGCGGCTTTGGGATTGGTCCTCATGAAATCGCGCTGGCGGATGCGAACACACTGGTGGTGGGGGTCGGTGGCATGCATACCGATGGCCGCACCGTGCTAAACATCGATTCAATGTCACCGGCGTTGGTGTACATCGACATCGACACGGGTGAGGTGGTTGAGCGTGCTGAATTAGCCAATAAAAAGCTGAGTATTCGTCATTTGATGGTGTCAGATGAGGGCTATGTGGTGACGGGGCAGCAATACCATGGTCAGGATAATGCCCCCTTGGTGGCCATTCACCGTCGTGGTGAGCCGATGAAAATGCTCAATGCCACCCCTGAGCAATGGGCTCGATTTAACAACTATGTGGCGAGTATCGCGACACTCAATGGCTGGGTGGTGGCGACCTCACCCAGAGGCAATTGCTACGGTGTCTGGTCTTTAGACACGAAAAAAATGATAGGTTTGCATCCATTAGTGGATGCCTCTGGTGCCAGTCGTGACGGTGATGTGATCAACTTAAGTTCAGGGGGCGGCAAAATGGTGACCCTTGATAGCGCACATCATCCCGATTATCAGATGACGCCAGTACGATGGGATAATCATTGGATAACGCTGGTGTAATGAAAGCATGGTAGCGTGAAAAGCGGTAGTCTGGAGAGGCTGCCGCTTTTTGTTTCATCGCGGGTTGGGGGGCGAGAAAAAATCAGGCGATGATTTTGTCGAGACGGGGGCAAAATTTGCCATAATTAAAGCATGGATGAGGAGGGGCGTATGATGAGAAGGCACGATGCCTGGTTGGCTAACCTTCTGATAGGATGTTGTTTTTGGGTAAACCCCGGTATGGCAAATGAGGCGATCGAGGCCGGTGGCATGCGATTTCTGGCACCATCCACCTCGGCGCATTCGGCCTCAGATCAAGCGGCGTCGGTTGAGCAAACCCTGTCGGCTGACGATCATCGTCAACGCGCCTATCAGTATGCGCGCGACTGGCTGGAGTCGGCCGCCCCCGATGCCACTGTTTTGGCCTATCCCTCAGCGCTGACTCAAGACTATCTCGATAATGGGTTTTCTCTGCTTTGGACCCAGGATACAGCACGGGACGAGCTTGCAACGCAAGTTAATGTGATTTCATTGGCCAGCTTCAGTCCGGAATTTGAGTGGCGCGCGTGGCAACTTCGCCAACTCCGCCAGCAGGGTAGCGACACCGCGTATGATATTTTTGCTACCGACACCGCGTATGCCTTGATGAGTTACCTGGATGCGGTGTCCGATAAAGGTATGCGTTGGTTTTTTGGCTCTTTGCATCACACGCCATTGCCCGAGCCCTCCGAGTCTCAGCGAGCGTCCTTTTTTCAAGCAGGTTTGGGGCCGGCGTTGCCCGCTTTTCTGCGCAAGCTTCGGCCTCAGCATCCGCAATATACCGCGCTGATTAAGCAGATTGTTCGCTTGCAACGTCAAGCCCGCTCAGTGTGGCCCAGCGTGACCAGCGATGGATTGATTTACCCTGACCAAGCGGTAGCGATCCCCTTGGCGCTCAACTTAGTTGATAACCTGCGGGTGCAGGGATATTGGGGGGACAGTCAACGGTTAGAGGCACTGGATGGTAAAACGGTGCAATATGGTGGCGATCTACTCGATGCCGTTAAACGGTTTCAGTCACAACACGGACTGAGTGTGGATGGCATCATTGGCCCGTCAACGTTGAAATGGCTTAATTTAGATGCGTCGGCGCGGATCCGGCTGCTGGCGCTTAATGCGGAGCGGTTACGGTTATGGCCCCAGCAACAACCGGATCGCATTGTGGTCAACATCCCGGATTATCGTATGCGTCTGTGGGCTAACGATCAGAATGTGTTCGAAAGCAAGGTGGTGGTCGGTCGCCAATCGAGACGTACGCCCCTGTTCTCGTCACAACTCGACTCTGTGGTACTCAATCCGAGCTGGAATGTGCCTCGGAGCATAGTGCAAAAAGATATCTTGCCCAAGCTGGTTGATGGGCACGAGTATTTGTCTCAGCATCAATATCGTATTTTGCCCAATTGGCAAAGTGACACCCAGATTGACCCTAGCTCGATTGATTGGCAAAAAGTGTCAGTCGACGGGTTTCCCTATAGGCTTCAGCAGGCACCAGGTCGAGGCAACGCCCTCGGAAAATACAAATTCAACACGCCCAATCGTAATGCTATCTACCTGCATGATACACCAGCGCAAAGCTTATTCAGCCGGTCACGGCGTGCATTTAGTTCCGGCTGTATCCGTGTCGAGCAAGCGGAGCAACTGGCGGACTTATTATTGGATTTATCGGGTAAGCAGCTGACCGATTACCAGTACTATATTGATAAAACTCAGACCAAGTGGGTACCGCTCAAAAAACGTTTAGCGGTTCAGACCATTTACCAGACGGCTTGGGTCACTGATGAAGGGGAATTGGCCTTTCGTGATGACGTGTATGCCTATGATGTCCCTGCTAAACGTAAGATCACCACACAAGAGCCCAGTTATTTAACCCAGCAGCGTCATTCTGTGCAGATGCAAGCGCAATAGTCACCAGGAAGCCGCGTATAACCGCGGCTCTCTCTTCATGTCGGTATAGGCGAGTCACGCCATTGTCGTTAGCTCAACGAGATGTATCAGCGTTAGGCTGGTGGCTCAGGTGAGGGGCAATGTAGCGTTGATAGCGTTTGGGTTTTAAGCGCTTAAGATCGACCAAAACAAGACCATCAATACAATCGGCAAAGTCAGGATCCACGCCGAAGTCCAGGAACTGGACACCACCTGGTTCACATAACTCACTATACTGTTTATACAAGGTGGGGACCCCAACGCCTAAGTGATCGAGTAGCATTTTAAGTTGTTTAAGGTCTTTGGCGTAATCGTTCCCGCAGAAGTGACCCAGAAGCTCACTTTCTTTACTGTCTGCCAGTTCAAAGGGGCGTTTAGAGCGTGCACACTCGCTCTCGCCAGTAAAGTAGGTACGGTAAAAGAAAATGAGTAATTCTTTAGCCGCCTGTGGCATGGCGTTGCTGATGGTGACTGGACCAAACAGATAACGGTATTGTGGCTTCTGCGCGAGCAGAGCGCCAATACCAAGCCATAAATAGTCCAAACTCCGTTTGCCCCAATATTTAGGTTGCACAAAACTACGTCCCAGCTCCAGCCCCTGAGCAAGATACGGCTGCATGCCTTGCTCAAAATCGAATAAGCTCGCGCTATAGATCCCATCAAGCCCTTGGGCGGTGAGCGTCGCTTGGGTGTCACATAAGCGGTAGGCGCCCACAATATCGAGTTCGGCGGGATCCCAAAGGACCAAATGCCAGTAATGCTGATCATATTTATCGAGATCACGTCGCTGACCTGTGCCTTCTCCCACAGCACGAAAAGCGACTTCACGTAATCGTCCAATTTCGCGCATGACAGGGGAGTCTGCTTGATAGTCGAGTAAGTAAATCAGTTTACCATCCGGTGTTTGTCCGAGTTGCTGGCCATCATTGAGGGCTTGTTTAAGCGCTAAACGAGGCTCGGGAGAGGCGATGGCTGTCTCTGTGGGAAACAAGCCAGGCTTGCGTTTGGCAATACGATACAAGTGCTTATGAAATAACTTAACGCGTGTTTTGACGGGCAGGGAGGCAGTAGCACTGTAACTGTGGTGTGGGATTAATTCGCCGACGGTAAAAGCAATGGTATTGTTCTCTTGGCGAAACATTTCCTCGACGAGCAACAGGGTAGAGAGCGGCTTATATACCATGGATGCGCCATAAAAACGGGCTGAATTACGGCCCTGGACGTGAATCGGGAGAATGGGCGCTTTTGATTTGGTTGCCATGCGTAAAAAGCCAGGGTGCCAGGCGCCATCACGGATCCCGGTTGGCGCAACCCGTGACACTTCACCAGCGGGGAAAATGATGACTGCCCCGTCATTTTCCAGCCACTGAGTCATGTTTTGTAGGTTCTGTTTCGGGGTATATCCCCCCATATTGTTCACGGGCAACAAGCAACCGTGGAGCGGTTTAACCTGCATTAATAAATCGTTAGCAATCACTTTGACGTCCGGTCGGACAGAGCGCACCAGTTTTAACAGCGCCAGTCCATCCAGCGAGCCGATAGGGTGATTGGCGATAATCACGACACGTCCTGATTCGGGAATCCGCTCTTTCTCGCGATCACTCACCCGATAGCTAAAGTTAAAGTAGTCGAGCACTTGTTCAACAAACTCAAACCCTTGCAGATGAGGATACCGCTCAGCAAAGGCTTGAAACTCCTGCTCATGAAGTAACCGTTTAAGGGTTTTACTGACGGGACGTTTTAGCCAGTCTCGCTGTTCTAGTTGGGGATAATGAGACGATAGAACTTTATCAACATCTAACATAAGCAACCCTGCATGCAAAAATGCGCATCTGATTTATCCAGATATCCTGACGTTAGCCTAGATAGTAAAAGTGACACCCCCTTGGCAGCATAGTTGCAAACTGGTGACAGCGTGGCATAGTGAGGCGCATATTGACGATTCAAAACCTGAGGGCGTGTCACGGATTACGTGTTATTGCGTCACTGAACAGACAAAGAGAAGGTTAACTCCATGGCGTTGCATTATGAAATTGTGCCAGTCACGGCATTTCAGCAAAATTGCTCCATTATTTGGTGCGACCAAACGCAACAGGCGGCTGTCGTGGATCCCGGTGGGGATATTGCTAAAATTCGCCAAGTCATTCATTCGCTCGAAGTGACGGTGACGAAAATCCTCCTAACGCATGGCCATTTAGATCATGTTGGCGGCACTGTTGAGCTTGCTAGCGCGTTGAATGTCCCTGTCGTGGGACCGCACAAAGAAGATGCTTTCTGGCTACAAGCGTTGCCGGCACAAGCCCAAATGTTTGGTTTCGCGCATGCTGAGCCGTTTGACCCTGATCAGTGGCTACAACAAGGTGACACCGTGTCCGTGGGTAATAGTACGCTCTCGGTGTTGTTTGCCCCTGGACATACCCCTGGCCACATTGTGTTTGTCGATCTGGAAGGGCGAACCGCTTGGGTAGGAGATGTGCTATTTAACGGTGGTATCGGGCGAACTGATTTTCCCAAAGGGGATCACGCCACCTTGATCAACGCCATCAAACACACCTTGCTGCCGGTTGGGGATGATGTGACCTTTATCCCTGGCCATGGCCCTACATCGACCTTGGGTCACGAGCGGAAAACGAACCCCTTTTTAACGGGAGCGTTCTAATCTACCGTTGAGAACAGTCGGCCTTTTGCAGCTATCTGATGCTAAAGGCTAGTCTTTAGTCATCACCGCTGGCAGCGGCCAAATAGCGCCGGGCGACGCCAACAAAGTCCTCGAGGGGTCTATCGAGCAAGTCTTCGCTGACAAACAAATCGTACCCGAGTAACTCTCTGGTATAGCGCATACGGTTTGCCAGCATGGCCATCAATCCTTTGTATAGCACGCCGTTGCTTCCCCGATACGGCGTGTCATCAAACATCATGTCTTCCAGCGGTTTACTGGGTTTATGGTCTCCACGCCGATACGCAGTGATGAGTAACGCGCGTTGGGTCATAATAATGTGGGTCACCATTCGCAAGCTAATACTGTCTAAGAGCGCATCGTAACGCTTAATTTTTATTCCAACCCATGGAAGCGGTTCACCTAACCCTTGCCGGTGGAGGTGCGGGATGCCAATGGCTTCAATGTTTCGCCACTTAAGCGCCCAGCCACCACGAAAACTATGGTGCTGTAAGTGCATAAATGACAATGAAAAAGAGAGCTGAACACGTTGAAGCAATTGGTTAACGGCATAAAAAATGGCAATTATGGCCGCCAAGCCCAATAAGCCCTGGCCAAGCGAGAGCGTCGGTTGGACGAGGAAAAAGCAGATCAAAAGAAACGCCACCGCCATGGCGGCTAACATGCTCCAGCGCGCCGCTTCAAATTGAGGAGGATAGATTTTGATCGTCTTTAAAGCATCCATGATCATCCATTCTTCGCAAGAGGTGGCAAAACCGCCCCGTCTTTTTTACAAACTACCCGTTAAATATACGCGCATAGTGTCTGATTAGTTTGCCTAAGAATCACTGGATTGGTAAACATTTATCGCTGAATATCACGATCTTTGCGCCTATTAGGGGGCGGTTACCTACAAAAGTGGCTGGAAATTTGGTATAACACGCGCTTTGTTTTTCACCCGCTGCATTCAGCAAGCCTGAACGTAGTGCGTCGGAGTAGGATGATTGAATGAAAATCTCTCACAAGCGTAAGGTACAACTTAAACTAAACAAGCGTGTTAAGGCATCATCGCCAGCACGTCAGCGTCCGGTTAAATCAAAACCGGTTGCCGCTGCGAAACCAGCAGCAAAACCAGCCGCTAAGGCACCGGTGGCGAGCTCAGCCTCTTCATTGACGCCAAAGCAACAACAAGTACTCGAGATTGTTCAAGCAAACCCTGACGGCATTAATCCAAAAGGGATTGGCCTTGCGGCTGGTCAAGAAGACACGAAAGCGGCTTCTTGGGCGACAGGTGCATTGAAAAAATTGACTGAAGAAGGCGCCGTTGAGCGTGTTCAAGTCGCCGCCAACAAGGTGATTTACAAAGCTTGTTGATCCCTTTGCGCATCCGCTTACGTGTTTGATGATGGTATTTGATACGTAAGCGGATGTTCACTCGACTCACCAATATTCTTGCCTGATTTTCTCCCCGCATTGTGATGCTAGGGTAAACAAACTTTACTATTATCAACTATTTGTTTTTATTGTGTTAATAAAGTTTGTCTTTATTGCGCATTCCCTTAGCTAAAGCATGATCAAGCGCAAAATACTGTACGATCTTCCAGACATACGTTTAAAACTGCCTATAGTGGGAGTGTCTATTTCATTTTCTGTCTGGAGGTAAGCCATGGATGTGCTGTCAACCCAGCTGAAAGCGCCCACAGAAGTCGTTTTCGACTACACCCACTTTTTGTGTGAGAGTCAGCAACCAAACTGGACGTTTACCGATATTTTTCGCAGTTTATTACCCATCTTTACGACTGTGCTTGAACATCAAGCCAGTGATGGAGCGTCTCCGCTCTCTGCACAAGAGCAGCTATACCAGCAAGCCACTCGCGTGATGTCGGTGCGTAACACCGATACGGCCAATTTGGTGCAGCTGGCACGTCTTGCGCGTCAACAAGGCATTGAAGAGCTGACGATTTTAATGCCTTATGCCCTTGAATATCGACAAATGGAGGCGATTAGCCAGCAAACCGATGCGCAAATTGAGTACAGCAATGAGAACCGTGAATGGGTTCGTCTAACGCTACCCTCAGGTCTCAACTCTCAACCCTAACCAGCCATGCTACCAACTTATTGATACTGCGTGAATTAATGACGCTGGATAAAGGCGGGATCGACGCGCGCGATCCCTTGTTTGTTTTGCTCACAGTAATTGAACGGCTTGTCTGTTGGGGTAAAGGCGATAATGGCACATGAGGTGTCAGCCGCTAACGCCGCATCAATAAGCGCTTCATCATCGTACCCTGCTTGGCGATGGACCACGCGTACCTGATTCGCATTAATGCCCCAGAGGCTAAGCTGTGCCGCATTTAAAGCACGAGGTGGATTAATGATCGTGACCCACTTGGGCTGGCGTGCTTGCAGTGCAATCGCGCGTAAGGTCGCTTGCCAGTGTGCGTTTACCTGTGTGGCGGCGGTAAAAGCAGCATGATAGCAAGATGATGGCGTGACACGCGCGGGAGACTGAACCTTAGCTTGATTTGACACATTAGACGTCACGTACATAAAACACCTGTATATATAATCAATACTGTATGTTTAAACAGTAATGTTTTGTGGCGTCACTCGCAAGTCACTTAGTGGCTAGTTTGTGATCAAGATCGATAATAGCGTCTAACGCGCCTGAGTCTCGACGTTAGTGAGTTTGGGGAAATAACTTGCTAAAATCACCGTTTTCATCACGTTGGAGAGAGCATGGAACAAGCGTTCTGGCATCAGCGCTGGGCTGAAAACCAAATAGGCTTTCATCGCGATACGGTACACCCGATGCTTATCCGCCACTGGTCATTACTGGCCCCACAAAGTGACGAAACGGTTTTGGTGCCCCTTTGCGGAAAGTCGATCGATCTCAACTGGCTTGCTGAAAAACATCAGCATGTGATTGGCGTCGAGCTTAGTGAGATCGCAGTGCGTGCCTTTTTTTCGGAAAACTTATATACCCCTCAGGTTTATCGCGCCCCATCAGGGCATATGCACTATTGTTTTGATGAACTGGAGCTGATCAATGGCGATTTCTTTACCGCGCGCCTGAGTCCTATGCCATTGATTTATGATCGCGCCGCCTTGGTGGCCATGCCGCCTGCTATGCGCGCGCAGTATGTCAGCCATATTCGAACCTTGCTGGCACCTGGAGGGCGTTTGCTGCTGATTACCTTATTTTATCCGCAAACGGATGACACGCCGCCATTTTCCATTGATGCGTCGGTGGTAGAAGAGGCGTTCCAAGGCTTAGACATCAGTTTGCTCGAGACACACACGGAACCCGACGGCGAGCGTGGTGAACAAGTGTGGTTAATCAAAGCAGCGGCGTCGTAGTGGCCGATGTGGGTGAGAATGTGTCAAGGGGCCATGACGGCCCCTTTTCTTTGACGTCGCACGCTCTTTGACGGCGTAAGCAGCCGTCTTAGTGGGCAAGAAAGCGTAGAAACTGGCAAACCGACTATGCGAGCTTATTTTGTGCCTGCGTGTATTGGCGTGATTCCCAGTGAGTAATAAAAAAGACCGCTGCAATAATAATACCTGCCCCTAACCACAGTCGGCCGGGTGGAACCCAACTAAACACCAGCCAACCAAAGAGGACGTTAAGAGGGAGTTTAGCGTGATCAAAAGGCTGCACAAAAGAGGCATCGGAAACAGCATATGCCTTGGCAATGGCCCACTGTGCGAGGGCGGTCAGTATGCCGGCGCCAAATAACATCCACCAAGCAGTGGATGTCTGAGGGAGCGTCCAATCAGGCACGGCGAGTAGCAAATTAAAGGGCGTGATCAACAAAAGTAGATATACCACCATGGTGGTGGGAGGGTCATAAGCGGATAAACGTTTCACCATCAGCGAGTAGGTGGCCCAGAAAAACGCCGCACCAACAGGCAATAACGTTGCCCAAGTGAACGCATTTGACCAAGGCTCGAGGATAATCATGGCGCCGCAAAACCCAGCGAGCGTCGCAAGACCGCGCGCGATCCCCACTCGCTCTTGTAAAAACAGCCCAGAGCCTACCGTTGCGAATAGCGGTGAGGTCATTAATAGCGCAATCCCTTGCCAAATGGGCACTGGGTAGGCCAGCGCCCACAGCCACAGTTGAATGCCAATCACGGAGATAAACACCCGCAGACAATGCTGACCAAGGTGTTGGGTTTTGAGTGCTTGACGGATCCCGAGTTGCTTCAACCAGGGGATCATCGCAACCAAGGCGATGGCGTATTGAATGAAGGCAACCGTGGTAGAGGGTAAGCCCATTTTAAAACTAACGTACTGAGACAGGCTGTTAACGAGGGCAAAACACAGGCCTGCGGTCAGCATCCAGGCCGCACCTTGGAGTGGATTATGAATCTGTTTCATTGCCGTGACTATCCGAAAAAAGACGCACGGATAGTAGCGCAAATCCGACCTCAGGGCGACCTGAAATCCCCTGAGGACCGGACAAATAAGGAGGGCGCTTAGCGGGTTGAATACACTAAGGGAATATCTGGGTCAATGGCATCCAGTGTTGCCTGGGTATCGGCAAGGTGACTGACTGTACTCGTTGCCATTTCGGCCAACGCAACAGAGCGAATGTCTGTCCAATGGTAGCCCGCCATATTGACCGCAATTAATGCAACCTGAAGAGGCGGAAGACTTGGGTTAAAAGCCGCGTTCTCGGCATACATGCCAGAGAAAAATTCGCCATCATTGGTCTCAACCGCGGCCCCGCTATAGTTACCTGAGTAGGGCGCGTGACTGCGGTTAGCGGCGTCAGCGGCGGCTTTTAGCAATGGAATATCGATATCATCCGTTGATAATTGATTGGACTCGTCAGTCAATAAGCGAGAGTCAATCCCCAAATCGGCAGGACCAAACGGCTCGGGTAGATAGGTGTGCAAATCTTTAGGATCGGATTGTGGCAGCTGGATGATCAAGGACTCAGCGCCATTGAGCTCATTCATGAACTGCCGACAGTGACCACATGGGCTGTAATTGATCGTAATATCGGTGAGGCGTTTTGCCCCTTTTGTCCAAGCATGGCTGATAGCGCATTGCTCGGCATGCACTGTCTGCCCTAGCTGCACCCCGGTGAATTCAATGTTTGCGCCTAAATACAGGGTGCCACTTTCATCACGGACAATAGCACCAACATTAAACTGAGAAATGGGGGTAACCGCATAGGCCGCCGCCAAAGGCAATAAAGCAAGACGCAGTGCGGCGCCGTTAAGGCCACTGGCGGATTCCATCTGCGCCACCTGCTCTGGTGTGAAGGTAGCACCAAAGTTTGCGTCATTTATCCAATCAGAGACGACGCTTTGTAGGGCGTCGGGTAATTGTGTCAGTGCGTCAGTTAGTGCGGTTCGCATAGCATCTCTTCTTTATCGTTAACGGGAGGACAGTGTAGAGAAGCCTTTTCAATAATTGTGTGAGTAATGTCACGCATGTTTTGCAAGAGCAGATTTGTTGCTGAAAGTTAGAGTGACATCAATGTTTTTATGCCTCTTAATGTGGCCATCATGACGACGTGCGTAGGCAGACACGTTCGCGAGCCGAAAGACGGTTGATGCATTATGGCTGCCAATCGACATAGGGGCGATGTACCTTACGATACTCACGCGCGAGATCGCCCTGGTCACGCAAGCGAGTAATCAGTCGTGTGAGATACGCATCGATTTCTCGGCCCGCTTCGCCCTTAGGAATGATGAAGACATCGTGGAAGTCAGCAAAGTGTGCGCATTTGATCATGGTTAAACCTAGCTCTTTAAGTGCCATGTCAGCTTCCTCTTGCGCCCAAACGAAACCATCAATTCTCCCCGCGGCCAAGCGCAACAAAGATTGTTTAATACTGTGCGAGCGTTGCACCTTAAAGGGCATATAATAGGGAACGGCTTCAATGGTATAGCGCGAGGGGGTTGCCCACAGCGCTTTGACCGAGAGCGGGAGCGCTTTATTGGTGTAAAGGACATGTGTGACCTGGCCAAATGACACCTCGCTAAAGTCGAAAGGCAAGGTGGACACTTCCCGCGTCGGACGCACCGCGGGTAAACCAAAGTCGGCTCGCCCTTGTGCGACACTGTTTATCGCGCGATGAATAGGGAAAACCTCGATAATAATCTTGGTGCTAGGGTCTTGCGCATCAAGATAGCGGACGAAATCGACAAACGCGCCGCTACCATCCAAATTGATCAAGCCAGGTAGTTCGCCAAGGTGTGCGACATAGGTTTGTTCAATGGTGGCTCGGGTAGGGGTGGAGAGGCTGAGCAGCGTGATAAACAACAGAAGCGGTAAATAGCGGCGTGGCATTATCTCTCTCTCAGATTTTAAAGCCAATGGACAAAGCAAAAACGACGACCTAATACGACACGCCCGTGGCGCACCACGGGCATCAAACACGCTAAGCTTGAGTCAATAATGCTGTCATGCCAATAATGACCGCCGCTGCCGTGACTAGGATCGTGAGTGGTTTAGCGATACTAAACGACGACTCTTCAATGGTCGTTGAGTGCGTTAAAGACGGTGGAGGCGTCTGTGATGCAGCGTTTGCTGCTCGTCCTGGACGTTTGGCAAGTGTTTGCTGCGGAAGCGACACACGAAAACCAAATTCACCGACTACTTCAAAGGGAAGGCATTTTTTGCCGTTGCGGTAGGATTTGGCCATTAATGATGTCACCACACTTTGATGCTGGGCAAATGAGCTGTCGGGCAAGGCCACTTGTTTGAATAAGGTGCGGCTAGAGAGTACCTCTCCGGCATAGTAGCAAAGCATCTCGAGTAAACGAGACTCTTCGTAAGAGAGAACCGTCATCGTGTCATCGGCCCAATATAACGTACGGCTTTCTGGTTCAAAATCAACCTCGGGAAAGCGGTAACAGCGCGTATCTACTTTTGTTGTCATCATTGCCACACTCCAAACAACATCCTTTTTAAAAGTGTGGACTCAAATCACAGAACTGCAACTGGTCAAGCTATCTTTTTTTTGGTAGGACAAAGTGGGCAGTGTGTCAGCATTGCTAGTTAATAACTTAAAAAACATGACGTTAAAAATAAAAGGCGACCAAACCTGTCCACCACCGCTACCTGATAGGTAGACTAAGGTCGGAGTGATGGTAGGTCGCCTTACTGACCGGATGGTGTATTCGCGATGCGTCTTTAGCAACCGTGCCAGTGTTAGCCAACCAGTGATTCCACATAGTGGTAAATCGCTTTTAAAACGCGAACTTTATCCTCCTCAGCTTGGTGCTGTTCAGCGAGATGCTGCAGGTTATCCATATAAGCAGGAAGGTGTGTCTCAAAGTAATCACGTCGATGCATAAACCATTTTTGCTGCTCGGCTTCGGTGAGTGTCCACGGGTAATTGCGCGCGCGATAACGGAATAACAGCGGCTTGATGCGCCAGTCATCAACGCTGAGATCCAGGGCTGCAAGATTCTCAGGATCGCGTGCACGGATGATGTCCATCGCACTGCGGTCGCTTTTCGAGAAAAAGCCCGCGTACAGGGCCGTATCCACGTCCTGATCGTTGAAAGGCTTGGCATCGGCAAACACGGCAACGAGCTTTTCGCGTAATTCTGGCGCGGCTTTCAATGCTTTTAGGTGTTGTAAGCACGCTTCGCGATCCACACCGAGTCGGGCAGCATCCTCTGGTCGTAATGTTTTTGCATCGGCGAGAACGGGGCATTTATTGATATGCACCAGTTTAAGTGGTGCCGGTAACTGTCCTTCCGTGAGGTCGTGGTGCGGGGTATACAGGCGCTCGCGTAACGTATCAGCGTCCAATTCAAACAAAGGGGCCGGGTCACGGGCCAGATCGACAGTAATCACGGCATTAGGGTTATCAGGATGCCAAGCAACGGGCACAATCCAGCTGGTGTTGCCTCGCTCGGTGCCGAACATGCCAGAGACATGCACGAGAGGCGTCATATTCACCACATCGATCAGGTGCTTGATTTTGTTTTTATTCCGATGTTTTAACAAATAATCAAATAGCCGTGGCTGTGCCGCCTTGACCTTTTTCGCCAGCTCTATGGTCGCGTGCACATCCGCCATCGCATCGTGTGCGTCGCTATGCTCTATACCATTGGCAACAGAGAGGTTTTCTAGTTTAAAGCTGGGTTTACCGTTGTCATCGTGGGGCCATTCAATACCATCCGGACGCAGTGCGTAGCAGGCGCGCATTACATCGAGCAAATCCCAGCGCGAATTACCGTTTTGCCAACTCCAGCCGTACGGGTCAAAAAAGTTGCGGTACAGCGTGTAGCGCGTGACTTCATCATCAAAGCGCACGTTGTTATACCCGACAATGCAGGTATTGGGTTGCGAGAAGGCTGTATGGATCTGCGCGATGAACTCCGGCTCGGATAAGCCTTTTTTCAGTGCCAGTTGCGGTGTAATCCCGGTGACCAAACAGGCTTCCGGAGCCGGTAAGTAGTCATTGGGTGGTTGGCAGTACAGGACTAAGGGTTCACCGATGACATTAAAGTCACTGTCGGTACGAACGCCAGCAAATTGGCAAGGTCTGTCTTTACCTGGATGGGTGCCGAATGTTTCAAAGTCGTAGAAAAAAAAGCTTGGCTGGTCGGCGTCTGTCACAATCGAATCCAACTTGGTCAATAAGAAAGCAGGCGCAAAATCCTGCGATAAACCAGTATGGTAACACTGGCATCGCGTATCACCAATCCTGAGCTAACCGGTGCAATATTGAAACGCTGATGCGTATAAAAACAGTCAGTCAGCAGTGAAGATCGATAATGAGAGCCTGCACGCAGGCAGGCTATCGTGATAAGGCAGGTGGAAAGGTCGGTTCGTTCACGTCGTGCGAACACCCAAAAGCATGCGTTATCCGCCGCTAAGACGCTAAGACGCTAAGCGTTTCAGTGTTTGCTTGGCCTCATCAATGGCTTGGCTTGCAGTGTCTTCGCCCATTGCCAGCCCCTCGGCGTAAACAAACTCGACGTCGGTGATCCCAATAAAGCCCAGTACGGTCTGCATGTAACCCGTGATATGGTCGGTCGTGCCCCCTTTGTGCATCCCACCGCGTGTGGTGACCACAATGGCACGCTTGCCTTTCAGTAGACCTTCGGGACCATTTTCAGTGTAACGGAAAGTCACCCCCGCACGGGCAGCGAGATCAATCCAAGCTTTGAGTTGCACGGGGATAGTGAAGTTGTACATAGGCGCAGCAATCACTAGGGTATCGCTTTGCTGAACTTCTTCAATCAACTGATCTGAAGCTTGCTGCACGTGCTGCTGGGCATCAGTGAGTTCACCTGTACCGCGTAGGCCGCCTACATTGTCCCCAGTGAGAATCGGCAATGGGGTAGAAGCAAGATCGCGCTCAATCAGCGTGTCTGGAGACAGCTCATCCACCACACTGTTAATCACAGCGTTTGAGCTTGAGTAGGGGCCAAGAATACTTGATTTCAATACCAGCGCTTTCATGCGTCTCTCCTTACAGTTTATGGCGTTTTGCCCATGAGGTTGTTTTGTTGACTCGATGTAGTCTAGAGACTTTCACAATGAACACCAGCGTACAGATTCGTTAAACTTGTTCAAAAATTTTGTTGATGTCGCTGCACGTGGCGTGGTCAGTTGCGCTGCGTGAGCATGGGCGTATGATAGCGGCCGATAGTCGTTCAAAATGTAAAAATAATGTTATAATTCCCGTTGTGTTGGCTAGGGATCCAAGACAAAGAACGGCAAAGCGCCAGATCAAATCACAAGTCGGTCGCTTGTGGGACGCAACGGGGTTTGAGGAAATGCGCGTGAAAAATTTATTTATGTTAGACGTGGATGGCACGCTGGTCGATAGCTGCCAAATGGACCACGAGTGTTTTAGTCAAGCTGTTTATGAAGTCACTGGTTTAACGGTGCCGGATGATTGGGGTGGCTACACCAATGTCACCGATGCGGGGATCATTGAAGAGCTGATTGATAGTCATGATCTTCAGCGCGAAAAGATCATGTTGTTTCGAGAAATTAAGCGCGTGTTTACGCATAAACTGGCCAGCGCAATTGCTAACCACGGATTAAAGCCGTTGCCAGGTGCGGTAGCATTTATTGATGAGATGCGTCATATGCCGACCGTTGCCTTGGCGATAGCAACAGGAGGCTGGGAAGAGACCGCGCGGATGAAGCTTAAAGCCGCTGGTTTTAATATTGACGGTATTGTTTTTTCTTCGTGTTCAGATGCGATGAGTCGTAGCGAAGTGATGGCATTGGCTGCGTTCCGCGCTAAACAAGATTACGGTGTCCATTTTGAGCGGCGCATTTATTTTGGTGATGGGGTGTGGGATAAACAAGCCACACAGTCGCTAAACTACGAATTTGTCGCCGTGGGCGATAAAGTCGAGCACGACGTAAGTGTGAGCAATTTTGTCAACCCGCGTGCGATTTTAGGCAAACTGGGTATTGATGAAGCGCAGCGTCAATACGCCTAATCGTTTTATGCGTAAACGCGATGCAATGCGTGAACGCGAACAATGAGCAGAAAAGAAAAGCCGACGCGTCGACACGTCGGCTTTTTTATCCGCTGTTCAACTTCTTAGCGAGTCGCTAATCACTTTCACTGTGCATCAACAACGGCGTTGTTTTCTTGGCTCTGTACATTGGTTGCGCGAGTCCGGTTGTCTAGTGTGGCAAAGTAAGCTTGGGTTTCCGCAATGACCACCTTGCGCAGCAGCAATAAACCAATCAAGTTAGGAATCGCCATTAAGCCGTTGACGATATCGGCCAGTATCCAAATCGTATTCAATTGAATAAAGGCACCGGATGCAATTAAGCCGATAAAGAATAGCTTATAGATATAAATGGCTTTTTTGCCAAACAGGTACGCGACGCAGCGCTCGCCGTAATAGTGCCAACCTAAAATGGTGGTGAAGGCAAAAAACAATAGGCCAATGTTGACCAGCATCGGACCAACACTGCTTTCCATCCCTACCGCAAACGCATGTGAGGTCATGGCGGCGCCTGCGAGCTCCCCAGACCAAGATTGTGTTAGGATCAGGGTCAGTCCTGTCATGGTACAAATCACCAGCGTATCGATAAAGGTGCCGGTCATTGATACTAAGCCTTGCTCAACACAGGAGTCGGTTTTTGCTGCGGCCGCGGCGATGGGCGCACTCCCGAGGCCAGATTCGTTAGAGAATACCCCACGTGCAATACCCGATTGAATCGCCAGCATCATGCCGGCACCCGCAAAGCCACCGGTTGCGGCCATACCGTTGAAAGCAGACTCAAACACCAAACTGACGGCTTGTGGCAGTTGCGCGGCGTTTGCTACGAGGACCCATAAGCACGCGCTTACATAAAGCACTGCCATAATAGGCACAATTTTGGCGGCGACGGCGGAAATGGATTTAACTCCGCCTAATGTCACTAAGGCGACAAGTACGGTCAAAAGTCCAGCAACGGCGACAGTAGGAATGTTAAATAAGTGGGTCGCCGCGCTGCTAATCGCGTTCACTTGTGGGAAGGTGCCTATGCCAAAGCATGCCACGCCCAGTCCAAATAAAGCAAAGAGCTTGGCGAGAATGGGTTTACCGGCGCCTTTAGACAGGTACATCATCGGCCCACCGAGCATATTGCCTTTATGGTCGACCTCACGGTATTTCACCGCGAGTAGACACTCGGCGTACTTAGTCGCCATGCCCAAAAAGGCGGCGAGCCACATCCAAAACAGTGCCCCTGGGCCCCCAAGAGAAATGGCGGTGGCCACACCGATGATATTTCCGGTACCTATGGTCGCGGATAAGGCTGTACACAGTGCCGCAAACCCTGAAACATCCCCTTGGGTTTTGGCGTTCGACGGCTTAAAGATTTGCTTGAGCGCAAACGGCAGGCGACGGAGTTGGAGTAGCCCTAACCGTACTGTAAAAAAGAGCCCCGTACCGGTGAGTAGCAAAAGAAGCGGTGGCCCCCATATCCAATCGTCAATGGTGCCTAGAAGTGTTTGTATATCTGGTAGTTGCGAAAAAAATGGCATTCATTCCCCCTTTAAACATCAAAGGAGGAGATAGACCACACTAATATTAACAAAAGTGCTACATATTGGGGTGGGTATCTCCTCTGTCCTTTTGCCTGAGAGTTTCACTTGAAAACAAGCTTGCTCCTTCGGCGCCCGAACTAACGGGTCTCTCCAGAGTCTCCTCCAACAGCAGTCCATACAATTAAGTGCCTGAAAGATTTACTTCTTCGGCGGATGGCGTCAGCCACCTCTCTCCTGCTGTCTTCATCGGAACGTCGTTATGACGGAAAGTATGATAGATCACAGAAATATGAATGCAATGCAAAAATCAGTGAATGGGGAATAATTCTTTCTTAATGGCAAAAAACACAAACTTTTAGTATTTATTTCTAACAACAGAGATGTCGACGCATGCCTTCGCCGAGTTTGTTAACTTGAAAACAAGATGAAAGGGGTTAATTTTTTCCCACATTGGCCGATAAATTGGCTAATCTGGACAGGCAACGAGTAGGATAACGAGCAGCAGCATGACCACGTGGAACGAACTTTTAGGCGTGAACGCTGGCGACAATGCCGAGCAAATAAAACAGCGCTATAAGCGACTTTCTAGCCGCTTACATCCAGATAAAGGAGGCAGTACGGGGCTAATGCAGCTGGTCAGTGAAGCCTATCAAGCGGTTAAGTCAGGTAAAGGCGAGGGCAGTGCGCTGGGTCAGCCGCTAAGTGGTGCCAGTCAGGCAGCATTGCGCAGCCAAATTGCGCATCTACAAAAAGAACTGGCGGCGCTACAACAAGAAAATCGAACATTGAAGTCTCGCCAAGCCAATACTCAAATCCCCGCACACTTGACAGCCAAAATTGCCAAACTCGAATTTGATAATCGCCAATGGCGCGAGCAATACCAAAAGCTTGAGCGACAGCATCACTCATTGGAATCTCAGCATCACGCGTTACAGCGCGAGCAGGACCAACGTAAAAAAGACTTGGTACAGGTGAACCGTGAGTTAAAAGAAGCGCTATCGCGCGCGGAGCAATTGGAAACTGATCTCACTCGCAAAGCGACACCAGTGACATTAAAGCCAGTCAAACCTGGTTTATCTTGGCGCTGGGTGCTTGTGTCTTGGGCCATGATGGCGCTGCTGATAAGCCCATTGGGCCAATGGCAGCAATGGGTTGACCGCTTTTGGGGGCAAGATCAGGACCAGACCGCACAACGTGTACGTATTATCGACCCAGCGCCCTCAGAGTCTCAGCCCACGCAAGCGAATAATGAGCCTCAGCCTCAGGCGGCGCCTGCACCAGCGATACCCGTTGCCCCTATGATTCAGCTTAATCCTGACGCGAATCAGTGGCATATCAATCAATATGCAGAGACCGCACGGCCTTACTTGGCCTTACGCAGTGAGCAGGGGTCATATGTGGTCGCGAATTGTATGGGCGAGTTTTATATCTACCTTAATCAGGGCTATCAGCCGCTTCGTGTGCCACCAAACTTGGATTACGTAGCACAGCGTCAGCACTTTCATGTTTATGCCATTCCTTACGGGCAGGGGGCGTCGGTGGATAGTTGGCAGTTGGCACGTAAGGTACAAATACTCGAACACACCTTCGTTAGTGCTGACTTGGCGCCCAAACTCAGCGCTTTTGAACAATCCTGTCGACAAGTACCAGGTTTAACCGCGGTAAACTTATAAACAGTATCGCGACTAGTCACGCATCTCACATCGCTTTAATCATTGCCTCGCACGGAAATCGATAGCGAGATCGCAGACCGCGAGTGGGCACGCTCAAGATATCAGAGCGGAAAACCGTGAAATTGCGCCTGATTTCACGCACATGTATTACACTGATCAATAAGTAATAAGCGTGACTGATGAGGCCTGTGTACATGCTCGATCAAGCGATGTTTGCGCACCCGTTCGATCCACCACGTCAAGACAGCCTAAATGGGGTGTTTCGGCGTTATAAACTGGCAGTGTCCCACTCGGTGTCTGTTGAGGAACATGTCGCTGGTATCGGGATCCCCTCATGGTCTGAGGGACGCACCGCCGCCAGCCAAGACGCTGCGGTTGTCAAAACCATGATGGCCCAGGGCGCCAGCTTGATTGGGCAGCTGCAAATGGATCCTTTAGGCTTCAGTATTACCGGTTTTAACCCGTTTTATGCGGAGCTTCGCAATCCTCACTTTCGCCAATACCGCGTCGGAGGGGCAAACGCAGGTATCGCGGTGGCGGTGGCAAAAAAGCTGGCTGATTTGGGCATTGGTAACGATGCATTTGGCGGCGTACGGATCCCTGCTGCACACTGTGGGCTGTTCGGATATCGTCCCACGCCAAGCCTTATCGATACCCAGGGGATCATCTCTGTCGCAGAAACCTTTGATAATGTGGGTGTGTGCAGCGCGGCGCTTGGCCCGCTAAGTCAGTTCCAAGAGCTGGTGGCCAAGCCGTCCTCCGCCGTGACGAATATCCAAGGCGTGGTCATCGCCGAAGCGGTTTTTGCGTTATTCTACAGTGATGAAGCGATGGCGCAGGTCTACCAGCATCTTGAGCATTTAAGCTTACCGCAAGAGTCGACGTTGACTATGAACAAACTGGTGCTGTCGCGGCTTGAAAATGCGCAGGTGTCAATTGCCAGCCAAGAGTTTCTGTTGATGTACGGCGCATGGTTGAAACAGGCCAAGCTTGATTTGCCCACCTCAACGCAACAGTATTTAGACCGCTTACAAGCTGTCGACTACAAAGCGCATTATCAGGCGAAGAAAACCCGCAAACAGTTGAGAGATACCGTTTGTGCCATGTGGCCGAGCGATAAAGTATTACTGATCCCATCCACACCGGGCGCCATTTTACCTCGTGATTCGGATGCGTCAGACGGTGATGCGTTTAACTTATCCCAGCGACGACTCATGGCGCTGGCGGATGTATGTGGCTTACCTCAGCTCACTATCCCGTTATTTGAGCATCAAAACACACCTTATGGCGTGACATTATTGGCTCACCCTTTTAAAGATAAGTTATTGATGGAAGTAGCACGCCGCTGGCTCGGTTAACCGTATGGATTGCACCTTTATCCGCCCAGCCGTCAAGAATTTTCTATAAAAAAACGTTTTTTGTGTTTAAAGTTCTGATAATAAAGTAAAAATTAAGTTTATCGTTCCGCGTTTACTATCAACAGAAACTGTGGATAACCGGTTGGATTAGTCGGTGTTTAACTTGGTAAGTTATTGAAAATAAAGATTATAGTACGGACTTGTTGAGCTTGAGACGGAGTGGGTGAGTGTTATAAGAAAGTGACAAATTGGCTGTCACTTTGGTTTAATACCGCGTAGGGACGGTATTCACCCATATTCTGATGCGGTGATGCTGTCACTTATCGTCAACATGGTCACTTTTTGGCGGCTTTAAGCTTGTATTGTGTCTTACAATGGCTACGCATCACGCTCTTTGAACGCAGGGCCGTGTGCTTGGTTTTGCGACCACGTGTACGCGCACGCCATACTTTGAAACTACGCGGTTTTAATTCACGTCGCATTAAAGCAATCACATCATCTTGGCGTAGCCCATAGAGTGCTTCAATCGCCTCAAACGGGGTCCTATCTTCCCACGCCATTTCAATGATCCGGTCTACGTCACCGGGCTCAGTCAGTCGCATAGTCTCCTCCTCGCATTGGACTAATAATTACGTATACGTTGAGCAACGCGGATCAATAAGTGGGGATGCCTAAACCCCTTATGACCCTCATTTTTTGGCTATTTAAAAATAAACAATAAATACAGCTAGTTAAGAAAAGCCGTTTTAAACAAGGGTAAAAGGCCATTTTTATCCTAACGGCCTGTTGTCACTGACGATTATTAAGTTATTCTATTGTTCACTGCCGCACAGGCAGCTTAGAAAAATACGCCAGAGGCCAGCGCCGCCGCCGTCAAGTTCACTGCCGCACAGGCAGCTTAGAAATCAAGCGAGTTGATAAAAATCCTATACTACCTGTTCACTGCCGCACAGGCAGCTTAGAAAGCTGCCACCTGTGGCGATTGACGAGATGGCCAGTTCACTGCCGCACAGGCAGCTTAGAAAGCGAGGGTGAGCCATTTAAGGAAACCTATCAGGTTCACTGCCGCACAGGCAGCTTAGAAAGCTAACGGTAACGCAATCGAGGTCGCCAACTTGTTCACTGCCGCACAGGCAGCTTAGAAACAACCGTGTTCGTTACGTGCTTTTTGTTTATCGTTCACTGCCGCACAGGCAGCTTAGAAATTGCAACTCAACACCATTTACAATCAATACTGGTTCACTGCCGCACAGGCAGCTTAGAAAGGATTTGCGGATAAGATGACGCAATTCTCGGAGTTCACTGCCGCACAGGCAGCTTAGAAAATATCGCTATGGAAAGACCGCTCAAGGATGTAGTTCACTGCCGCACAGGCAGCTTAGAAAAAAGCGCAAGCGAAACGCTTGCAGGAAGTCGCGTTCTCTGCCGCACAGGCAGCTTAGAAATAGATAAGAGATAAAGGTCCGTGCGTACGATGGTTCACTGCCGCACAGGCAGCGTAGGTGACACAAGCCCCAACACTATGTTGGATAGGGGACATTGCCAACGGGCGCCTGTCACGATCGAGGTTAATCGTTGGCGCCGATGTCGGAGGCGCGCAGTCCGCTTGGATAATAGATGGCTGACATTGCACTGGCGCTTGTCCGACCTTGTATCTCTACGCACAGGCAGCTTAGAAAAATTCGGCTGGCCGTCGATGTTAGCCATGATGGTTCACTGCCGCACAGGCAGCTTAGAAAAGAAGATAACCGCACACCAGAGCCAGCACAAAGTTCACTGCCGTATAGGCAGCTTAGAAATGCCAGCGTTTTTTGTGTGCGCTTGTATTCCGGTTCACTGCCGTATAGGCAGCTTAGAAATTGCGAGGGGCCAGCACTTCGTCACGGATTTGGTTCACTGCCGTATAGGCAGCTTAGAAAGCTCGGGCGGGTTTTTTATTGCTTGCGGTGTTGTTCACTGCCGTATAGGCAGCTTAGAAAGATACGGATACGGTGATCCATGAAATCAACGTGTTCACTGCCGTATAGGCAGCTTAGAAAATCAAAAAATCAAGCAGATTCAAGACGCCGGTGTTCACTGCCGCATAGGCAGCTTAGAAACGCAACTAGCCGAGGGCGAAACGCCAGCGGCTGTTCTCTGCCGCATAGGCAGCTTAGAAATGAGTCAAATTGCTTCATTCCTCGGATTGTTTGTTCACTGCCGTACAGGCAGCTTAGAAAGTCAGCAACACGCCTCACCGCGTTTTAGTTGTGTTCACTGCCGCACAGGCAGCTTAGAAAGACGCACGGGCGCATGAAATACCAATCTATTCGTTCACTGCCGCACAGGCAGCTTAGAAAAATCCAAATCATCGGGGTCTAGGTCGAACAGGGTTCACTGCCGCACAGGCAGCTTAGAAATTTTCCACATAGTAGAAATCAAATCTCAAGCCGTTCACTGCCGCACAGGCAGCTTAGAAATAAAGCCAACGGTTAAAACCGACCTGAATGCTGTTCACTGCCGCACAGGCAGCTTAGAAAAGTTGAAACCGCGGTATCGAGCGCGATCACGCCGTTCACTGCCGCATAGGCAGCGTAGGTGACACAAGCCCCAGCACTATGTTGGATAGGGGACATTGCCAACGGGCGCCTGTCACGATCGAGATTAATCGTTGGCGCCGATGTCGGAGGCGCGCAGGCCGCTTGGGTAATAGATGGCTGACATTGCAATGGCGCTTGTCCGACCTACGCACAGACAGCGTAGGTGACACAAGCCCCAGCACTATGTTGGATAGGTGACATTGCTAACGGGCGCCTGGCTCGATTGGCGCTTATATCAAACGATGTAAATGCACCATGCTAGTCTTGATGTTGTGACTTATTAAACAATGAATATGTTGTAATTCCTTAAATGACAACTAATATGTTGTATATAGGCTGTAGTACAACATTAAAGTTGTTTGAGGGTGTGATGGTGTCACTAAAAGATATCGCGCGTGCATTGCAAGCGCGTCGCAAGTCACTTGGACTAGAGCAGTCTGACATGTACATGCGTATTGGCATGAAACAACAGCAGTACCAGCGAGTAGAGGCGGGGAGTGATGTCCGGCTATCGACTTTGCTGCGTGTGCTCGAAGGGCTCGACCTGACATTAACGCTTACGCCCAAAACGTCTCAGACTGTCGATGAGCCGGTAAACTTCGATCGTTATAAAGATGATGATAACGACGATCTCGACTTTTGGTTAGGGACGGAGCGCAGCGATGACCAAAACCAGTGAAAAGGTTGAGGGACTAAACATTCAACTGCATGGCGTTGACGTAGCGATTGTCACCCACTACGCGGGTGGGAAGAATATTCTCACGTTTAATCCGGCGTTTATCGCCACCTCTCAGCATGAGCGTTTAACCTTTTCGTTGAGGCAACGTCGCGATCCGCAATACTTACGCACACCACAAATTCGCACGGACAAACTGCCGCCAGTGCTCTCCAACTTGCTCCCAGAAGGCGCATTAAGAGATGTCGTGTCAAAGGCGTTACAGTGTCATACAAACAATGAATTCGCGATACTGGCATACATGGGTAAAAACCTGCCCGGTGCTATTGTGGCGACGCCAATTAAAGCGGGCGAGTTACCGCGTTGGGCATTGGCGCAAAGGCTTTCAACCGCGCCGCAGCAGATTGATGTTAAGCATGCTGATAGCAAATTCTCATTAGCCGGCGTACAAATGAAGTTTTCTTCATCGCACCGTGATGGGCGATACCATATTGATCACGACGCCAATGAAGACTCATGGATCATAAAAACGCCCTCAACCGTGCATAAAGGGGTGCCTCTCAACGAGTTCACATGTATGACGCTCGCTGCGCAGGCCGGCGCCGTGGTTCCCGAAAGACGTTTGATTAATGTGGTTGAGTTAGAGGGTTTACCCAATATTCAGCTGCCAAACGAGCCTCTTGCGTATGGCATACAACGCTTTGATCGCGGACCCGACGGCCGAATACATGCGGAGGATTTTGCACAGGTATTTGGCTTATATCCTTCAGATAAATATCAAAAAGTGAACTATGAGCAGTTGGGAAAAGTGTTATATCGCGAGAGCGCTAATGGGCGAGAAGACATACAGCAAATGGCACGCAGGCTGCTGATTAATATCTTGCTCGGGAACGGCGATGCGCACTTAAAAAATTGGACGATCTGTTACCCCTACCGCATGTTGCCGCGTTTAGCACCGCTTTATGATGTGGTCTTTACGCAGCCTTATATTGAATATGACAACATTGCGTTGAAAATGGCGAAAAGCAAGCGTTGGTATGATATTGGTTTGAGCCATTTCGAACGCTGGTCGCAAGATGTGGGTGTGCCGTGGCAAATGATCAAACCGCACCTATTGGATACGATCAACCTGGCGCGAAATATGTGGCCAAATCAACTTAAGCAATTACCGATGTTAACGGAGCACAAAGCGATGCTGCGTGATCATTGGAAAGCCCTGCACGAGAACTTCACCATTGATTCATGATCCAGCCAAACCGGGCGCTAAATCGGCGCCTTCTTACCCTTATTTTTTGACTATTTAAAAATAAACAATAAATACAGATAGTTACGGAATCCCCTTTTAAACAAGGGTAAAAGGCCATTTTTATCCTAACAGCCTGTTGTCACTGACGACTATTAAGTTATTCTATTGTTCACTGCCGCATAGGCAGCTTAGAAATCCCAGCCGTGGCCGTGAAAAGCCTGCCGTCAGTTCACTGCCGCATAGGCAGCTTAGAAATCAGTCGCAGAAACTAAACACAGTTTTGAAGCGTTCACTGCCGCATAGGCAGCTTAGAAAGGAACACTAAACACCGAAAAACACGCAAAAAAGTTCACTGCCGCATAGGCAGCTTAGAAATCTAGTGTCAGCAAGTGCGCGATCAAGTTAAGGTTCACTGCCGCATAGGCAGCTTAGAAATATGAAGAAGTGCGGCAGAAAGCGGAACAGGCGTTCACTGCCGCATAGGCAGCTTAGAAATGCGCGTCACGCCTTACGTGTTCAACAAAGACGTTCACTGCCGCATAGGCAGCTTAGAAAGCAAACTGTTTGCACTGATGCAGGACTATGCAGTTCACTGCCGCATAGGCAGCTTAGAAATAGCGGTTTCACTCCTTTGGCCACTTGCTTGTGTTCACTGCCGCATAGGCAGCTTAGAAACGCTCAAATCACACAGGCACTCAGACATTGAGGTTCACTGCCGCATAGGCAGCTTAGAAAAGCAACGTAAAAAAATCCTGAAGGTTGTGCTTGTTCACTGCCGCATAGGCAGCTTAGAAACAGTGAAAATCACCATCGGCATCATGCTGAACGTTCACTGCCGCATAGGCAGCTTAGAAAAACGGTATCAGCTTTGCTCCGCTCGACGTCATGTTCACTGCCGCATAGGCAGCTTAGAAAGTTAGCGCGAATGACATAGAAGAACACATCACGTTCACTGCCGCATAGGCAGCTTAGAAAGGCCACTTTTTCTAAATAGCCAACCTGCTCGTGTTCACTGCCGCATAGGCAGCTTAGAAATACCAAGAGATTTTTGATGCTTGTCTTTATTAGTTCACTGCCGCACAGGCAGCTTAGAAATTCAGTCGCAGCGTAGTACCGTGTGATGTTCGGTTCACTGCCGCACAGGCAGCGTAGGTGACACAAGCCCCAACACTATGTTGGATAGGGGACATTGCCAACGGGCGCCTTTCACGATCGAGGTTAATCGTTGGCCTTAATGTCGGAGGCGCGCAGTCCGCTTGGGTAATACATGACAGACATCGCACTGGCGCTTGTCCGACCTACACACCATTTTAATATCGGCGGTGCCATTGGCGTACATTGGTTATCGGAATAGCCACTTTTGGCCCGATAATACCATTGGCGTAGGTGACACAAGCCCCAGCACGGTGTTGGATAGATGCACATTGCCGACGGGCGCCTGTCACGATCGAGGTTAATCGTTGGCCTCAATGTCGGAGGCGCCAGTTGCACTGCGCGCGGTGCAAATCACACCTAGCTTGTACGATCGAGTTAGCGCTTCTCCGACCTACGCACAGGCAGCTTAGAAAGGATTGAATGAGAAGTCTTATGTGTGCTGCTGTAAATCCAACGTTGTTCGGCTGAATCAATATGAGTCAAAAAGTTGGGAGTCACTTACAAAAAGCGCTATATTCATTATTCATATTTATGAATAAGTGCGATAGTTATGGCAACAACAAGTTTAAGCTTAGGGGAGCACTGGGAAGTGTTTATTAAAAACGAGGTAGCAAGTGGCCGGTACGGCTCTGCTAGCGAGGTTGTTCGTGATGCATTACGCACGCTTGAGGAACGCAAAACCAAACTGGATGTGTTGCGCGCACATCTTGATGAGGGGGCTCAACAGGCAGCCAGTGATACGTTTGTCGATGACTTTTCAATGGATGAACTGATTAACGACTTGGACGCAGAATCTTGACGGCGAGCCAAACAAAAAAGCAGGTTCGTATTACGCCCAGAGCACGTGATGATCTTAAAAATATTGGTCGTTATACTGAGCGGAAATGGGGAAAGGCGCAGCGTAACACTTATCTAAAGCGTCTAGCTGCGCGGTTTAACTGGCTAGCAGAGAACCCGCAACTAGGCCAGCATAGAACAGACATTGAAGACGGATACTATTGCTTTCCTGAAGGACAACATCTTGTCTTTTATCTTATCCGACGCCATGCAATTGATATCATTGGTGTTCCTCATAAAGAAATGGACATTATTAACCATTTCACTATTGGTTAGTGCGCACATTGTGATTGATAACTACTGACATACGCACTACTAATGCGATCTTCCTTCAAATTCTTTGCTATGTTCACTGCCGCACAGGCAGCTTAGACACTGAAAATAATTGTTTTTTATGTCAGTTCATTGTTAGTGGTTGTGGCATCGAGGAAGAAGGGGATGGTTAAAGGTCAATAAAAGCGTATGACTAGCAATGACCATATACGTCAATTTGACGCATGTTTATAGCCAAAGTTAAGCTTGCAATTGCATGCTTTTGCATAGCTAAGCAGGGTTTTAAGGGTTGGATTACCTTTCCCTTTTTCAAGTCGAGAAATATTGCCTTCTTTCGTCCCCATACGTTCTGCAACCTGCTGTTGAGTTAGCCCGGCCTGCTTACGCATACTGAGTAACATATCGATCAACTCAAACTCAGGCGTCAATTCATCGTATGCTTGTTTCACGTCTGGTTTTTGCAATGCTTTCGCTTTTAGTGCTTGTAGGCTATTCACTTTTCACCTCTTTCATACGCCCTGTTGCCAATGCTAAGTCGTTCTTTGGTGTCTTTTGGCTTTTCTTCACAAATGCATGAAGGACATAGATGTTGGGGCCGTCTAAATAGCAGAATAGACTGCGTCCGATCCCTTCTTTTGCTTTGGCACGAATTTCAAACAGGCCGTTACCTATTGATTCTGTGTGAGGAGGACCTAAGTTTGCGCCATGTTTTTCTATTAGTTCAAGCAGCTTGAGCATTCGCGCTTGAATCTTAGGAGGCATGTTGAGAATGCTCTCTTCCACGCCTGGGTAAAAAACAATGTTCCAGTTCATCTCTTACTTCTTTTTATCATATATGATAATTTTTTATGGGTCAAAATCCACTTATCATACCGAGTAATCTCGGGCAATCTTGGCTGATTAGTATTATCTGGTTCGCATAACAATCGCACAGACATCAGAATGCGATCTTCCTTCAAACCCTAAACTGTGCCTTGTTTCACGGGCATGCGTTGCTATTTTTGTTACCTTTCAAATGCTTGTGAGTGATCTGCTTGGTCACTCGGACAATCACGAAAGGGACACCCATGGACGATCTCTCGCCCTCGGATCTTAAAACCATCCTTCATTCTAAACGCGCCAATATGTACTACCTCGAGCATTGCCGTGTGATGCAAAAAGATGGGCGTGTGTTGTACTTGGCGGAGGCGAAACGCGAAAACCTCTACTTTAATATCCCCATTGCCAATACCACGGTGTTGTTGCTCGGGACTGGCACATCAATCACTCAAGCGGCGATGCGTATGCTCTCGCAAGCGGGCGTGCTGGTTGGCTTCTGCGGAGGTGGCGGTACACCACTGCATATGGCAACTGAGGTTGAGTGGTTTACACCGCAAAGCGAGTATCGACCTACTGAATATCTGCAAGGGTGGTTGTCATTTTGGTTTGATGATCAAAAGCGATTGGACGCTGCGCGAACTTTTCAGCTGGCACGCCTGAGTTACTTAAAGCAGGTCTGGCAAGCGAGCCGTGAGCTCAAGCTTGAAGGGTTTGATGTGGCCGAATTGGCCGGCGCACTCGATACCTTTGTGGAGCGAACTGACAAAGCCAGCAAGCCGGCGGATTTATTGCTTACCGAAGCGCAGCTCACCAAAGCGCTTTACAAACACGCGGCGAACCGTACTCAAAAAAACGGTTTTAAACGTCAGCATGAGGCGGACGATCTCGCCAACCGCTTTTTAAATCATGGCAACTACCTAGCTTATGGCTTGGCGGCGAGTTGTCTATGGGTGCTTGGGATCCCGCACGGATTTGCGGTGATGCATGGCAAAACCCGTCGCGGCGCGCTGGTGTTTGATGCCGCGGACTTAATCAAAGATGCCACCGTGCTGCCTTGGGCGTTTATATGCGCTAAAGAAAACGCCACCGAACAAGAGTTTCGCCAGCAAGTTCTGCAAGCCTTTATTGAACACAAAGCGATGGACTTTATGTTCAACACCATCAAAGCCATTGCGCTGCAAGATGATTCCGACGATGAGATGACGGAGCCGCAACGATGATGGTGACCTTTATTTCTCAGTGCGAGAAAAAGGCACTGAAGAAAACCCGCCGCGTGCTTGATGCCTTTGCCAACCGAATTGGTGACAACACCTGGCAAACATTGATCACCGAAGATGGCTTAAATACGGTGCGAAAAATGCTGAGCAAAACCGCCAGCCGCAGCACCGCGGTCAGTTGTCATTGGATTCGTTCGAGAACTCATAGCCAACTCGTGTGGATTGTGGGTAATCGCCGCAAATTTAACTTAGAAGGCAATGTGCCGGTTAATCGTACTGAGCTGGACTTTAGCCACAAAGAATGGGAGCAGGGCTGGCAGCTTAATGAGGTGATTGTACTGGCAACGGCCATGGCGGGATTGTTTCATGATTTTGGGAAAGCCAATGCGTTGTTTCAGCAAAAGCTTCGCGGCCAAACAGTACACCAAGGTGAACCGTATCGCCATGAGTGGGTGTCGTTGCGTTTATTCGAGGCGTTTGTCAAAGGCAAGGCGGATCAGCAATGGCTTGATGAGCTTAGCGAGCTTACGCCTGAAACCGCCGTTGAGCATGAAGCTGCGATACTGGCGCGACTGTTTACTGAAACAGACGACTATCAACCGGTCTTTGATCACTTATCGCCATTTGCACGTATCGTGGCTTGGCTTATTGTCTCGCATCATCGGTTGCCCGTGAACTATGATGCCGACAACGCGCCAGTTGAACTCTCGCAAATCGACCAATGGCTGAGCCGTTGCTTTGGCAGCCACTGGAATGCGCCCAACGCGCTTAACCTTGGTAAATATGACCCGCAAGCACTTGCCGATAACTGGCGGTTTCCTGATGGCACCCCGTTTTTAAGCCAGCCTTGGCAACACAAAGCGTGTCAATTGGCCCAGCGTGCCCGCCAATATCCGTGGAGCGCTCATGGACAAGTTGATTGGTTATCGCAGCGGTTTCTCAGCCATATGGCACGTTTATCATTAATGCTAGCGGATCATTATTACTCGTCACTGCCACTGGAGAAATCCAAGCCCAAATGGCGCGATCGCCATTACGTGCCGATTGCTAATACAGACCCGTCTCAAGGCAAACGCAAAAACGCGCCGCCTAAACAACAGTTAGATGAGCACAATATCGGTGTGGCCATTAATGCGAGACGCTTTGCAGAGAATTTACCCTCACTTAAATGGACAATGCCGGCGATTGCTCAGCACCGCCGTTTTAGCCAAGGCGCCGAACAAGAAAAGTATCGCTGGCAAGATATCGCTTATCGGAAAACCAAAACTATCGCTACTCAGTCGGAAACACAGGGATTTTTCGGCATTAATATGGCGTCCACAGGCTGCGGGAAAACCATCGCCAACGCGCGCATTATGTATGCGTTATCGGACCCTTGGCAGGGGTGCCGTTTCTCGGTGGCGCTGGGGCTGAGAACACTTACCTTGCAAACCGGCGACGCGTATCGCGACTTGCTAAAACTTGGCGATGATGAGTTGGCTGTGCTCGTTGGCTCGCAAGCAATCCAGCGCTTGCACGAGGCGCAAAATACGTCACATCAGTCTTCCGGCGGCAGTGAATCTACCGAAGACTTTCTCAAGCAACTGTTTATTAGCTACGAAGGGCAAATATACGATGGCCGGTTGAAACACTGGCTAAGTAGTCAGCCTAAGCTGGAGAAATTGGTAAGTGCGCCGGTGTTGGTGAGCACGATTGATCATCTGATGCCCGCCACTGAAAGCCTGCGCGGCGGCCATCAAATTGCGCCTATGTTGCGTTTGCTCAGTACCGACTTAGTGCTTGATGAGCCCGATGATTTTGGTCTTGAAGACTTACCGGCGCTGTGCCGCTTGGTAAATTGGGCAGGCATGTTGGGATCGCGAGTGCTGCTGTCATCGGCGACCTTGCCGCCTTCGTTAGTAAAAAGCTTGTTTGATGCCTATCGTGCGGGCAGGGCGCAGTTTAATCATGCCCAGTTTGGCGACAACGCTTCGACGCATGAGGCTGACGATGCGCCTGTGATTTGCGGCTGGTTTGATGAGTTTACCAGCGAGATCCAGACGGTGACGAGTAAAACCGGTTACGTGACTTACCACCGCGACTTTGTCGCAAAACGCGTTAAGCGATTAGAGGGCGAGCAACAGGTGCTACGCAAAGGGAAGGCGGTAGACACCTCCGCGATTACCTCTTTGGCTGTTCCCTCTAAGTCCAGCGAATCTCATCTCGATTTTGGGCCGCTAGCGCAACTTATCCATACCCATATTCATCAGCTGCACCATGCGCATCACCAAACTCATGCATCCGGCAAAACAGTGTCGATAGGCGTGGTGCGCATGGCCAATATAAACCCTATGGTCGCGCTGACCCGCGCGCTGGTGCAAATCTCGCCAGATCCGGATCATGCGCTCTTTGTTTGCCCGTACCACTCACAGTTTCCGCTGGCGCTGCGGTCTTATCGAGAGAGCCGCCTCGATGCGGCGTTAAATCGCCATGATGAAGCGGCGATTTTCGAGCAGCCAGAGATTCGCGATGCCATTGAACACTGTGATGCCAACCATTTAATGTTTGTGGTGGTGGGCACGGCGGTGGTGGAAGTCGGACGCGATCACGATTACGACTGGGCCATTGCCGAGCCGAGTTCAATGCGTGCCTTAATTCAGTTGGCGGGGCGGGTACAACGTCACCGCCAGCAAGCGCCGGCGACCGCCAATATTCATGTGCTCGAGCAGAACGTCCGTGGGTTAAAAGGCAGGCATCCCGCTTATTGTAAGCCAGGCTTTGAAAGCGCTGCTATCCCGCTTGAAAAAGGTTACAAGGTCACGCTTGATGAAGGGCTGACTGCAATTTCCGCTACGCCGCGTATTCAGGAAATCCCTAAGCTGGAAAAATCTGCATTTATATTTGCTTCGTCGGCAAAAAGAGCGGCTAAGCCGGTGAGCCACTGGGGCGTACAGGAACACCGTGCGTTGCGCTTTACGTTGGAGTTGACGGGCGGGGAAAAATATCAGTCTGATTTTTTCCGAACTGGCAAGGAAGCCGAGCTTTGGTGGAATGAAACACTGATCAGTCAAGCCGCTGGACTACGTTACCCCGGAAAACATGCTAGCTGGAGCGGCGAACTGATCCGGCGTACTCCGTTTCGTCACAGCCAGCCCCAAGAAAGCTTTGTGTTGGCTTATAACGACGATGACACACTGGCTTGGCAGCAGTTAGATACCTCACGTTATCCCTACCAATACGCCGATCACTCATATCGCTTTAAACCCGTCGATATATCGCTAGCAGCCGGTTGCCATTGGTGGTTTGACGTTGATCCTGAAGCGGTTTATCAGCACTTTGCTGACCAACTGGGATGGCCGGTAAAAAAAGCGAGCCAGCACTTGGGCGAAATACGTCTCGCGGCTGAGCGGGAAGGCCAAAATATCACTTGGTGTTGGCATCCACAACTGGGTGCTTATCGGGAATAAAAAATTTAATGGAACAAATAGGATAAAGGAAGCGCTTATGGAACACAGCCTATACGATGCGCTGCTGGCATATATTGGACAGCGCAAACAGGCGAAGCTTGAGCCCTTGCAAAAGGCGCGCGATAAGGCCTTAAAAGCCGCGGCCAGCCAAGAGCAAGAGGCGATCGCCAATGCCGATTATGCGGAACAAGCGGCGCCGATCGAAGCGAAGTTTGAGCCAATTCATTGGATCACAGACGCCGCAACGCGAGCCAAGCAAATCAGTCTCGCCACCCATTGCCCCAAATTTGTTCACAGTGATGCTAAAGCGAGTAGCATGCTGGTGACTGAGATCGATAAGAGTGAATTTCACTACCTCACCAGCTATTCGCTGACCGATAAAGCCATTGATGCGGTCGGCAATGCGGCTGCGTTGGATGTGGCGCGTTTTTTAAAAATCACAGTGGAAGGTGAGTCACTCATTTCTCAGTTACAAGCCGGCCATATCAACGTGCTTAAGCTACTCACTGATGACGCTACCTTGCTAGAGACTTGGCGTGCGGGCTTTTCACTGGCACTCGGCGATCAGGTGTTATCGGCTCATAATTTGATTAAGCAAACCTACTTTCCAGTGAATGAAGGTGAGTATCACCTGCTGTGTCCGCTATATTCATCCAGCCTCGCGCACACGCTGTACACTAAGGTCCGTGCGACACGGTTTGGTGAAAAAATAAAAGCGATTCGTGAGGCAAAGAACAAACAGCATTATCACCCAGAGCGGTTAGAAGCCTTTCCGCGTACTGTTAAACAAACTTTTGGCGGCTCTAAACCGCAAAACGTGTCACAGCTTAATAGTGAGCGTCATGGCGAGGGTTTTTTACTCAATGCCGCCCCGCCAAGCTATCAGCAGCAGCCGGAGGATCCAAGCAAGCAAACCAGCATCTTTAATCGCCGTTTAGCCTACCAAGCCAGTCACTTGCTTCACGATTTTCGCGCATTTCTGGCAAGCCTTACCGAACGGGATCGTAATTTTGCCACCCGTTATCGGCGCGATCATGACTTTATTCTGCCACTCACTGACTTGGTGTTTGACTATGCCGCGCGGGTTCAGCAGCAAGTTCCAGCCGGTTGGAGTCAAGGCACTGATGATCAAGCATGCCGACTAAAACGTGAACATGCACTTTGGCTGGATGTGTACAACCCTGACGATCAATTTCAGCGAGAGCGTGACGCACAAGCGTGGCTGGACACTGTTGCCTCTGATTTTGCCGCTTGGTTACTGCGCCAGCTTGAGGACAAACAACACTACCTGCTTGGTGATACGGAGTTCAATTATATCCGCAAAGTGTTCCTAACCCAGCTCAAAGCGTTTGAGCGCGACACGCCTCAATTTGAGGAGAACCGATAATGGCACAGTATTTATTGCTTAAGCACATTGAGGTGCAAAACGCGAATGCGATCGCAGGGCTGACTTATGGTTTTCCGGCGATCACGCACTTTCTCGGCTTTGCCCATGCGCTATCACGTCAACTTCCTGGTGCCTTGGGGTTGCGGTTAGGTGGCGTGACCGTGGTCAGCCATGAAAACAATGTTCATGTGCGGCAGCCCACAGGGTGGGGCGACTATGTTTTTGCCTTAACCCGCAATCCGGTCACCGCCAAAGGAGAAACAGCATCGATCAATGAAGAAGGACGCATGAACATGCAAGTCTCTTTGCTGATCGAGGTTGAGGGATTGATTGCTGGTGATAAAGCCGCGGCAGCACAATTGATCGCAGAAGTGAAAGATTTGGCGCCTCAGCGACGGCTCGCTGGTGGGCAAATCTTAACCATTGGCGAGGTTGATTTGCTCGCGGATGCAAGCATGCAGAAAAAAGCGTTGCGCCGCCTCATGCCGGGCTTTGTCCTTTGCGACCGACATGATTATCTCGCCCAGCATCATCAACATCTATTGCAACACAATGCGCAAGCCAGCTTATTTGATGCGTGGTGTGAGTTTGCCATGTTGACGTACCACGCTGTCGCTGATGATGAACACGTACCTGACGACGATAACCAACCGATTCCGGCGCAATGGCAACGCGTGCCCAAACCTAAGCCAGGATATTTGGTGCCGATCATGACGGGCTACCGCGCGATTTCCCCTTGTTATGCCGCAGGTGAGGTCGCCAATGTGCGCGATCCGGAGGTACCAGTAAGTTTTGTCGAAGCGGCATACAGCGTAGGTGAGTGGCGTAGCGTCCACCGCCTTAAGGATATCGACGACGCATGCTGGCGTTATCACGGTGAGCATCCTTGGTATCTTGCCCGTGTGATGGCAGCAACACATGACGAACCCATTGAACCAGACGTTGTTCCCACAACGGATGATAACACTGACTTTGACCCCGACTTTTTGTAATTAAGGAGACTTCATCATGGCTGATAAAAAACTGACCACCCCTTCCGTGCTTGCCTTTGAAGCGAAACTGGTACCTTCCGATGCACTAATGTATGCGGGGAACTGGGAAAAAGGCGATTGGCAACCCATTCAAGTGGGAGAGAAATCGGTGCGAGGCACGATTTCGAACCGCTTAAAAGCGGCCACTGCCAATGATCCCGCCAAACTGGATGCGGAAGTATCTAAAGCCAACCTGCAAACGGTCGATATTGCAGCGCTACCGCATGATGCTGATACGCTCAAAGTGGCTTTTTCGCTGCGTGTGCTCAGTGGGTTGCATGTGCCGTCAACCTGTAACAATCCAGACTATCAGCAAGCACTGGCTGATAAAGTGCGTGACTATCAATCAGAAACCGGTTTTAAAGAACTGGCGCAACGTTATGCACACAACATTGCTAATGGGCGTTTTTTGTGGCGCAACCGTGTCGGTGCTGAGCAAGTTAAGGTGGTGGTCACCGCAGGCGAGAAGCAATTTAGTTTTGATAGCTACGAATTTAGCTTGCACGATTTTGACGCGCACCCGGATGTCACCGCGCTGGCAGAGGTGATCCAATATGGCCTGACAGAAGCGCATGCGCTTATTCATGTTGAAGCCTACTGCCAACTGGGCGAAGGGCAAGCGGTCTACCCCTCTCAAGAGCTGGTGATGGGCGGCGGTAAAGGCGATAAAAGCAAGTTCTTATATCAATTAGATGGCCAAGCCGCGATGCACTCACAAAAAATCGGCAACGCGCTGCGCACTATTGATACCTGGCATCCTGCCTATGATGAAGTGGGCGCAATTGCCATTGAACCTTATGGCTCAGTAACTAACCGCGGAGCGGCGTATCGTCAGCCCAAAGAAAAGAACGACTTTTACAACTTGCTCGATGGATGGATGTTAAAAGACAAAACCCCAACGCTCGAGCAGCAGCATTACATTATGGCGATGCTGATCCGCGGCGGCGTGTTTGGCGCGTAAGGAGGCACAATGCAGTATTACATTGATATCACCTTGTTGCCCGACACCGATATTTCGGCAGATTTTCTCTGGCACAAGGTGTTTCAGCAAGTGCACATTGCCTTAGCGGAAAACAAAATCGGACCGAATCAATCGGCCATTGCGGTGGGGTTTCCGGATTACCGCCAAGGTGATTTTCCACTCGGCCATCGGTTGCGTCTGTTTGCGCAAACTGAGGCGGCATTTGAGCAGCTTAATATTCAGCGCTGGCTGTCACGCCTGACCGATTACGTGCATATCAAAGCCGTTAAGCCGGTGCCAGACGGGGTGAAAGACTATGCCTACTTTAAACGCTGGAACTACAAATCGCCGCAGCGACTGTATAAAAAACTCGATCGGCGAGCGGCCGCGATTGCCAGCAAAAATGGTTACGATGAGGAGGAAGTAAAGCGTCGTTTGTTGGAAAACATTAAAACGGACGACAAACGCTGGTCCCTGCCTTTTATTCAAGTGACCAGCCTGTCGAGCCAAAAACGAGCAGGGCAGCCAAATACCGAGTTCGCCCTGTATATCGAGCGGGAACTCACCAAACAGCCGCCCAATAATGGCCAACCATTCACCTGTTATGGGTTAAGCAGACGAGAGCCCGACCAGCAAAGTGCGGTGCCGTGTTTTTGAGGGGGCAACCCCTCTTTACCCCTTCTTTTTGGCTCTTTAAAAATAAACCGAAAATACAGTCAGTTACAGCAGGTGCTTTTTAACAAGGGTAAAAGTCCATTTTTATCCTAACGGCCTGTTGTCACTGACGATTGTTACGTTATTCTATAGTTCACTGCCGCACAGGCAGCTTAGAAATTGTTGCTTTAAAGTCCTTAACTAATCGCTTAGTTCACTGCCGCACAGGCAGCTTAGAAAAACATCCAGGGCAAAACCCTCGACCAGTTTTTGTTCACTGCCGCACAGGCAGCTTAGAAAATCACGTCCAATCCAGCAACGCGGTACTTACTGTTCACTGCCGCACAGGCAGCTTAGAAAATCAATATTGCAGGCAGGCCAACCGACTTACGGTTCACTGCCGCACAGGCAGCTTAGAAATCCATTAGCTAGAGGCATAATAGTCTGGTGCTGTTCACTGCCGCACAGGCAGCTTAGAAATGACACATCGTCAACAGGGTCGCCATTGGCGTGTTCACTGCCGCACAGGCAGCTTAGAAAAACTACGGGGGGCACATTCCTTTGTTGTTCTTGTTCACTGCCGCACAGGCAGCTTAGAAAAATGAACTTTTTCAGAGCGTCAATTGCCCCCGGTTCACTGCCGCACAGGCAGCTTAGAAATCACAATGGTTGACCCGCGCGTCTTTGAGAAAGTTCACTGCCGCACAGGCAGCTTAGAAACCAAGTACGCGTTAATCAAATCGTATGACTCCGTTCACTGCCGCACAGGCAGCTTAGAAAATAAGGGTGTCGGCACTCCATACTTGTTTTTTGTTCACTGCCGCACAGGCAGCTTAGAAATACAAGACCTTGCTGATATTGTTGACGGCGGTGTTCACTGCCGCACAGGCAGCTTAGAAAACGACTGTATGTTCTGATCGATATCGGCAAGAGTTCACTGCCGCATAGGCAGCTTAGAAAGCTTAGATGCAGACGATATGGCGAAAGGGGCTGTTCACTGCCGCATAGGCCGCTTAGAAAATCTAATCGCCCCCTCAAGAAACCAAGTCTTTGGTTGACTGCCGCATAGGCAGCGTAGGTGACACAAGCCCCAGCACGGTGTTGGATATGTGGAAATTGCCAACGGGCGCCTGTCACGATCGAGGTTAATCGTTAGCCTCAATGTCGGAGGCGCGCGGCGCAAATCACACCAAGCTTGTACGATCGAGTTGGCGCTTGTCCGACCTACGCACAGGCAGCTTAGAAAAAGCTGGATATGGGTGATATTGACGGTCTTACGTTCACTGCCGCACAGGCAGCGACGATGACACAAGCCCCAGCACTATGTTGGATAGGGGACATTGCCAACGGGCGCCTGTCACGATTGAGGTTAATCGTTGGCGCCGATGTCGGAGGCGCGCAGTCCACTTGGGTAATAGATGGCTGACATTGCACTGGCGCTTGTCCGATCTACGCACAGGCAGCGACGATGACACAAGCCCCAACACTATGTTGGATAGGGGACATTGCCAACGGGCGCCTGTCACGATCGAGGTTAATCGTTGGCGCCGATGTCGGAGGCGCGCAGTCCGCTTGGATAATAGATGGCTGACATTGCACTGGCGCTTGTCCGACCTTGTATCTCTACGCACAGGCAGCTTAGAAAAATTCGGCTGGCCGTCGATGTTAGCCATGATGGTTCACTGCCGCATAGGCAGCGTGGGTGACACAAGCCCCAGCACGGTGTTGGATATGTGGAAATTGCCAACGGGCGCCTGTCACGATCGAGGTTAATCGTTAGCCTCAATGTCGGAGGCGCGCGGAGCAAATCACACCAAGCTTGTACGATCGAGTTGGCGCTTATGCCATTGACGAAGGAGGCTTCGCAAACCAAAATTGGCCTCAAATGAAGCCAGTTTTGCTCGTATTAAACCTTTGAATATGCGAGTGTTATACGATACGTCGCCGAAAGAGGCGGTGTCCCACGGCATTGAACAACGCGCCAGCGACAATTAACCCGCCACCGATATATGTCCAGATCGAGGGCACTTCGTTAAATATCCATACCCCAATTAATGTCGAGAACACGATTTGAATATAGGCGTAGGCAGAGGCTTGTCCCGCTTGTTGGGTTTGCATCGCTTTAGTTAAGCCGTATTGGCCAACTTGGGTAAAGACGCCGACTAACACCAACAGCAAGGTCAGTGACAGGCTGGGCAGTACAAAAGACGGCCACATCAGCACGGTGGAAACCGGTAAGGCGATCATGGGGAAATACAAGATGATCACTGAGCTGTCTTCGGTGCGACTGAGTTTGCGCACAATCACATAGGCAATCGAGCTGCCGAATGCGCCCATTAACGCCACTACCACGCTAAAGGTAGGAAGTGCATCGTCAATGGATGCATTGAGGTTAGGTTGCACCATAATATAGAGCCCGGTTAAACACAGGGCGATACACACTAACGTCGCCCCTTGTAAACGCTCTTTAAGCAGCACGAGCCCTAGGAAGGCGGTAAATACTGGGTGGGTGTATTGCAACACGGTGGCTTCGGCGAGTGGCAGCGTCGTTACCGCATAATACACACACATCAATGCCATGGTTCCCAATACGCCGCGCAATAAAAGTAACGGTTTGTTGTTGCCCCAAGGTGATAGGCCTTTGCGTCTGACATCGGAATAACTGATGATTAGCGAGACCAAGGCTCGCGATGCCACAATCTCAAACACTGGGATGCCGTTGATGCTGACATATTTCACACAGGCCGACATGAGCGCGAACCCGAGTGCAGAGAGGAGCATATAGCGGATCCCGATGGGGATCGCAGAGAGAGAAAAGGTAGGCATAATCACACGGCGTTGAACAACAAGGCGGATATGATAACGCGTCTCGATGCTTTTTTCTTGCCGGTTTGTTAAATAAACACGCGACCCTCAAGGCCGCGTGTGGAAAGCGAGTGTGAGGTTAGGGCCAAAGTTGGGTAAGGGAACTGAGCAACCCTTGACTGGCACCTTGTTGCCCAAGGTACTCAAGCACAATGGGCACAAATTGTTGAAGCGTTGCAGGGTCAATCCCGAGTTGCTGTGTGACGTCGTATAATGCACTGATGGAGCCAATGCCGCTGCTGACGCCTGAACCGCCAAGTAGCGAAGACAGTGATGTTAAATCGGGGCGGAGATTGGCAAGCTCTTGTTGGTTGTTACCGGTGAGGTTATTAGCTGCCATCGCTAACAATGCAGTAGCGCCGCCGGCGGCTTGCGTTGAACTTACATCCACTTGGTCGGTAATCGACTGGACAAGGGGAGATTGGCTGGCCTGGTCATCCGCGAATTGCGTCGCCATTTGCGTCATCACATCGGTCGTTTTATCGCCTTGGCCGAACAGTGCGTAGCTTGGTGTTGCGAAAATAAGACTTGAGAGCGTCAGAAAGGTCGCCGCGTATTTCATCATGATCATCCATTAAGCAGAAAAGAGAACCGTGATCTAGGTATAGCGAGGATCGCCGCTGAAATAAAGCACCTCAGCGGCAAAGTGTTGGCGAGTCTCAGCGTTAAGCCACGGCACGCACTTTTTCTAAATGGGCGAGGTACTCATCGTAACTGCCATTAAAGTGGATCAATTGCTGATCTTTTATCTCAATAATGTCGGTGGCCAGTGAGGAAACAAATTCACGGTCGTGGCTGACAAAAATTAAGGTGCCAGGGAATTGCTCTAGCCCTTTGTTGAGAGATTCGATGGCTTCCATATCCATGTGGTTAGTCGGCTCATCCATCACAATCACATTGATATCTTGCATCATCAATTTGCCAAACATCAGGCGGTTTTTCTCGCCCCCTGAACAGCTTTTGGCTTTTTTATTCACATCATCAGCCGAAAACAGTAAGCGGCCTAAAATGCCACGAACCATCAAATCATCGTGCTTGGCCGTACGCCACTGCGACATCCACTCAAACACGGTGAGATCGTTATCAAACTCAGCGCTGTTATCTTGCGCACAGTAACCAATGGATGCGTTCTCTGACCATTTGATCGTGCCTTCGCTTTGCGCAAGCTCACCGACCAAACAGCGTAGCAGCGTTGATTTACCCACCCCGTTTTCGCCGATAATGGCGAGACGCGAGCCGGCTTCCAGTAAGAAGTGGCCACCACGGAACAGGGGCGAATCGTCAAAGGCATGGCCTACCTCGCGCAATTCGACCGCTTGACGGTGGAGCTTTTTACTTTCCGTAAATTGGATATACGGGTGCACGCGACTGGATGCTTTGACTTCATCAAGTTGGATTTTTTCCATGCGTTTCGCACGAGAGCTGGCCTGTTTGGCTTTGGAGGCATTGGCCCCAAAACGGTTAACAAAGTCTTGCAGCTCACTCAGTTCGGCTTCTTTTTTGGCATTGCTGGCCAGTAATTGCTCGCGTGCCAAGCTGGATGCTGCGACAAAGTCATCGTAGTTGCCGGGGTAAACACGAAGCTCACCAAAATCGATATCGGCCATGTGTGTGCACGTGGCGTTAAGGAAATGACGATCGTGAGAAATGATAATCATGGTGCACTGGCGCTGCTGAAGCTCACCGGCCAACCAGTTGATGGTGTGAATATCCAAGTTGTTGGTTGGCTCATCCAACAGCAAAATATCAGGATTGGCAAACAGGGCTTGAGCAAGCAGCACGCGCAACTTCCACCCCGGCGCCACTTGCGCCATCAGGCCAAAGTGAAGCTCTTCGGCAATACCCGCTTGTAGCAGAATGTCGCCCGCGCGGCTCTCGGCGGTGTAACCGCCCATTTCGGCGAACTGGCTTTCTAGTTCCGCCACGGCCATACCGTCTTCTTCGCTCATTTCCGGCAGAGAATAAATGCGCTCTCGCTCTTGCTTGATTTCCCACAGCTTGCGGTCACCCATCATCACCGTATCAATCACTGAATACTGCTCATAGGCAAATTGGTCTTGGCTGAGCTCGCCCAAGGTTTGTCCTGGGGTGACGGACACATTGCCTGCGGTAGGCGTGAGCGCACCACTCATGATTTTCATCAGAGTTGATTTGCCACAACCATTGGCACCGATTAACCCGTAGCGGTTTCCGTTACCAAATTTGGCAGAGATGTTTTCGAATAGCGGCTCGGCACCAAATTGCATGGTGATATTGGCGATTGAAATCAAAAGAGTTTCCTAGCGACTGTACTCAAACAAGGCCCGTATCGTTTATGACAAGCGATAAATCCACGGCCCAGCGAGGAGGGTGTAAAGATAAATACGACTGAGCGCGCATTGTACAGAAATGTGATGGAATTAACAGATTAACCTGAAGAAACCCAAGCCAGCTGGGCTGGCGTGGGGAATGTAGAGAGGCTTACAAATACCGCCCTTGAATATACTCGCGGAAGTGGGTGGGATTGAGGGTTTCGCCGGTGGCGTCTTTGAGTAGGTTATCGGTTGAGGTGGTGCTGGCGCGTTGCCAGATATGTTGGGACAGCCAATCAAATATCGGTGACAGATTGCCGCTGGCGATAATGCCATCCACGTCCAATTGCTGGCGCATCGCTTGCATCAATTGCGCGGCATAGAGGGCCCCTAGCGTATAAGTCGGGAAGTAGCCAAAGCTGCCATCGGTCCAGTGGATATCTTGCATGCAGCCGTTTTTGAAATTCCCGGCGGTGCTGAGGCCAAGATATTGCTGCATTGCGTTGTCCCAGCGCTCAGGGATATGCTCGACCTCCATCTTGCCACTGATCAGATCGCGTTCAATGTCATAGCGCAGCATAATGTGCGCGGGGTAGGTGACCTCGTCGGCGTCGACGCGGATATAGCCAGGTGATACCTGAGTGAGCACGCGGTGGAGGTTTTCGACCTGAAACGCGGGATCGTCTTGGCGGTTAAAGGCCTGCTTGGCTTGCTGACAGATTAATGTTGCGAAGGGTTCACTGCGGGCGAGCTGCATTTCAAAAAATAGGCTTTGACTCTCATGCACACCCATTGAGCGCGCTTTGCCAACCGGCAAGCCGGCAAGGTGTTTGGGTAGTCCTTGCTCATAGCGCGCATGCCCCGTTTCATGGATCACGCCCATTAATGCTGAGGTAAAGTCCTGCTCGTCGTAGCGGGTAGTAATGCGCACATCGGTTGGCACGCCACCACAAAATGGATGAGTGCTGACGTCTAATCGACCATGTTCGAAGTCAAAACCCAGCAGCGCCATCATTTTCTCGCCTAAGGCTTTTTGCTGAGCCTCTGCAAAGGGACCTTCGGGCAACCGTGTGGTTTGCTGGCTTTGCTTATCCACTACCGCTTGAATGGTGTCTGGTAGCCATGTTTTAAGCTCGCCAAACACTTCATCGATGCGGCTAGCGGTCATGTCTGGCTCGTAAAGATCCAGTAAAGCGTCATAGGGCGAGCAGTTTTTTTGATCGGCTCGGATGTGAGCTTCTTCGCGCGCGAGTGCCACTACTTCTTTGAGATTTTTGGCGAAGCCGTCCCAGTCGTTATTTTGACGCTGCTGTCGCCAGGCGTGTTCACATTTGGCACCGGCTAAGGATTTGGCCTTCACTAAGGTGTCAGGGAGTACACTGGCATGTTGCCACTGACGCTTCATTTCTCTGAGGCTGGCCCGTTGGGCGTCATTGAGCCGGTCTTGTTGTTCATCCAACGCGCTAAACCAGTCATGCAGTTCATGCGTAGTGAGTTGCTGATGGGTATAGAGTGCCAATTCAGCCATGGCGTCGGCACGGGCTTGACTGCCCCCGCTGGGCATCATGGTGGCTTGATCCCAACCGCAGATTGCGGCAAGGTGCTGAAAATGCGAAAGGCGCTTAAAATGTGCTTCCAGCTTATCGAGTGGTTCCATTATCACTTCCTTGTTGACAACATTGCCGGATATTCTGGCAATTTCAGTGAGAAAAGCAAGGCAGCGCCTCTGGTTCTGCCAGCGAATGCAATAAAGGAGTTTGCAACGTCATGTATCTATTTGGGTACGGGAGTTTGATGAATCCAGCCTCACGGGCGCTGACAGGCGACTCAGGGTGGGCCTGTCCGGTGACTGTCAGTGGACTTAGCCGCCACTGGAGCAATGTGAGTGAGGCATTTATCTCACCGCTGGTGGTGCTTGAAGGGGAGGGTGAATGCAACGGGGTATTGGTAAACATTGACCCAGAATCACTGCCCGATTTTGATCGGCGCGAAGCGGGTTATCAGCGTTTACAGTTAGCCGAATCAAACATTGTTTTGCCCGAAGACGTTATCCTGGATGGTCCCGTGTATGTATACGTTGCTGATGCACGGCGTGCCCCAGATGCAGATAAGCCGATTGCGCAATCCTATGTGGATACGGTAATGGCAGGGTGTTTGCGCTATTCGACGGACTTTGCTCGCGCCTTTTTAACCACCACTCAGGGATGGGAAGGCGCTTATCATAACGATCGCTCAGCGCCAAGATACCCGCGGGTGGCGGGCGTGAGTGATCAAGACAGAATCGAAATAGACCGTTTGATGCAGAACCATTTACAAGGTGTTGTCGCGCCCTCCGTCAATTTTTAATCTCGCGAGCACAACAAAACAGGCCACCGCTCAAACGGTGGCCTGTTGGGCGTTTAAGTCATTTTAAGCGCGGGTGGCGTTAATTGACTTCCACGTACACGATCTCGGGCGAGGTAACCTCAACGCGGCGGTTTTGTGCGCGTCCTTCCGGCGTGTTGTTACTGGCGATGGGATCGGCTTCGCCTTTGCCTTCGACGGTGAGGCGGCTCGCATCGATACCCGCATCCAAGAACACATCTGCCACCGCTTGTGCGCGCTCAACAGACAGTTTCTGGTTGTAAGCCGCTGGGCCTTTGCTATCCGTGTGACCCACAATCGTCGCGGTGGCTTGTTCGTGGCGAAGTAAGCGGTCAACCAGCGGTTGTAATGATGCCGCCGCTTGGTCAGAGAGTGTGGCTTTATCAAAACCAAACATTTCGGTTTCGCCGGCTTCCGAGAGCACGATTGATTGTGGTTCAACCACGGGTTGTGGCTCTGGTGCAGGCTCTGGCTCTTCCATCACTGGCTCTTCAACCATCGGCTCTGGCATTGGCTCGTGGTTAGTGCGTCCAAAGTGATACGTCATACCGACAGTGACCAAATTGTTATCGACGCTTGAGAAGTAGCCATCATCCATATCGTTGATGTGCTGATATTCAAGGCGAACGTTAAGTTTTTCAGTCGCTTGGTGATCGACACCTAACGCACCCATCAGTGACACATCATCACGATCGCCGGCGTTGCTATTAAAGTCCCACATGGCGCCACCAAGCTTACCGTAAAGCGCCGTATCAGGTTTGAAGTGATAAGAAAACTTGGGCGCAAGTGTCAACGCAGTCAGATCGCCCGAGGCGCCAACAGTGGTACCTGATTGGTCAAATGCGGTATCAAAGCGGCCTAAGTAATCATAGGTGCCTTCGAGCGCAAACCAATCGTTGAAATCATACCCGGTGATTATCCCCGCGCCGAGCTCTGAATCTCCGCAATCGGTGTCAGTCACACAGCTATCTTCTAAAAACGAAGGACCAATGCGGCCACCCATATATAGGCCACTGTCTTGCTGTGCATAGGCGGTAGGTGCCACCGCGATTAATAACCCTAGGCTTGTCACTATTTTTTTCATGCCACTGTCTCCTCAGTAAGGATATGAAGAATTATTTTACGCATTTGCTGCTTGTTATAGGCTCACATTAGCTCATAGCAACTGGACTGCCAGCGGGCAGCGCCAATAGCCATTGATAACGTGACGTGGATCCTAGGCTAGACCTGAGAGGCGTGTAACACAATAGGCGAGAAGCGATTTGACCATGATTTGACGTGTTTAACACAGGTGTCTTATTGATGGGAAAGTGCTGACAAAGGCCGGACATAAGCCGGCCTGTGATTCATCAAGGTTATGACTTTCGGGTCCCCGTCAGGCGCTTTTGTGGGCCTTGCCCATTCACAGGGCGGCTGACTGAGATTTCGCGGCCCTTTTTCATTCCACGCTCGTAGTCATCTGTCATGGCCGCCATGGCTTCTTTCAGTTGCTGCTTAAAGGTCTCGCGGTCAATATTGGCGAACTCTTTATCGATATAGCTTTTGATTTTGTCGTCGCTATCACGCGCGTCAAGCTGAGGAAGTTTATCGAGCGCGCCCTCAAGCCAGCCTGTGGTAAATGACTGTACGCGCCGCGTCACCTCTTGCGTACTGGTGCCTGTGCCTGCAAAGCTATTGCGAAACTGGCCGATATGTTCATTCATATCACGATAGACCACATCGAAGGCAAAGGCCGCAAAGATGGCACGGTCTGCATCACCAATAAACTCGGCCTGCTTTAGCCCCTTGTGATTGACGAGCACACACTCCACCCCAAACCGGCTATTGATACCGCGAATGATTTTTAAGATCGATTGGCCAATTGAAGCGGGTAATAGCTTTTCTGAGCGCGTTTTGCCCATGCTGATGAAGTCAATGTCGTCCTGGTCGAGACCATGCTTACGCATCAGCCGCTCGGCCATTTTGATCGCCTGCGCTGCCTCATTCACATTGGCGGAATTGCTGAGCTCGAGACACTTAGCAATTTTTTTGAGCGCTTTGCTTTTCGGATCTGACATGCATACTTCCCGGAAACGAACAAACGCGTATTGTATCGCGTCCGCAAGAGACAACAAAGGGTTGAAAGAATGGGTGGCTGCGTTCGGTCTTGTTGAAAGAATCAGTAATAAGGTATGAGGACGAATGAAAAGAGCGAATCGTGTCATTGGCGCGTTAGTGGTGGTTGTGGTTGCGGTGATCAATGCCGAGGTGGGCCGCCGTGTGATTAATCAATGGATTGATCCGGCCAGTTACATTGGCCTTTGGTTGTTATCTGCCGCCGTCATGGCGTTGGTAGGGCAGCGATTTTCCCCGCTAAAGGACGTGGCCAACCGTTGGCAAGGGGAAGCTCTCGCCTCGCGTCAAATGCCGCATTTTACCACATGGCGCCTTGCAGGCTTGCTTTTCCTGGCGGTGACCAGCGCGGTATTCGCCTGCCGATTACTTGATATCGCCACCTTGGGATTGGTCGTGGTGGCGAGTGTGCAAGGTGTCTTGGGGCTGGTATCCCGTTCAACGCATCAACATTGGTTGTGGATGGGGTTAATGTTGATTTTCGCGGGACTGGGATATTTACTCGCGCCGGGCATGTATGCCCCCAGTCCGTTAGGCATGGTGCTAGGGCTGATTAGTGGTGCTGCATGGGCGAGTTTTTGGCTACAAGTGACCCAAGGTGCTCATCAAGCTGACGTCATCGTGGCGACCAGTTTACGGATGAGTTTATTGTTGGTGCTGCCCCTAATCATCTTTACCTTACCCAATGGTTTTCTTTCTCTGCGCGGTGTTGGGTTTGCTGTCCTTGCTGGTGCATTGTTTGTGTTCGCTGCTGGGGTATTTTGGCGTATGATGGCATCAACCCAGAGATTGTTGGCACAACAGCTCGTTTGGGTGGCCGTCTTGCTCGCCTTAATGGGTCTGGTGGCTTGGGATCAAAGTAGCATGATGAATATGCGACTCACTAGCGCGGCTGTGGTCGTGGTGGTTGGGGTAGTTGTCATTGGTGTTGCCGGGCGCGCTGAGGATCCCGACCAACTTACTTAGGGCTGTTTATCTATACAGTGGTTGGTGGGGTTTGTTACACTGAACACATGACCTACACAATGCAACCGTGATAACGCCTGTGTCCTCACTCTCTTCGTCCTACATGCAGCAAGGCTTCGTGATCACGCGCCAACAGCGTGATCGCGGCCAAACCACGTCGATTGTACTGTGGCTATCGACGCCAGATGGTCCCGTAAAGCTGTGTATTGATGATCAGCAAAGCGTGTTTTTTGTGCCTCAAGAAGAAAAAGCGCGAGTGGATGCTTTACTCCCATCGGTTGATCCTCATGCTTACTGTAAAGCGGTGTCATTATCCACCTTTCAACACACCCCCGTGGCGGCTTGTTATTTCAGTAGTGTGAAGCGCGCGCAAGAGGGGCAGAGGGTGATAAGCGGGGCGGCTATTCCTTTGTATGAAGGGGATATTCGGCTCGCCGACCGCTATTTAATGGAGCGGTACATTTGTGGCAGCTTGTTGTTCACCGGTCAAGCACGTCAACGCCAAGGTTACCTAGAGGTGACGCAAGGCAAAGCGAAACAAGCAGACTACACCCCCACATTGCATCATGTGTCTTTGGATATTGAATGCTCACAAAAAGGGCAACTTTATTCAGTGGGACTCGCGAGTGAAAAAGATAGCCGAGTGATCATGGTGGGCAGCCCGCAAGACAATGCCCCTGATTGGATAGAGTGGGTCGATGACGAAGAAGCATTACTGAGCGCGCTAGAAAGATGGTTTGCCTATTACGATCCTGACGTTGTGGTGGGTTGGAATGTGATTGATTTTGACTTTCGCTTGCTTGTGAAGCGCGCCCACATCTATCAACGTGATCTACGTCTTGGGCGTGGCGGAGAGCGAGCTTATTGGCGGGATGGGGGGAGCAATAAACCTGGCTTTATCAGTTTGTCGGGGCGGGTGGTGATTGATGGTATCGACGCACTAAAAACCGCGACTTATGGGTTTCGTTCATGGGCGCTAGAGGCGGTTGCACAAACGTTATTGGGAGAGGGAAAAGCGATTGATAATCCCCATGATCGCATGGCCTCCATCAATCGCATGTTTCATCACGACAAAGTCGCACTGGCCACCTACAACTTACAAGACTGTGTTTTAGTCAACCGTATATTTGCTCACACCCATTTACTCGACTTTCTCATTGAACGATCGCGGTTAACCGGGGTGGAGCTTGACCGTGTAGGGGGCTCGGTAGCGGCCTTTACCAACTTGTTTTTACCACGCCTGCACCGATCGGGATATGTGGCGCCTAACCTTGCCAGTGAAGGGTGGATAGCAAGCCCCGGCGGTTATGTGATGGACTCAAAGCCTGGGTTGTACCACTCGGTGTTGGTCTTGGACTTCAAATCGCTGTATCCCTCTATTATCCGCACCTTCCTTATCGATCCCTTGGGGCTTATCGAAGGACTTAAAGCGCAAGAGGCAGGGCAGGACGCGGACACGGTGCCAGGCTTTCGAGGCGGCGTCTTTCATCGTGAAAAACATTATCTCCCCGCCTTGATTGATGATTTGTGGCAAGCCCGCGACCGGGCAAAAAAAGCCGGTGAAAAAGCTTTTTCACAAGCGATAAAAATCATAATGAATTCCTTTTATGGGGTGCTGGGCTCACAAGGGTGCCGGTTTTTTGATCATCGTTTGGCATCGTCGATTACCATGCGTGGCCATGAAATCATGAAAACCACCCGTGAATTGATTGAGGCGCAGGGCTTTGAGGTCATATATGGCGATACGGACTCGACGTTTGTGTCCTTGGGTGGTGAGCAATCGAGCGAACAAGCGGACCGTATTGGTCAGCAATTAGTGAGTGAAATCAATCGCTGGTGGCAAAGCCATTTACGCGACACATATGGGTTAGACTCGGCCTTAGAAATCGAATACGAAACCCATTACCAACGCTTTCTCATGCCCACCATTCGGGGTCAAGAAACGGGCAGTAAAAAGCGCTACGCCGGCCGCGTAGTAGACAGACAGTCTGGCGAGGCAACACTGGTGTTTAAGGGGTTAGAAACCGTTCGTACCGATTGGACCCCGTTGGCACAAACTTTCCAAAAACAGTTATACCAACGTGTGTTTGATGGTGACGAGGTAGACGGGTTTATTCGTGAGATTGTCGAGCGTACCAATCAGGGTGAGCATGACGATGCATTGGTCTATCGCAAACGGCTGCGCCGACCCTTGGCGGAGTATCAAAAAAATGTGCCACCGCACGTGCGCGCGGCGCGGATGGCAGAGAGCGAAAACCGTAAACTTGGGCGTCCCGAGCAATATCAGCGTGGTGGTTGGATAGAATACGTGATCACGGTAAATGGCCCGGAACCCTGCGATTATTTGCGTAGTCCAATTGACTATCAGCACTATATCGATAAACAGCTTAAGCCGATTGCTGACGGTATTTTACCTTTTATTGGCAAAGAGTTTGATACGTTGGCGCTGCCGCAACTGGGGTTGTTTTAATCTAAATTTGCAATTTCGTTGCCCACCCGCTTGAATGAAAGAATCAGCAGGGAGGTCGACGTGGAACAGCTCGATTTTTTCGAGGTGCCGAACCCGTGTAAAGGCATCTGTCAGGTCAACAATAAAGGCTATTGCAAAGGATGCTTTCGCAGCCGCGACGAGCGTGTTCACTGGTATACGTTTACCAACGAGCAAAAACGCAATGTCGTCCGCCTTTGCCATCAGCGTTACCTGCGCATCTTGCGTGCGAAAAGAAAACAGGCGCAAGATGCGGCTTTAGACGCAGAGCCCCTGCCTTACCAACCTTCTTTGTTCGATGAACTAAACGACGACTCCTCGTCTTAGTTATTTGCTTTCCCTCTCCCTTGATTGAACGGCATGTTCGCTGGCGAGTTGGCACGTCCTTTCTAAAATAGAAATAGGAGGGCGAGCGATGAGCGGTAAAGTATGTGGGTTTAAAGCGCGAAATGGGTGGCAATGTGATCAGCAAGCGGGTGAGTCCGGTCTTTGCTATTGGCATGATCCTAACATTGACAAGCGACACCATGACGTAAAAGCGGATGTAGAAGCGTGGGCAGCTTCGGGCCGGCCACTGGATGGTTTTCAGCTGGCGCGCACCAACTTGACTGACATTCATTTGGTCAATCGTGGTAACAAGCAAGGTTACTCCTGCCAAGGTGCGGATTTCTATCGTGCGAATTTAACCGAAGCGCATTGCTTTGGCCTGGACTTACGCAATGCGTCGCTAATGAAAGCCAATTTACTGCGCGCCAACCTTAATTGTACCCGTCTCGATGGCAGCAATTTATTGGGGGCGGATATGGCGCGCACGGGGCTCGAAAATGTCGATTGGGGAGCGCAACTTAAGCAAGAGCGGTTGGCTTTTTTGGAAAAGGATCCGTCTCGGCGTCAATCTTTGTTCCAAGAATCGGAAGAGGTATGCCGCAACATCCGCAAACAATGTGAAAAACAAGAGCTGTTTGATGTAGCGGGATATTTTTTCAAAAAGGAAATGCGGTTTCGCCGTTATCAGATGCCGAAGCTCGGCTTTCAGCGCGCACTATCGAAGACGGTCGATTTGTTTTGTGGTTACGGTGAGGATCCGTTACGGGTAGTGATTTTTTCCGTATTAGTGATTGCGTCTTGTGCGCTGGCGTATTTTGCGCTGGGTACCACACAAGCCAACCCGATTTATCCGGATCTGACTGGCGTCGAAGCCCGCTTTTATGAGTTGCTGAATGCGCTGTATTTCAGCGTGGTGACCTTTACCACCCTAGGATATGGCGATATTACACCGTCTGGCTTTGCTCGCTTTATTGCTGCTTTTGAGGCATTTCTGGGGAGCTTTACCATGGCGCTCTTTGTGGTGGTGTTCGTGAAGAAGATGACGAGGTAGGAACGGAAAAGCAGAGGAAGAACTCACAATGAAAAAGGCGCCACAAAGGCGCCTCAGACTGCTGACAAAGGTCTAGCTTTCGAGCTAGACCTTTGATCTAATAGGAGTGTCGCAATAGGGATGCTCCGGTATGCTTCAAGAACCTTCTCCACACCAATATGAACTTGAAATGGTGACGAT